>CALRIY020000018.1:0-39179 GCA_943364975.1 Synechococcus sp. UW140
CGTGGACGGTCAGCATCAGGATATTCAGTTCCGGCAGGATCCCCTTGACGATCTTCACTCCTTCGATGCCGTTCATTCCGGGAAGTTTGATGTCCATCAGCAGGATGTCCGGTTCAAGTCCCTTCACTTTTTTCAGCATGGACTCGCAATCCGCGAATGCGCCGACGCAGGAGAAACCTTTGGACCGGTTCAGCAGCGACGCGAGCGAGTTATTGATGATGGTGTTGTCTTCGACGATGACGACGTTGATCATGTGATGCTCTTCATTTAAATTCTTCCGGTGAATTTGATCATGGTCCCCGTTTCGGGGGAGGAATGTATCCGGAGGGAACCGCCCACTGTCCGGGCCCGATGCTGCATATTCTCCAAGCCGTTCCCCGCAGCGCGTGAATTCTGATCGAATCCCTGTCCGTTATCATACATCGTAATGGTGAGGATCCGTCCTTTCACTTCGGTATTGATCGATATCTCCGTGCATGAGCTGTGTTTGAGTGAATTGTTGATCGCTTCCTTGAAGATGAGATAGATGTTCTTCCGGTGCTCCATCGGAAGGGAGATCATCTCCATGTAGTTCAGATTATTGATGTGGAGCAGGATCTGCCGGTGGGAGAGGATCTCCTCATATCCGTCCTTCAGTTTCAAAAAGAGTTCATAGAGCGAATCCCGTTTGGGATTGATCAGCCAGACGATGTCGGACATGTTCTCGATCAGTTCGCGGGCGATACCGCCGATGTTCCGGACAGACTCCTTGAACCCTTTCTGGTCGCTGCTCCCGCCGTGATAGACGATGTCGCTCAGCATGGAGATCTCGGTCAGTCTCGTGCCGATGTCATCATGCAGGTCCGAAGCGATCTTCAGCCGCAGCCGCTCGATGGTCAGCAGATGACGGATACGGAAATAGATGATGGAAGCGGCGAATCCGAGTCCTGCGATCACCAATGCCGTGATGAACCACCAGGTCTTCCAGAACGGAGGGGAGATGATGATCTCAAGTGATGTTCCCTGGGTGTTCCACACACCGTCATTATTGGAACCGGTCACCTTGAAGAGATATCTTCCCGGATCAAGATTGGTATAGGTCACGAAGCGCCGTGTCCCCGATCGGATCCAGTCTTTATCGAATCCTTCCATCTGATATGCATAGGTATTGGAACCGGGCGAGGAAAAATGAAGTGCCGCAAATTCAAATGAGAAGACATTCTGATCGTGGGAAAGCGTCACGGAGCGCGTCGAACTGATCGATCGGCTGAACGGCGATTCACCGCCGATGCCGACAGAGCGGTTGAAGATCTGGAAATCGGTGATGACGATCGGCGGAATGTACGGATTGTCCCTGATGCTGTCCGGATAGAAAACATTGAAACCGTTGATCCCTCCGAAATACATATACCCGCGGCTGTCTTTGAAATGATCATTCCCGCCGAACTGGTTGCTCTGTAATCCGTCATTCGTCGTATAATTCCGGACGCTCCCGTTGCGCGGATCGAACCGGGAGAGTCCTTTGTTCGAACTGAGCCAGAGGAATCCTTTGGAATCTTCCAGGATACCGTAGATCACATTGTTCACGAGGCCGTTCTTCTCATCATAGTGCGTAAATGTGCTGCCCGAATGATTGAACTTATTCAAACCGTTATTCGTCCCGATCCACAGATCCCCCGCACGGTCCTCATGGATGCACCAGACATTATTGTTGCTCAGACTTGTTGAGTCGGACGGATCTTCCTGGAATGCTTTGAATGTTCCGCTCGTCCGGTCGAACCGATTCAATCCTCCGCCGAGCGTGCCGATCCACATCGAACCATCCTTCGTTTCGGTGATGGTATACACGTAATCATGGCTGAGACTTCCCGGTCTGTTCAGGTCCTTCGCATAGAATTTCACACTGTTGGTGACCGGATCGAATTTATTCAATCCGGCAAGTGTGGCAAGCCAAAGGATGCCGGAACGGTCCTCATAGATCCTTGTTATGTCGTTGCTGCTGATGCTGCTGGGGATGTGTCCGGTCCGCATATTGCGGAAAGAATTTGATGCGCGGTCATAGCGGTTCAATCCGCCGCCGTTCGTGCCGATCCAGAGTGTCCCGTTCCGATCCTGATTGATCGAGCGGATATAATTGTTGCTGATGCTTGCCGGATCGTTCGGATCATACTTGTAATGGATGAAGCGGTCGGTAGGAGCGTGATACCGGTTCAGTCCGTTCCGTGTCCCCACCCACAATGTTCCTGCTGCATCACGAAAAATGGCGGTCACTTCGTTGTTCGTGAGACTGTAGGGATTGAACGGATCGCTTTTGTAATGAAGGAACTTCGCCGCATTCGGATCGAGTTTATTCACGCCGACATCCGTTCCGAGCCAGATGATCCCCGTCCGGTCCTCGAACATGGACCAGATGAAATTATGGCTGATGCTGTTCTGATCGGCGGGATCATGCATGTAGCTGATGAAGGAATACTCTGTTCTGTCCGTCGACCGGACGATCCTGTTCAATCCGCCGTCGAGCGTTCCGGCATAGACGGTACCGGAACGGTCCTTCAGCAACGACCAGACATTATTGCCGCTGATACTTCTGGAATTCTGTGGAGAGCGGTGAAAGCGGATCGCCCGGTGGGTCCTCTTATTGAAAAGATTCAAACCGTTGTTCGTACCGATCCAGAGGTGTTCGCTGTCCTGTTCGATCACCGTCCAGATATAATTATTGCTCAATGATGTCCTGTCCGCCGGAGAATGTTTGAAGTGCGTGAAGAGTCCGGTCCTGGAATCAAAGCGGTTCAGTCCGTCGTATGTGCCGATCCAGAGGATCCCCGGTTCCGAGCGGGATTCGCAGATGGTCCAAATAACATCATTGCTGATCCGTCCTTCCGCGCCGGGAGTGTTTCTGTACTGAGTGAATGTGCCTTTGCGCGGATCAAATTTGTTCAAACCGCCGTTCGTTCCGATCCAGAGAGTTCCGCTGATATCCTGATAGATCGAACGGACATTGTCGTTGCTGAGACTTGAACTGTCCGCAGGGGAGTGCCGGAACCGCGTGAATTGTTCGGTCGATGGGTCGAAGCGGTTGAGTCCGCCTCCCAGAGTGCCGATCCAGAGAATTCCATCTGTGTCCTCATAGATCTTCACGATCGTATTGTTGCTGAGCGTATTCGGGCGCCGGGGATCGGATTTGAAAACGGTGAATGTATAACCGTCATACCGGTTCAATCCGTCCAGCGTTCCGAACCACAGGAAGCCGCGGCTGTCCTGAAAGATGGAGAAGACGGAACTCTGGGAGAGCCCCTGCTCAATCGAAATATGTTCGAACTTCACTTTTGAACTCTGAGCGCTCATGCGGACCCCGCCTGACAGCAGGCATAAGAGCAGAGAAAAGAGACAGAGTTTTCGGGAAATATTCATATTTTTATGGCATGGATCCGTGAGCATCGTGTCCGTTAGTACAGAAAGTTAGCTCTTTATTGCAGAATGGTAAAGGAAATAAATTGGAATGGTTCACATGAATGACAGGATCGTCTTGATCGGGGATTCCATTACCGAAGGATTCAACGTCACACAGTATATTTCAGGGGACCGGATATTGAATGCCGGTGTTTCCGGCGACAGTACAGTGGAATGTTTGGAACGGCTGTCGGGCAATTGGTTCAACAATGACCCGAAGAGTGTCTATATCTGTATTGGGACGAACGATCTGGCGAGGGAGAGGAGCGATAAGGAGATCCTCGGAAATATCCGGACGATCGTTGAGCGGATACGCGGATTTGCCCCCGGCATCTCTGTTACATTGACCTCACTTTTCCCGACGAGGGAGAATCCCCCCAGACCGAATGAACGGATCCGCGGATTTAACGAGGGACTGAAACACCTCGCCGGTGAACTGAACGCCGGATATTTTGACCTGCATCATCGCTTTACCGATGAACGTGGGGACCTCAAGAAAGAGTTTACTGAGGATGGACTTCATCTCACGGAAGCGGCTTACCGGAAGTGGGCGGAGATTTTGCTGAAGGAGATGGATTCGTTCGTTTAAATATCCATTTCATTGAACGGTACGACGTTTCTCGTAGAGACGGATAATTATCCGTCTCTACAGTTTGTGAATATTGAATATTATGGTAGATATCCCCGCACCTTCACCAAAATCTATTTTACCAGCATCATTCCCTTCGTCAAGCTTTTCCCTTCCGACAATATCCGATAGAAATACATACCGGATGCATATGACACGCCGTTGAATCTCACCATATATGTACCGGGTGCGTGATGATGATCGACGAGAGTTTCGATCTTTGCTCCCAGCGAATTATAGACGGAGATCTGTACATTTGAGCCTTTCGCAACGGAATATCCGATCGTGGTGGATGGATTGAACGGATTGGGATAATTCTGGTTGATGTCGAACGATGCCGGTGAATCCGTTCGGATCTGTTCAGAGACTGATGCCACGACTTTCGGATCGAAGGATTCGAATTTGACCGCATCCGCCACGACATAGTTATTGGTCTTTGCCGCATCGGAAATGATCACTTTATCCGACGTGGTCCCGCTGAATTCAAATGTACCGATCAGTTTCCATGTTGACCCGTTCGAGACCTGATCGACGCGTACTGTATCCGTGCCACCGCTGCGCACGATGATGAACGGCGTGTCGGTGCTCCGGTTCGAACTGGAGACCCACCAGCCGTAGACATTGTAAAGCGCTTTCGCCGGAAGATGCGGTCTGAACTCATACGAAGCCGTACCGGTCCCGATGGGATGCAGGAGACTCTTCGTCACCCAGTATCCCGGATTGGCGCTTTCGAACCATCCGCCGCCGAGCGCCGTAGCATTGCTGTCCCCGGTATCGATCACCTTTTGAAAGAGGGGCTCCTTCGGAAGATTGAGCGAGTCCGTATGCACGACCGCGAAGATCGAAGGGACGGCGCGCTGTTCCGACGGGGAATTGATATATGCGTTTGGTACAGCCATCTGTGTCGAACCTCCTCCGTCCAGATTAATGGCGCCGACACAGCCGAGTCCTTTCAGAATGCTTGCCATCTCGGTGAGACTGACCCCTTCACTTCCGGCCTGCCGTCCGTCCGCCGTGATCATAATGACATGCTTGTTCGCCGTAAAACCGACAGCGGTGCGCGGATCATTATTCGTTTCGCCGACCCCCGAACCCCACATCACTTCCTGATTGTATGTGATCCTGATAGAATCATTTTTGATGAGCATCGGTCCGCCGCCGATACCGACGAGCAGATTCGTATATTCCGTTCCTTGTGATTTTATCGGTGCCGCTTTGGGCGTCGGATCATTTGCCGTATAGGGGAGGGGCTGTGCGAAAGTATAAATATCGGACATCGCGCCGCCGAACTGATAGATCCAATCCACGCTCAGTGAGCGGTCTTTCTTCATTCCGAAGAAACTCCGGATGACCGGATACGAAAGGGCATTCCTCGTCACCGATGCGACATTCGATGCCTTCACTTCGTTCGGATAGACGACTGCAGAGAAGGAAGAAGAACCGCCGAAAAACCCGCCGTTGACCGCCGCGTACGCGCCGACATTTTTTGTGAACGTTTGCACCGGTGTGTTGGTCGCCGAAAGGTACGGGCGGACAGCCAGATTGGTGTTGTTCAGGTCCACATCCAAATAATAGATGCTCAGGATCGGCGAAGACCTGGTGCCGTGATAGACAGAGATCCCGGCTGGCAGGGAATAATTTGCGGTAACATTCTGCCACGTGATCGTTTGTGACCATACGGCGGCGGTCATGATCATGAAGAGTGCAAGTAATCGTTTCATAATGTACCCGGATTATTTTTTGCCAAGGATGATATCAATGGATATGACAGAATCGTTGAACGAAGCGATGTCGATGAATGGTGTTTTCACTTCGTTTCCGTTCACTTTCATGGATCGGACGGCGGAATTAACTCCGTCCGGATTGGAAACGGACAGTTTCAGTTGTTTCCCTCTGAAGGTCCGTTCCGCCTTGAATTCCTTCCAGCGGGAGGGGATATTCGGTGCAATGGTCACTCCGTGAAGACTCGTCCTGAATCCGAGGATGTGATCCAGTGCGATACGATACATCCACACGGCTGTTCCTGTCAGCCATGAATGACTCGCCTGATTTTCGGTCTCATGGTCCGGACTCGTGAGATATTCCGCGAACACATACGGTTCGGTCTCATACCGATCGATGTTTGCCGATGAGTTCAGCGGGAGCATCTTCGTATAGATATCGAATGCCGATTCCACGTCGCCGTTGATGATGGAAGCCAGGATGAACCATGACGAGGCATGATTGAACACCGCGCCGTTCTCTTTCTTTCCCGGTACACAGCGGCTGATGAGGCCGATGGTATCTTCCACTTCGGTGTAACTCGGCCAGACGATCTGAATGCCGTACGGCGTGCCGAGATATTTCTTCGTCGACTCCAGCGCTTTCGTCCCGCGTTCCTTCGGTGCGAGCCCGGAGATGACGGACCATGTCTGCGCGTTGATGAAGATCTTTCCCTGTTTATACTTGTGGGAACCGACCGATTCTCCGTTATCGCGGAATGCACGGAGGTACCATTCACCGTCCCAGCAGACGTCGTTGATCACTTTTTCCAGCTTATTGTAGAATGTCTCCCACCGCTGTTTCGTCTCGGAATCCTTCCGGTAGTCGAGCAATTCGTACGTCTTCTTCAGCATATAGCCGAGGAAGAATGCGCCCCAGACGGTCTCCCCTTTTCCGAGAGGACCGATATGGTCGAGCGTGTCGTTCCAGTCGCCGTTCATGATCTTCGGCAGTCCCCGTTCCGTCGTGGCGGAAATGGCGAAGTCCAGCGCTTTCACGAGATGTTCATAGACCGTTCCCGAACCCTCGTCGTAATAGCGGACAGTCTCATCGAGGATCGAATAGTCGGCGGTCTCATTCAGATACTCCACGAGACCGAACGGGATCCACAGAGGCGTATCGGAGTGATTCGTTTTCTCACCGCTGTCGGTCATCTTAAAGAAGTTATGGAGCGTTGACCCGTTCTTGAACTGGAAGCGGAGCGCATTCAGCAGACGGGCGCGGACACGCTGCGGCTGGGCGATGACCATTCCGATGATATCCTGGAACTGATCGCGGATGCCGGTGCCGAAGAGAAGACCGCCGTGATAATATCCCGAATTGCGCGCCATATCGAATGTGACGGCGGCCTGGTATTGATTCCAGACATTCAGCATCGCATTCACTTTCTCATCCGGTGTCTCCACCTTCACATGACCGAGATACGCATCCCAATACTTCTTCACATCTTTCAGTTTTGCATGGACGGTCTCGATCGATTTCAGTTCGTTCCATTGGATGAAATTGAACGGATCCTTCTGTTCCTTCGGGATGATGGCGAGAATGGTCGCAAAATCGACTGATGCATCGGCATCGAGTGTGAGTTTGGACTGGAGCGCCGCCACAGGATCACCGGCGGTGATCTCGGTATTGTTCATCGTGCTCGTTTCGATGGAAATGGGATTCGCTTCCGATCTCCAGCGTCCGATGAATTTGTCCAGACTTCCGTCGAAGCCGGTGACCGGCAGCGTGTTCGTGAAATAGAGTTTATACTTCCAGTCGATGTTCGGCTGGACAACAGAGACCTTCTTGTTCAGCACCCAATAGCGGCGTGTCGAGACGAGCGTCTGATGCTCCTTGTCGAAGGTGATATCGGTGAAATGTTTATCGTTCGGCTGATTGATGATATCGTTCAGAGCATTTCCCATCATCAGTTCGGTGAAAGAGTAGATCTCCAATGACCGCTTTTCGGCGGTAAGATTGGTGAGGCGGACGGACCAAAATTCGGCGTTCACATCCTTTCCGACAAAATAGGTGATCTCGCCGCGGATGCCGTTGATCTCGGTGGTGATCTTCGTATATCCCTGTCCATGACGGCATTCATAGAGGTCATACTTCAGATCGATGGTGGGAGCCCAGCTGAGGGACCAGTACTTTCCGCTGGCAGTATCCTTCACCATCACATACCGGCCGGGCCTGTCCCACGGCAGACAGTTGTAGCGCATCCTGGTGATGCGGTTGTCGCGGGGACAATCCAGAAAACTGAATCCGCCTCCGGTGTGCGAGATGAGTCCGCCGTAATGCTCGTTCCACATGTAATTGAACCAGGGACGGGGAGTGCGGGGATCAGTGATGACGAATTCTCTGTGGTCGTCGGTGAAGTAGCCGTATTTATTATTGATCATAAATGGAATTTTGAAAGATTAAACAAATGGTGAATGCAAAATGTAGAATTCGATTATTTTCTTATGAGTACATACTCCGCCGCTTGTCCGAAGGACTCCTGCGGAGCGGCGCATTGTCATTCCCGCGTGCTCTTGGCGGGAATCTATATTTAAGGATGCCTGACAGAAATTCCGCCTTTTGAATCCCGCCGTGAGCGGAATCCGAGTAGCGGGACATTCGGGCATGACAATTTATTCTCTTATGAGTAAATACTCCGCCGCTTGCGGTGTAAAAAAAACCGTCATGCCGAATCACAAAGTGATCCCTTCGGGACTTGTTTCGGCATCTGAATCAAAGACCCTGAAACAAGTTCAGGGTGACGAAGAAAATACCCCGCTGCTTGCCCGCCATAGGCGGGCTTGCGGCGGGGATGATTTATTTGAGACGGACCAATAATGTGATGATCTTTTTTGGTCCGGCTTCAATAGTAATTGATTGTCTGTCTTTTACTGGAATAACGGAGATCACCTTTTCTTCCAAAGTCAGCAATGCCGCCTCAGCAATTGTAAAAAAAGTCGAGATCGTTCCGGAAATGGTCTCTTCCGTAGGGTTATACACTCTCAAAACGTATTGATTTTTCTCTCCGCTCTCTGCTTTTTTCACTGCACTGAACATCAGCTGCTGCGGTTCGATCGTCAGGAACGACGTCGAGACGGGAAGCTCACCGGTTGTCCGGCCGGTCTGCGCAAGCCGGAGCGGATGATTGAACGTCAGCGCTTCCTGATAAACGTTCCCTTTGTTCCAGTCGAAGCGGTGCGGATAGAACGAAAGCTCAAAACTCTGCTTCCCGAGACATTGTGAACCTTTTTGATAGGTGTAATCCTGCCGCGAACTCGGTGCGATGATGAATTCAAAGGAACGGAACAGCGTGACTGCGACCGTCCGTTTCCTGTCGTTCAGTACTTCATATTCCTTCAGACCGTTCACCAAAACGGCGGCGCCCCGTTTTCCGTCGGTGATATCCACGAAATGATGCATCGGGAAATCGTACATCGGCTGTTCCACCCAGTCCTTGGTGTCCGGACGCTCAAGCGTCCGTTTGACCACGTCGAACTGTCCTTCGCCGTATGAATATTTCGCATCGAGTGATGTCGGGAACATCATCCGCAGGCGGTGGCTCTCAACGGTGTTGTTCACATTCACCTTTAGATCCACCCGGCGCGAATCTTTGTTCAGCGTCACGAGCAGTTCAATGTTCACAATGCCGAAGCGTTTCAGTTTTTTCTTCCGGGCATTCAGATCGACGGGAAGTTTCAGGGAATGTGCGATGCTCACGACGGCTGTCAGCGGACCGTTCTCGATCATTCTGATCTTTGCTTTGGACTTCAGCGTATCGGTGAAGGGCTGCACTGGTGTATGGACCCAGGCATGACCTGCTTCACCTTCGTCAAAGAAATATCCGATCTCTTTGAAGACCGATCTATTCTTCTTGTCGGTGACAGTGAGCGTTCCGTTGGGATTGATCTTCACGGTCAGGAATTCATTCTCCAGCACCGGAAGTCGGTTCTTCATCTTTCCGATAACAGCAAGGTTCTTTTTCGCAGTCCCTTTTCCGGGGATCACGCGAAAAGCGGTGAATCCGAACGGAGGGACATCCTTCAAATGAAGATATGAACGATATCGCTTCATATCGAAATACATGGGACGATCGATCATCTGTTCCAGTACAGGCTGGAAGTCGGATGAATCCCGATGCTGGATGCCGACCGGTGTTCCGTTTTGATCGACCACGGTAAAGTCGCCGGAATCGAACTCCTTGGGAATATCGATGACCGCTTCCACGACATCATTCCTCCGGTCATTATTCGGATTGAATGCGACAAGGAAGATCTCCGAATTGCCGCCGGAAACAGGGAACGGCGACATGTCGATCGATCCGACGAGATGCTTCACAGAACGTTCGAACACACCTTTGGAGATCTCGATCGATTGTTTACTGCGGTGCATCATATCCTCGTGGATCTCATCCAAACTGCATCCGCCGATGGAATCATGGGCCGAATTCTGGAGAAGCAGTTCCCAGGCGATATTGATGTACTGATCGTTGATATCGCGTCCGGCCATGCCGGAGAAGACGGAGAACGGTTCGGCATAGAACTGCAGCCAGCGTTCCGCTTCGAAATTCTTCTGCTTCAGGAACATCCTGGCCGAGGTGGTGTAGCCGTACAGATTTCCGCTCCGCCGGTCGAACTGGGCGCTCCGGCGCTCGCCGGTGACGAGGGACAATGAGTCCTTGTCGACACTCTCGAGTAATCCTTTGGCATAGTCGCTGAGCGTACTGTGAACGACATCGAGTTCCGGCATCATCTTTTTGATATCCTGAAGGATGCGGACTGTTTTATGGTTCGGTCCGCTGGAATCATGCCCTTCCATCCAGATGACATGCTTGGTGGTGAAATCATTCGACTGATCGGTGATGATCTTCTCCACCTGAGGAACGATCTTGTCGGGGAAATATCCGTCAAGCGGACGGATAATGAAGAAATCCTCGTCATGCTGCTGACGGTCCGCAAAATGGAACGGCACTCCGCCGTTGGACCATTTATATTCAACGTCGGCGAATCCTTCGTTGTGGATCACCGGACGATAGATATAGAAATAGAAATTATACCGCGGCATGGTAGAGAATCGCGATGTCACTGACCGTGTGCCGTCCGCTCCTTCCCACAGGAATTCGGCTTTGGGGCTGTCGAGTGAATTCACCCCACGGTAGAACATGATCAGATCGATGCCGAATTCGCGGTAGAGCTGCGGGAGCTGCGAGATCTGTCCCCACGAGAACGGAGAATAACCGACCTTCGACACGCCGCCGTGCGCTGCACTGATCTTGTGCCCGAGCAGCAGGTTACGGATGAGATTTTCGCCGCCGACAAGGAACTCATCCGGAAGGATGTACCACGGTCCGATGAGCAGACGGTCCTGCTTGACGAGCGAGATGAAACGCTCTTTCATGTGCGGCTTTGCTTCCAGGTAGTCGCGGACGACGATGGACTGACTGTCAAGATGGAACGCGCGGTAAGACGGATCCTTTTCCAGGATCGAAATGACCTCATCGATCATATCCACCAGCATCTGACGGTTGCGCTGGAACGGGAAGCGCCATTCGCGGTCCCAGTGAGTGTTCGAAATAACGTGGAAAACTTTTTTATCCATGGGCTTTCTTAAATATTTGAAAATGACTTTTCTGTTCTTTCTCAAATTCCTCGTCCCGATGTTCAGAAGAAAAATGAACGGACCCGGAATGACATTGTGTTGAGATTTTTCAACGATCTCAATTCCTACAAGGCAAAGAACACATTATGTTCCAACACCACTTCGGGGACGCCGCCCGAACTGACCAGCGTTGCCGCCTCAAAATTGTGTCCCTGTGTCTGTGCGAACGGCACGGCAATGCACCGGCCGATGCCCGCTGCACGGATGGCGATCGTTCCGCTCTCACTGTCCTCGAAGCCGATGACATTCCCGAATTCACTGACCGGAACGTTCAGCTGGTGCAGCGCGATGCTGTAGAGATCGCGGTGCGGTTTCAGACGGATCTCGGTGGAATCACTGGCGGTGATGAACGCATCATACGTGTTCCGGTACTGCGACAGTTTCTCCGCAATGCTGTTCTTCCGTTCTTCGGAAAGAGGGAGTGTCTTCAATTGAGCCGATAGGACGGTGAAGACCTCGCCCATCACGATATCCGCTTCATAAAAAATGGAAGAGGTGACGATGGAAACTTTTGCCGGTTTCTTCTGGAACAGAGAACTCAGATGATTGACCCGTATCCTGAGTGTATCAGTGTCCGTACCGGAGAACGGTCTGCCGGATTTCAGTTCATATTCGTGCAGAAGGACTGGAATGAGTCTCTCCGCTTCGTTTCCGAGCCATCCTTTGATCAGGCTGAGAAAGAAGAGGATACCGGGCATCGGCTGGATGAGCCGTTTGTCCGGATCATTGAACAGCTCGGCGGAGATCTGCCGGCTTTCCCCGCGTTTGATGCGCTGAAGGATGATGTGATACCGCTGGTAATAGATGTCGATGCCGAGTTTCACAAGATCGGTGCGGGTCAGTTCCGGGAACAGATCCCCGTACTGCTGCATCAATGCAGTGATGATCTCTGCTTCCCGGCCGGCGACCGTTTCCGGTGCGGCGGAGAGTTCCAGAAAGAACGGATTCTTCAGCAGTCCCTGTAAATGCAGATTGGTCAGGTTGACCGTCACTTCTTTTTTCCGTTGTTCATCATGTCCTGCAATGATGGTCCATACCGCGGCGAAGAGAAAGGATCGTTTGATCTCCGTCCGGTCAAGGAGATGATGATACTTGGTGATCAGGTATTCCACATGCTTCGTGGTACTGTTGCCGATGATGTTCGGATAATCGAGCGTATGATCGAGACCGGTCCATGACTCTTTCGTGCGTTTCCCGCTCATCGTGCGGAGCATGAATTCCAGGGAATGGATGCACAGTTCTTCGGTGGTCGTCGTGGTGCCGTCCATATCCATCACCGCCGCGGATAACGAAGTGAGGGGAGAGGTCAATTTCGGTGCGAGCGGGGCCAGTTCGAATGCCGGATGGATATATTCCGGATTCTTGATGACGGCGAACTCGCCGGCAAGGGATTGCAGGAGTTCTTGAGCGTTTTTATTGTCAGTTATTTTTTTCATAATCCTTTTTCGTAACAGGAGGGTGCCACATCCCGTCCTTCAATGATCTTTCACCAGGTCCATGCCTGCGTTCAGTATGTTCTTCACTTCTTCCGGTGATTCTCCTTCGGCATAGATGCGGATGAGCGGCTCGGTTTCTGACGACCGAAGCAGAAGCCATCGCGCTTTTCCTTCAAGGGAGAATTTCAATCCGTTCACGATGCCGCGGCTGCTGAAGAATGCCGCAGTTCCGACAACAGCGAATGATGCGACCGTTGAAGGCGCATGCGTCCGGAGATGCGGCAGCCGGTCGTTCCGGTCCTCCCCAAGATACGGATGGTCGATCCGGTCATAGAAGATCTCGCCGAACTCTTTCCGTTTGGAGCGGACATACTCACTCAGATTCTTGTACGGTGATGATGCGAGCATTTCCATAAAAACGAGCGCAGAGAGGATACCGTCCCGTTCTGGGATATGACCTTTGAATCCGTACCCGCCGCTTTCCTCAGCGCCGAATGCGGCGTCGGTCTCGATCATCTTTTCACAGATATATTTGAAACCGACCTGCACATCATGCACCCGGCATTCATCGTTCTCAAAATTCGCTTTCAGAAGATTCGTGACGGACGATGTCTTGATGACATCACCGGAGATCTTTTTCGTCCGTTTCAGATAATCGGTCAGCAGAAGGATAGTCTCCTGACTGCTGAGCCAGTCTCCGTTCTCCATCAGCACGCCGAGACGGTCTGCGTCACCGTCGGTTGCAACACCGAGCGAATACTTTCCTTGTTTTAATTCAACGCTGAGCGGGATCAGATTCTTTTCGATCGGTTCCGCCAGCCGGCCTGAGAAATTGCTGTCCGGAATGCCGAAGATCGTTCTGGACCCAACCTGGTGTCCGGCGAGCAGTTCCTGCAGGAACGTTCCGCCGGCGCCGCTCATGGAATCGATCAACGGAACGATGCCGCTCCGGGCGATCACCGAAAGATCGACGATGTTCTGAAGATGCATCAGATATTCCGAAAGCAGGTCCTCCGTTGCAGCCGGTTCTGCAGAGCGCCGGATCGCGGATGTTCCAATGAGCGTCTCGACGATGTGCGTCTCTTCGGTGGCGAACGGTCCGCCGTACGATGCTTTGAATTTAATGCCGTTATATTCCGGCGGATTATGGGAGGCGGTGATCATCACTCCAAGATCCAATCCCCGTGCTTTTACGGCATAGGAGACGACCGGTGTCGGTACGACTTTGTCCGACAAATGACAGCGGATGGAATTTCCCGCGAGGATCTGTGCGAACAGTTCTGCGAACTCTTTTGAATTCCTTCGTCCGTCATATCCGATCACAACGGAGGGGGAGCCGGAGAGACGACGGGCATAATCCGCGAACGCCTGGGCAACAAGCGCAACGCTTCCGCTGTTCATTTCACTGTCGAGCAATCCCCGCCAGCCGTCTGTCCCGAATATAATAGAGTTCGATTGCACGTTACTTCGCTGTAATATTGTATGAGATCATCTTTTGCACTTCAGATGCACCAAGCGCCCGCACGGTTTTTCCGGATTTCACAGCCAGTGCAGCGGCAGCTCCGCAAGCCTCTCCGGTAGCGGAGGAGGTCGGTTGGATCCTCAGCGCGCTGTGTCCTTCGCGGGTGGAGGAGATGCACCGCCCTGCAGCCATGACATTATCGGCACCCTGCACCAGCAGCGCACGGTACGGGATCTCGTAATAATCCCCTTCCGCCAGATGTTCCATTCTGCTGCTTTCATCCTTCTGTCCGTGAATATCGATGCCGTAACATCCTCTGGCGATCGAATCGTCGAATTTATTCCCCCGTTTGATATCCTCGCCGGTAACGGCGTACTCGCCGCCGGCGCGCCGTGTTTCTCGGACGCCGACCTGCGGTGCGGTCTCGATCAGATAGGAATGTTCAAAACCGGGGACTTCGTTCCGCAGCAGCATCACGACCTGATGCACCTGACGCCGTCCAGCGATCTCCGCTTTCGTCAGATCGAGGGAGGAGGAACCGTCCACTTCCAGAATGTTCGAAGTGTTGAACGAACCTTCGCCCGATTCCGGAAGTGTGGTGAAGAAGATATACTGCACCTCGGGTGAGAGCCGTTTCTCCTCGATGGCGCGTTTGACGATGCTGAAGTACCCCGCAACGGAGATGATCTTCGTCATGTCGAAATCATATTCCATCCAGTCAAAGAATTCATTCTTGTTCGCCTTAGCAAATTCTGTCACTTTTTTCAGGTCGATATTTCCCATCCGGAAGAAGAGTGTCAGCGCCTGAAGCAATCCCGTTCTCTCATCCCCCTTCAGCCACGGAAGTCCGGCCAGGAAGAGCAGCTGAGCATCCCCCGATGTATCGATGAAGATCTTTCCGCGTATCGTGAATTCTTTTCCGGCTGCGAAGACGGTGATGGATTCCACATGGTCCTGCTTTTTCGTCACAGCGGCGATCACTGCGTGCAGCAGCACGGTGCAGCCGGCCTCCTTCAGCAGATGATATGATGCCGAACGGAATGAATTCGCGAAGAATCCGTTGTCGATCATCCCGTTCTGGCTGCGCATCTCACGTTCGAGATCTTCGAACACGCCGCGGACGAGTGTTTCGCCTTTCACTTCGTGCTTCATGAAAGGAGAGACCATCCCCGCGGTGGACATGCCGCCGACGAAACCGTACTGCTCCACCAGCAAAACGGATGCGCCTGAGCGTCCCGCTTTCACGGCCGCACTGATGCCGGCGATGCCTGCACCGACGACGATCACATCATATTCTTGGAGGAGTTTCATCGGATCAATATTGTTGTCGTGATTTTTTGTTCATCGATTCCACAAACCATTTCGTGATCTCGGTCGGACGGGTGATGGCGGAACCGACCACGATACTCCACGCGCCGAGTGACCGCATCTCTGCCGCGAGTGCAGGTGTATTGATCCGTCCTTCAGCGATGACCGGGATCGTGAGTGAGGAAGCAAGCTTCCGCAGCAATTCGGTGTCCGGTCCGTCATGGGAATGCTGTGTCTCCGGAGTGTATCCGCTGAGCGTTGTCGAGACACAGTCCGCACCGGCGCGGGCGCATGCGATCGCTTCCTCTTCCGTTGCGATATCCGCCATGATGCAGCAGCCGTATTGCGCCTTGGCTTGGGCGATGAAGTCCGGACCGGTCAGCCCCTCACGCATTCGGAATGTCCCGTCGATGGCGATGATATGCGTACCGATCGAGACCAGCTGTTCCACATCCTTGAATGAACCGGTGATGCGGACGAACCCATCGTCAAAATATGATTTCACCAAACCGATCACAGGGACTTGAACGGTCCGAATGATCGCGGAGGTTTTCTCCAAGCCTTCGGAGCGGATAGCGGTAGCGCCGCCGTTCACGGCCGCACGCGCGAACATCGCTACTCCTTCCGGAGAATTGAACGGTGAATTTCCCTCCGCCTGACATGAGACGATGAGTCCGTTCCGTATAGTATTAAAGATATCGTTCATTGATTTCTGTTCTCCGGGAAGTCGCACCGGAAGTTCTTTTCATTCATTACAGATGTTGATTACAAAATTGTTCCTATCGCCGGTATGCGGGCTGCACGGACGAACTGCTGGGTGTCGTGAAAGCGGCCGCCGAGCAGCGCATTCATAGTGCTGAACGCACCGTTCAATGCGCGTCCGTTCTCAGCAGAAACATCCGCATGAACTCCCATCGGCAGGATCTGAATGCGGCAGCCGGAGCGTTCCAAAATGATGCGGAATTCGTCGAGCAGCGCATGGGTCTCATCCTCGCGGAACAGTTCATCCGTTGATTCGATCCTCAGCGAGAGCCAGTACCGTCCGTCATCAAGCTTCAGCGAGCGTCGGACCTTCGGGAAGGAGAGGAACCGCTCGTCCGCAGGCGGAGTGATGAACAGATTGACATTCCTCTCACCGGATATCAACGGCAGACCGAGGATCGCCGCTCCGGAGAGTTCATCCGTAGCATCAATGATCTTCTTTCCGCGGACAGATGTGATCCCTTCTTTTGCCAGCAGCGCGACCGTCACGGCCAAGGGATCCGTCATGCTGATCTGCTTCGGTACAACATGAAAATAGAGATCGACATCCGTCGCAACCAGGAGCTGCTGCAGTGCATATTTCACCGATTCGGGATTGACGACCGAAGATGAAAGATTATCGGCTGCGATCGTTCGATACAATCCTTCAAGCAGTGAGCCGCACTCTTTCGGCGGAGCTTCCTGGTGACAGTTCAGTGTCTCCGTCACGATCCCGCCGGGAAATCCGTACTGATTCGTCAGCAGAACGGAAGATCCTGTTCGGGATTTCTCCGCAGCAAAAAGTACTCCCGGCACCGTGGCGCCGAGGACGATATAATCATATGTGGAACGGAGCGTCATGATCGATCAGAGTTAGTTCAAACGGTGTTGGCTTTTCCGCATTGTGCCGGTTCGGGAATCTATTTTATGGATGCCCGATAGAAACATTCGGGCATGACAGAGTAACCCGTCGCTTGCTCACCTCAGGCGGACAAGCGGACGAGGTCCTTTACTTCTTTGGTGTTGCGATGACGATGATCTCATCCTCCGGAAGCGTCTTGGATAATTCCAGATCGACCAGCGCCATGATCTGCGATTCTTTCATGAGTCCGGTCAGGTCAACGACCTTTGCCGAGACAAGCAGATAGATATTCGGCACCAGCGCACCGGCATCGCCGAACGTCGTGAGTGTTTCGATCATCTCGGTGATCTTTCCTTTCACAGCATCGTTCCGCACGGAATCCACAATGCAGTCCTTGATCTGCAGACGGATGGTCCCTTCCTTATCGATCACACGCAATTGCTGCGAATGTTCCTTGACAAGACCGAAGAACCGCGACACTTCCGTCCGCGCGGTCAGTGCATACAGGAACGAGGTCCGTCCCGAGATGGTGACCGATTCCTTTGTGCTTTTCATCGATGCGGCACCGATCGAAAGGATCTTCTCTTCGGACAATTTCTGGACCTCCAGGTCGCGGGTCCGCAGTTCGCTCGTCCCCATCGCCGAGGCGATCACTTTCTTGTTCTTGCTGTCGATCTCGATGCTCACTTCGATGGTGTCGGGAAGTGCGCCCATGGCGATGACCGAATTCACTGCTTCCTGACGGAGGGCAATGATCTCCGCTTCCGTGGGATTGATGATGTTCTTTTCGACGGAATCACGGATCATTCCGAGCGCGGCGCCGATGGCGGAGATCACTTCGGAATTCTCTGCGATCATGAACGGAATATTCATGTGCTGTGCGGTAAAGGGGACGATCGCTGATGCGCCGCCTCCGCCTCCGACGAACTGCACAAGGTCCATATCCAGTTTGTATTCGCGTGCCAGCTGCTGGATGACCGGCTTGATCTTCTCCGCTGCGATCGTCAGGATATTCTGAGCGATCTCTTTCGGGGGGAGTGAGAGCATGCGGCTGAAGGATTCAAAGAATTCCCTGATCGGACGCGGGTTCGCTTTTCCATGACCGGCAACTAGGACGAGGCCAAGATAGTTGGAAGCTTCGGTCGGTGTGAGCGCATACTTGTCCGCATGGCCGTTGATGGAAACGGCAAGATAATCATCCGGATCGTCCTTCAGCGGCTGAACGAATTCGAGCGTGCATTGATTGAAATCGAGCGTATGGTTGAACGCAATGTAATTGAGCCCTGCGATGTGAGCGGACCGCGGACCGACATCCACTATGGTATTGTTCTTCAGCCGGACCAGCGAACCTCCGGCGATCCCGAGCGTGCGCACATCGAGCGTATGCACATATAATCGGTTTCCGCCGATCTGTGCACTTTTGATCTGCGGCTTCCCGTTCTTGATCACCGAGATGTCGGTGGATGTCCCTCCGACCTCCAGGAAGATCCCGTCCGACACTTTTGCATACATCATTGCGGCGGTCACGCCGGCAGCGGGACCGGAGAGCATCGTCAGAATGGGGCGCTTGTGCATCTCGCGGATATCCATGATGCCGCCGTCCGAACGCATCACCATCAGCGGGGCGTTGATGCCGCTTTTGCGGACGGAGGCCTCGGTCATGACAGCGGTCTCGAGCATCTTCGGCAGCATGCTCGCATTAATGACGGCAGTCCTTGTCCGCACGCGCAGTCCGTACAACTTGGAGATACGGCTGGCAGCAGTCGCCTGGAGCCCCATCGCTTCGGCGATGCTCACCACTTTGTCCTCATTCGTCAGGTTGTCCACCCCGAATGCTTCGGATGCAACAATGACCGTCGCCCCGGCATTCGTCAGCGCTGTGACGGCATCGGTGATCCGGCCTTCCGTGACCGGTGAACCGGTATCAATGAACTGGAAATGCGTATGGAGGAATTTCCCCGGCGCAAGTTCGATCCGGTTCAGATTGATCTCGCTTTTTGCGCGGCGGCCTTCCAGACCTTTTCCCATACCGATGATGCCGACCGTCGCAACATCCCCTTCAAGCAGTGCGTTCGTCGCCTGGGTGGTGGAGTGCGCGATAAGGATCACTTCATCAGGATCGATCGATGCGGATGTAAGGAGCTGATTCATGGAATCAACGACACCTTTCGCTACGCCTTCCGCGGCGGAATGCGTGGTCATCACGCACGCTTTTCCCATCACCGAGAAATTAGCGATGTCGATCGCCACTGCATGGGTGAAGGTCCCTCCGACATCGATCCCTATTTTGATCTTCCGTTTGATTTTCATTGTGAGTATAGACTGTCCGGCTCAATGACCGGACGAATTCGACAGTATCTTACATGAACATGATCGCCGAGCACGTGAGGCCGATGAATGCCAGGATCCATGTGTATGGGATCGTGTTCCAGAGGATCTTTTGTACATCGATCCTCATCTCATTGGCGAGCCAGACATTTTGTGTATTCGTCGGATCGCTGATCCCCTGAATGTGACCGACTCCCAGCAATAATCCCATCACGGCGCCGGGATTCAATCCGCTCGCCAGGAACACTCCCGCGAGTCCGTATCCCATTCCCCAGACATTGAACGGACCGCGGTACAATGCAAGGGGTGCAGCAAGCGTAAAAAAGAAGACGTACTCGAACGGATTGGAGGGAACGACCGTCATCATCAGCGGTTTCAGGATCCGGATCACCGGCCATCCGTCCGGATAGGCGTCGAGAGAACCTCCGGGACCCATGATGGCGACCAGCAGCATGCCGATGCCGAACATCAGAGCGACCGCGGGCATTACCACCGCGCCCCCTTCGAACATCGACTGGATGAAAATATTAAGCCTTCCCCGTTTATAGGTGGCGATGAATGTGAAGACCAAGCCGATGACGAACGAAGCGATGAAGTCCATCGAGAAGACGAGAATGAACATCAGCGGAATAGTGGGAGCGAAGAGTGCGCTCCAATGGACCTCATTCGTCTGTTCATTCTTCCGGCGCAGCAGTCTTACAATGGCGATGCCGAAGAGGAGGATGATCCCCGCGACCACAAGCCAGGATAGGAACGTGCCGGTCCCGGAAATGAAATTCAAGACGGAATCCTGCGCCCCGGCGGTGAGCCATTCAAAATATCCGTAGATGATCACGCTCCCGGCGGAGACAAGAAGCAGGTTGCGGAAAAAGATCCTCCTGATATTCAGATTGTTCCCGTCCCGGTACAATTGTATGGTAATATAGATGAGCGCGGTCAGGAACGAGATGCTGAACAAGACGAGAGCGAAAGGACGGATCTGTTCCACCGTCAATCCCATCACTGAAATATAGACGGCCCAGTTTCCGACATTCATCAATCCGCCGATGCTGAGACCGAACAGGAAGACACCGACGGTGGTGATCGGACCAATGCCGACGGAGGACATGATCGGCAGGACGATGGTGGCGACCATGATAATGGCGCCGAGTCCGCCGAGCGTACTGAAGAGGACGATGATGAGCGAGAGCATTACCACGGCGATGGTCCACGGATTATCACCGGAGAGTTCAGCGCCGCGTTTGATGAAACTCTCGGCGACGCCGGTCTTCTGCATCAGCACGCTCAGCATGCTTCCGAAGATCGAGATGGTGATGGCGGCGGAAAGTTTCAGCGATCCCATGCCGATCACATAGCGGATGGTATCCTGGATCGAAACGCCGCCGACAAGCGCGATCAGGACCGCCATGACAGGCAGTGCGATGATCGCCGGAAGTTTCCGGAGGAACATCAATACCGCCATGGTGAAAAAGACGGTGAAGAGGATGATGATCTGAATGGTTTCCATGGTCAAAAAGTCTGATGAAGAGTGTGTCAAAATAAACAATTAGCAAGCGAAAGAAAACTACACCATGATGTAGTTGAACTTGTGGAGTTATATCGTCAGTTTTAAACACGAAAATGCAGGAGCGGGGTCTGAACCGCTCCATTGGAGACCGCTCACCACACACCACCGAAACATCATGGAGAATTTTATGAACAAATTGCTGCGCACATTCGCCTTCCTGCTGCTCCTGCCGATCCTTTCCGCAGTATCCGTCCAGGGACAAGGATGGAGTTATCTCGGAGCGATCAAGTTTCCGCTGAAGGACAGTACTGCTGCGAAACCGTATCTGTGCACGGTGGACCAGAACGGACGACTCTATGTCGTCTCTTCCAAAGTTGATGATCCGAACGCCCATAATGCAATCTATTATGCGAACGCCGGCGACACGACATTCACATTGTTCGTGGACTACACCAATAACGGGGATTCCGATACACTCCTCGGGAATATCGGCGCCCTGCGCGGCATTACGACGCTCGGCAATGACATTTATGTGATCGGCTCGCAGCCGTATCCAAAAACTAAACCGAATACACTCGCCGCACTCTATTATTATAAGAATGCCGACACCACAAAGCTTGAACGGTACGGATTCAACATCGCCGGATCAGGGTACGGAACATTCCTGAACGGACTCGATATCACCAAGGATACGCTGATCGTGGCAGGCGTTGATTTCGGGACATCCATCCGCTGGTACAATTTTGCTTATACGACGAATGTCTCCGCGCGCGGTTCCTACATTCCGCCGCCGAGCAATACTGTTGAACCGGGCGGTCCGCAGACGAGCGGCCTTGATCTGATCCGCGATGTCGCTCTAATTCCCGGAGGAGATTATTTCAGCAAGAATACCGTTCTGTATACATCCAGAAATTCACTCTCCGATGCACAGCTGACCGGCGGTATCGCTGTCTGGAAGAGCGGCACGCAGACCACACCGGTGGATTATGTTCCGAGCCGTGTCTCGGATTTTGACGGATTCCTTTCTTTCAGCACGAGCATCCCGTACGGCATCACGGTCGACAAGAACGGTATCCTCTGGGTGGCCGGTGTGGACACGACCCGCCGATGGGTGAAAGGATTCTTTGTGGACGGCGTGAATGCGCAGGCGATGCATGATCTTCCGAGCCAGACGAGCGGAGACGTGAAGGACCCGAACGGTGCTCCGATGAATGCACCGAGCGATGTTGCGGTCACGAAGGACGGGATGTATGTGTATGTGATCGACCGGTACGCCAAATGTGCATTCAAGTTCAAGAATACCACTTTGAGTGTGAAAGAATCGGGTAACGGTCCGCAGTCATTCGAACTGCAGCAGAATTTTCCGAATCCGTTCAATCCATCTACGCTTATCTCGTATACACTCACGCAGCGTTCGATGGTCCGCCTGACAGTGTCCGATCTTCTCGGCAGGGAAGTAGCCATCCTTGCGGACGGTACCAAAGAGGCGGGGAAACATGTCGCATCCTTCAGCGGTGCGTCGCTTCCGAGCGGGATGTATTTCTATACGCTGACTTCGCCGGCATCTTCCGTGACGAAGAAGATGATGCTTTTGAAATAGTTTCCGTTTTTTCCTGTCAGCGCTGTTGTCACGGCGGAAGGAATCCACCGGCCTTCACCAGCGGTGCGGAAACAGTTCACCGTCAATCCATGCTCTTATCTCCATCACACCGCAGATGCGGTGGTGTGGATGAGCAGAATATCTTCGGCAGGCGGCAATGCTGCCGAAGAACATCAATGATGATCACAATGAAACGCATCCTGTTCTCCGTCTGTTCGGTGTTCCTCCTTTCGGCGATCCTCGTTACTATTGTTCCGGCGCAGACAAGTAAACTTGTCGGCGTTGTGACGGACGGTGCCACCAAGGAACCGCTCATCGGCGTGAACATCATCATCACCGGAACGAATATCGGTGCCATCACCGATCTGAACGGACACTATTCCATCCTCAATATCTCTCCCGGCAGATATACCGTCAAAGCCAGTCTGCTCGGATATGCGACGGTGCTCCAGCAGAATGTCGATATCTTCATCGACCGGACAACGACTGCAGATTTCCAGCTGACCGACGCGACCATCGAACTGAATCAAGTGGTGGTCGTTGCTTCCAAACCGCAGGTGATCCGGGACCGGACATCGACCGCAACCACCATCGAAGCGACGCAGATCAATTCCGCGCCGATCGAAGGACTCCGCGGTGCGATGGATCTGTATGCCGGCTTCCAGAAAAGTGCTTCGGGGGAATATTCCGTCCGCGGCTCCGGTGCATACGAATTGAATTTTCAGATCAACGGTGTCGATCAGGTCACCTCCAACACGAGTGCACCCGGTGAATTCGGCGCTGATAAAGCGAACAATTCCTGGAAGTATGATGTGAATCCGCTCGGCGTGCAGCAAATGGAATTGATCACCGGAGGTTTCTCCGCCGAATATGGAAATGCTCAGGCCGGTGTGGTGAAAGTGGCGATGAAAGAGGGAGCTCCGAAACTGACCGGGGAGTTCCGCGTGGAATACCGTCCGCCCGGTCAATATCACTACGGGGACTATCTCTATGATCATTCGAATTATGAATGGCAGAAGTGGGGGACCCTTGACAAATGGATGGCGAACCGAAGCAATATCGCGCAGGAATTAGGATTCACTCCGAACGGCCGCTATGCATTTCTTCTGCAGAATAAAACTCCGGGTGACTCCGCTCTCTATAATCAGATCATCGACCGCGAAATCGCCTGGGCCCATCAAACGTGGGTGAAGAATCATGAACCGGGAGACGGGAATGTCCTCGGCGTCTATGATTACCGCAAATATGCCTATCAGCGATACATGTTCGGTTTCGGCGGACCACTCGGCAGTGATCCCAATCTTCTGAAATTCTATTTCTCCGGAGAGTATAAACGGAATCCCACACGGCTCCCTTCGCCGGAGAAGGTCCAGACAATGCAGAATTATGTTATCAGCATCACCTATCAGCCGATCCCGAATAATAAGATCAAGCTGATGGGAAGCTATCAGAACTATCTCGGAGGACTCTGGGACGGTTCCGATGATATCCGGTGGTCGGGTCTCCGCGGATCGCCGCCGAATCCTTCCAGGAAATACGATGTCAATTTCGATCCCGTCAGAAGCGAACAGACCGTTGCCCAGTCCATCAACTGGGTCCATACCATCAATGCCCAATCCTTTCTGGAAGTGATGTTCGCCCGACAGCAGGAACGATATGAACTGCCGTATATCTATCTTCCCAGTTACTCACAGATCGTGGACCGGCTGGACAGTCTCGGCGACGGCAGCGGTTCCGTGCTTCGTAACGGTACGTGGTGGGAATCAACATACTTCACCGTGCTTGAACGTGTGAGCACGAATTGGTATCAGGACAGCCGGACAGAGACCTACAGTTTCAAAACGGATTACGCGAATCAGATCTCGCAGACCAATCTTCTGAAGACAGGGATCTCCGCTCATTATTATGACATGCGGAACACCGGCGTCTACGGAAGCTATCAGGCGAACTCCTATGTCGCACGGAACGGATTTGCGGAATATTACCGGGCGTTCCCGATCGATATTGCTGCCTATATCCAGGATAAGATGGAGTATTCCGGCATGATCGCGAATATCGGTCTGCGTGCGGAGCTCTATAATTTTCAGGCGCGTGTTCCCGTGGATAAATTCTACTATCTCTATCCCGGAACGGACGGTCCGACAAAGACCGGCAATCCCGCAACGCAGGATTCCAAGACGCAGTTCGTTCTTCAGCCGAGACTCGGCGTTTCGTTCCCGGTCGGCGTCGGCACCGCGCTTCGCATTCAGTACGGACATTTTGCTTCCATGCCCACGTTCAGTCAGGCACTGTCGAATATGACGTATCAAGGTTGGAACGGAATCGGGAATCCGGATCTTGAACCGAAGAAGACGATCAATTATGAGATCGGACTTCAGCAGGCGATCGGTGAGGAATACCGTTCGGACTTTGTGCTCTATTATAATGACCGGACCTCTCAGATCGGCGCTCAGACCATTGCCGCATATACCGGCTCGCGTCAGCATTTCGTCGGATTCAGCAATTCCAACGAGGTCCTGAATTCCTACACTTCGTATTCCAACAACGGATTCGGCTCCACGATCGGATTCGAAGCGACATTTGAAACGATGGGGATCGATCATTGGTCCTACCGCTTGAGCTACAGTCTTTCGCAGACCACCTCCGGCAACTACGGTTCGAACATGATCTATCCCGACAACTCCAGAAATTTTTCGACGGCGAATTATACCGGTGAATTCCTTGCGTCGTGGGACAGGACGCATAATTTCAGAAGTCTGGTGCAGTACCGCTGGGCGGATGGTGAAGGACCGCAGCTCTTCGGCGTGAATCTCCTTTCGAACACTGTGGCAAGCATGACATACACTGCTCAGTCCGGAACGCCGTACACCTACATCACCGATTTCTCCCTGAAAGATGCGGTATTCAACAGACGCTATCCCATAGAATCGAATGTGGATCTGAACTTCTCGAAGAATATCAAAATGGAGAGGACGAACATCGTCATCGGTGTCCGAGTGATGAATCTGTTCGAGAACAAACTGATCACGCCTCCCGCCAACAGCACGTCGCTCAACGACTGGGTGCAGCGCGGCGTGACCATCGCGGATGCCGGTGCGGATCCGAACCGGGTCGACCATGTGGTGGCATCGTATGCTGCGTTCAGGAATATCCCGCGTCAGATCTTTTTCACGCTGGGTGTCGGATTCAATTGACCGTGATCCAATTTTGCACAATGAGTCTATGAAAAAACAATCATACATATTCACACCGGCGGTCCTTCTGCTTGTCATGCTGTTCGCAGCCGATGGACTTCTGGCGCAGGTTCAGTCATCGCCGCTGCTGGTGCTGAACCGCGGGAAACTTTGGCAATCCTATTCGTACGGCAAGTCCGGTCCGCCGTTCGGCGATTGGGCGAAAAAAGGGGTAGGACTCGACTGGCCCGGATTCGATCCGACGCTCATCAACGAGAATCTCGGAGGTTCGGCATCATATCTTTCAACAGGGGGAATGGTCGTCGGTGCGAAATGGAGCAAGGACAGCGTGATCACCGTGGATGACTGGGCGATGTATGCCGGTTCCATTGCTGAAGGGGCTAATTCCAAATATGTTGTCACGGCCAATACAGAGGTTTATCCGAACGGCGAGAATTTCTGGGTGCAAAAGGACGCACGCGCAGGGGAACAGGTCTTCAGGACAGTCTGGGAGTACAACAAAAATTACACTGATAAGAATGAGGAAGCATATAAACATATGCTTCCCATTCGTGTGACAAGGACCGTGCATCAATGGAGCGGTTCAATGATCGATGAGAATTATGTGATCGTTGATTATGTGATCAAGAATATCTCTCCCGAACTCCGCACGGCGCTGCCGGCGGGCCGTTTCATCGCGGATACGCTCTATGATTTCATCGCGATGCAGTCGTACGGCATCCATGCCAATTCCCGTGAATGGTCCGTCCTCTTTCCGTCCCTCACTCCGGGAGCAAGGAATACTCAGTTCCTCTACATCCCTGCGTCCAAGACGTTGTACGGTTATGCGGTGGATGATCCGACGACGCTTGGTTCCGTGAAGGAAGATTTTGGATTCGCCGCGTCCATGGGACCGCTCGTGCTGAAGGATACGGCGAACAACCGGTTCGGTCCAAGCGGTGAATACCTCGCTCCGGGGTGCGCCGGCTATTCGCTGCTGTATGCAACAAGGAATAAGGCAGGCGTAACGACCGGTGTGACGCAGTACGGTTGGTCCGCCGCCGATCCGACGAGGGATTTCGGTCCGTTCACCAATATTCCGTCCCTTCCGGAACCGCTGTATGCCGTGCTGAAAGATATTACAAAGACCTACCATTTCGTCTCCAATCCGAACGATACGCTCTATATGAAGCGCTCCCGTATGTGGTCGCTGATGTCCACCGGACCGTGGGATATCCTTCCGGGTGATTCCATCCGAATCGTGATCGCCGAAGTGGTGGACGGACTCGATTACGCACGAGCTGTCGCTTATCCGCAGGTCGCGTCGAACATCGTCAACACCGAAGCAAAGAAAGCATTCAATGCCTCCGTTGCGCGCGCGAAATTGACATTTGATAATCAGTTCAGTCATCCGAATCCTCCCGCCGCACCGAAATTCACGGTGGATTATAACCGGGGCGGACGGAGGATCGCAAACGTACTGCGGTGGGACAATACAGCCGAGAATATTCCCGATGCACACGACGGCGCGAAGAATCTCACCGGATATCTTGTATACCGTTCAGCCTATCTTCCGATCGGTCCCTGGAAACTGATCGACACGGTCAAGAAGAACGATGTCCGGTATTTTTCCGGCGGCACCTATACGTATTTGGATTCGGCAGTGACAATCGGAGCGGGATACTATTATGCCGTGACGGCGTACAATGCGCCGAGAGCATCCTGGACCGGTGTGCAGACCATTGCGAATGTTCCGGCGATGGAGACATCGATCTTTGCCAACAGAACATCGCGGCCTTTTGTCGCGACACTTCCGCCTTCACAGTCCGTGAATGATGTGCTGGTTGTTCCCAATCCGTTCGTTATCGGCACAGGACGCTCGCAGCCCGGTTCCGGCGATAACCTGCAGTTCGTCAACATTCCGAATCCCTGCACCATCCGCATCTATACCGTCCGCGGTGACCTGGTGAAGACCATCAATGTCGGGGAGGGTGTCGGCGCGATCGTTCCGTGGGATCAGGTGACGGAGTACGGTCAATTCGTCAAAAGCGGAATTTACATCTATCATCTTGAATCGCCGACGGGAACCAAGACCGGAAAATTTGCGATCATTCGTTAGACCAAAGTTGGAATTATGATCTCTTCACACGCACATATGAATATGGTCCTTCGCCGATGGGTCCGCATCCCGCTGATGACGGCAACCTTGTTCTTCATCGTCTCGGGCACCGTACTGGGGCAGGAGTTCAAGAAGACCGCGACGGCCGGATTTGTCTTTCTGGAAGTTCCGTCCACCTCCCGTCATGTTGCGCTGGGAGAATCCGGTCTTGCGTTGTCGGATGAGAATACGTCGGCAATGTTCAACAATCCTGCCGGACTCGGATTTACGAAGTATCAACATGCTTTTTCCGCATCGTATGCACCGTGGATCGCCGATATTAAGAATTACGCTTCCGGTTACGCTGTGATGACGGATGCGGGAGTATTCGGCGTCTCGCTTGTGCTGTTCGATTACGGCACCATGCCGCGTACGCTCGTTGCGCAGGATAAGCAGGTGTTCGAGACCGCCGGAACCTTCGATGCACAGTCCGTCGCTGTCGGTGCGACCTATTCCAAGATGCTGACCGACCAGTTCTCCTTCGGTGCGACACTGAAATATGTGAATGAGAGGATCGATATCTATTCCGCGTCCAATGTTGTGCTCGATGCGGGAGTGCTGTATTACACAGGACTCGGTTCACTGAGGATGGCCGCGGCCATGCAGAATTTCGGGGCGAATGCGAAATTCATCAATGACGAATTCAAAATGCCCGCCGTCTTCAAACTGGGACTGGCAGGGGAAGTGATCGGCGATGCAGTGTCCGAACACCGGTTGACCCTGATGGTGGAGGCGCGTCATCCGAATGACAGCAACGAGAAACTGAATGCCGGCGCAGAGTATTCCTGGAACAACAGTATCGCGGTCCGCGGCGGATATAAATTCTTCTATGACGAGGAATCCTACAGCATCGGACTCGGTATCGATCCGCAGCTTCCGATGCCGGTGCTGATCGATATCGCTTATGCCGATTACGGAAGATTTGACAATATCCTCCGCATGACCGTACAGATTGGAATGAAATGACTACAACGATCTCCATAAATATTGCCGACAGTGTGCATGTCCGCCGTTTCTGTTCTTCGGTGCTGCTCATTCTGCTCCTCATTCCTTTGATGACGAACGCTCAGCTGAGGACGATCACCGCATATACCGAATATTCCTCCACGCTTTCCAAACGGCTGGACGTGACAAAGGCGGATGCACTCGGCGGCGGAGTGGATATCCTCTTTGCCGTCAGCGAAGAGATCACGATAGGAATGCGCGGCGGATATTATTTCTATTCCGTCCAACAGACCGATCAGCTCAACCGGTGGGGTTGGCGCTTCTGGAATGACCGCTATCTGAATAAGATCCAGGCGGATATGAAGGCGGATCCATCATTGACCGCCGTGATTGGCTCCGTGCAAAAGATGGACCTGATCCCTCTCACCGTTCACGGTGATTATACAATTGCTGCCGCGGAAGATCTGACCGTCACACCGACGATCGGTATCGGTGCCGCGTTCTATCAGCGGCGGCTGTATGCCGATGAGACGTGGACGAAAACGTTCCCCTCAGCGAATTATTCATTCACGTACAGTTTCAGGAACTTTGCTCCGTCCAAAAAAGGGAATCCGCTCTTCGGTACCATCGGCGCGAGCGTCAGTTATAAAATGTTCTCCAGTATCGGAGTGCATTCCTCGGTGAACTATACACAGTACCTGAAGACGCCGGGAAAGTTCGGTTACGACGGTTTTATCTTCAGCAATGAGTTCAGTCTCAGACTTGGACTGGATTTCACCTATTGAATATCATGAATATGCAGAATTCAGGAAATTTGGAACGGTCATCAATATTGAAACGGAGAATGTTCCAGTTCATCATTGCATTCTTCCTGTGCGTGAGTACAGGATCGGTCACAGTGAATGCGCAGGGACATCCCGTCATCGCCGGAGCAGCCGGATTGTATGAACTTCCGCTCGGTTCGCTGCATGACCGGTTCCTTGCTGCGGCAGGGGGGATGATCTTTGCCGGTGTCGAAGTGTCGCCTCAATTGACGTGGATTGGGAAATTTGAATATGCTGAATTCACGACGCTGAACAGCGATAAACTGAAAAAGTCGGTCACGATCGGCGCCGGGATCGGTGCACAAAAGGTCCAGCTTCCTCTGCCCAAATTGACGATGGATCTGACAACGGCGACAGTTACTGCCGAAGCACAGATGGGCCTGCTCCGTTCCGATGCTGCCGATGTGAACGGTGTGATTGGATTCGGATTCACGAATTGGGTGCACCATCGGGGAGCGTATAACGATTCACTCTTTGTCAATGACGGTTCGGGAACACCGGTGAAAGCGGCTGTTCTGTCCGTACCCGCGATCCGTCAGGAAGATTGGAGCGGAACGTTCAATCTCGGTCTTGAAGTGACTGCACAGATCGTCGAACCGCTCTGGTTCTCAGCCGGCGCCAATTACAAGCTGATCGTCGGCGAGCTGTGGCAGACGCTGGACCTCGATCTGGAGAATGTCGCCGGAATGCAGTTCCTCTCCCTTCGGGCGGGACTCAAAATTATTTTGTAACAACCATCACTGCAGTCCAAAACAGACAGCAGTTGGTTACATGACTTGTGAATGTGATAGTAGTGTTTTGTGTTTGAAAGTGGGTGGGTGCGAAATTTAGGAGGACTGAGCGAATGGGAAAGCGATGAATGACGGGACTTTTGATGGCGCGTAGCGCCATCAACGGGGATGCCCGCCAGAGGCGGGCAAGAGCGAACGGGGTTCATCGCGCGCGTTAAATTTCGCAAGGGGTTCTTTTGCTTCTTTTCTTGCCCCGTCAAGAAAAGAAGAGAATGCATTTTTATATTTATTAGTGATTTATTTTTGAAAAAGTTTGAACAGCCATCGATCCCTATCCTTGAGAGCATTGAATCAATGAGAACTATCATCACGACCATCCTCCTCCTTCTTTTGCTGCAGCATACATCGGCAGCGGAGAAGACACTTCCTCAGGCGATCCGCGGCGTTTGGCTGACCAATGTGGACAGCAAAGCGCTCAACTCAAAGAAGAATATCGATGCGGCGGTGGACCATTGTGCCAAGGTCGGAATCAATACGATCTTTGTCGTCACCTGGAATAAAGCGATGACCACCTATCCCAGCGCCGTTGCGAAGAGTCTTACCGGACTGGAGATCGACACGCTCTACCGCGGACGCGACCCGCTCAAGGAACTGATCGCTTCGGCTCACCGGAAGAACATCAAAGTGATCGCCTGGTTTGAATTCGGATTCTCCACATCATTCAGTCAGAACGGCGGCCGCATCCTTGAGGTCCGTCCGGAGTGGGCCGCTCTCAACAACGAACGGAAACTCGTCGTGAAGAACGGGTTCGACTGGATGAACGGATTCCATCCCGATGTTCAGGAGTTCATGCTTCAGCTGGTGATGGAAGTGGTGAAGAATTACGATGTGGACGGTGTGCAGGGTGATGACCGGCTGCCGGCGATGCCGTCCGAAAGCGGATATGATCCATACACGATAAGTCTGTATAAAGCGCAGCACAACGGAGCAGAGCCGCCGCAGAATTTTAAGGATTCCGCCTGGGTCCAATGGAGAGCGGATATCCTCAACCGGTACATGGAACGGATCCACAACGAAGTAAAAGCGGTGAAACCGTCCATGCTGATCGCAATGTCTCCCAGTGTCTATCCGTGGAGCAAAGAGGAATATCTGCAGGATTGGCCGACCTGGGTCAATAAAGGGTATGTGGATCTCGTCATCCCGCAGATCTACCGGTACACAGTGGACCGGTATGTTGAAACGATCGATGAAATGCTGCTCTCCCAGATCGATAAGGATAAATTGAACAGAGTGACGCCCGGCATCCTGTTAAAGGTAGGGAAGTATTATCCTTCGAAGAAGATGCTCGATCAGATGATCAAAGAGAACCGCAAACGCGGGATCAACGGCGAGGTGTTCTTCTTCTATGAAGGATTGAAGAAATATCCCGATTATTTTGAGACACTGTACAAAGATGCTGTCGAGTTCCCTTCGTTCCCACAATGAGAGATTGGATATCCGTGAAAAGAGCTTTCCGTTCCGCCGCACTGCTGCTGCTTGCCGCTGCGGCCTTCGCGCAGCCGAAGAATGAACTTCGTGCCGTTTGGTTGACCAATGTAGCCAGCAACGTCCTGACCAGCGACCAGAATATCGTCGAAGCGATGGACTATCTCGCCTCCATCGGAATCAACGTCGTTTTTCCCGTCGTCTATAATTCAGGATACACTTTGTATCCCAGTAAAGTAATGAACGATCATTTCGGCATTCCGGTCTATCCGAATGCCTCTTATTCCTCGCGCGATTTTCTGGATCGTCTGGTGATCGAAGCTCACCGGAACGGTATCGAGGTCATTCCGTGGTTCGAGTACGGATTCTCAACATCCTACAGCCTGAACGGCGGCCATATCCTTGCGAAGTATCCCTCCTGGGCGCTGAAAGATAATACCGGAGCATTGGTGGTAGATAACGGTTTCGACTGGATGTCTCCTCTTCATCCCGGTCCGCAGAATTTGATGATCTCGCTCATGACCGAAGTGATGGACAAATATGATGTGGACGGCGTGCAGGGTGACGACCGGCTTCCGGCGATGCCGGTGGAGGGGGGATACGATTCTGCGACCGTCGCTCTTTACAAAGCAGAGCATCTCGGTGCTTCGCCCCCGGCGTCATTCAACAATGCGGATTGGATGAGATGGCGTGCGGATAAATTGAATGAATTCCTCGCACGTGTCCGCGACTCGGTGAAGGTTCGGGGACAGAACATGATCCTCTCCGTGTCACCCGCTCCCTATTACTGGGGATATAATCAGCTGCTGCAGGATTCAAAATCGTGGGTACAGATGGGACTTCTCGACAACGTGATCCCGCAGCTCTACCAGTACAATCTCAGTGATTTCAATTATGCGATGAACACAACGTGGAACGATGTCGGCCAATACGCGCCGAACGTCTTCAGCTCGGGGATCCTGGCCCGCGTCGGAAGTTACAATGTCGATACAACATTCCTCGGACAGATGCTGAATGCAAGCAGAGCAAAAGGAGCAAAAGGGGAATGCTTTTTCTTCTATGAAGGACTCCGTGCGAACAGTAATCGCATCGGAAATTATCTGAAGAATAATTTTTACCAGTCCACGTCCACCGTGCCGTTCCGGAACGGGAAAGTGTGGATCCCGAAAGCGGCGATCGTGAATGAAACCGATCCGGGGATCGCCCAAAGCGGCACGTGGTATGAATATCTGATGAAAGGATATGCCGGTTCCATCATCCGCGCTTCGGATTCGGTGAAGAACGCGGAACTGCGCTACTCCGTAGCAGTCCCGACTTCTGCATTCTATGATATCTTCGCGTTCCGTACGCCGAATACACCGTGGACGCAGAATGCGCGCTATACACTTTACTCGGATACCGATTCCGCCGTCGTCATTGTCGATCAGAGTGATCTGTCAAAAAAAGGGTGGTATAAACTCGGAACGGTCTATCTTACCTCCGGGAACAGGACTGTGCTGAAACTCGACAATTCCTTGGTCGAATCAGGTAAGTTTGTCGTGTCCGATGCAGTCATGTTGATGCTCAACCGGAGACGCTCCCCGAATGTCGTGCTTGGAGCGGAGGAGAGTATTGAAAATAATGCGATGCTGCCCCGTTCCGCGGAGCTGATGCATAATTTCCCAAATCCGTTCAATCCTTCAACGGAGATCGGATTCCGTATTGCGCAACGCGGACATGTTCTTCTGACGGTCTATGATCTGCTCGGCCGTACCGTTGCAACACTGGTGGACGAACAGAGGAGTGCCGGAACATATTCCGTCCGGTTCAATGCAACGGAGCTTTCGTCCGGCATCTATTTTTACTCACTGCGGATCGGCGGCGCGACCATCACGAAGAAAATGACCCTCATCAAATGACCGCAGAAACGTCCAACCGTGCAATGAGTGAATGAAAAAAATTCCGCTGTTCATACTCCTCCTCTCGTCATTCCTTCTCGCACAGCGTCCGCAGGAATTCCGTGCAGTAAAACTGACCAATGTGGACAGTAACGTTCTCTTCACCGATCAGAACATCGCTGCCGCGATGGATTATCTCGCTTCCATCGGTGTGAATGTCATCCTTCCGGTCGTGTGGAACGGAGCATATACACAGTATCAAAGTGCGGTGATGGACAGTATCTTCGGAGTGAAGATCCATCCCCAATTCGCAGGACGTGATCCGCTGGAACGCCTCGTCATCGAAGCGCACCGCGTCGGGATCGAGGTCTATCCCTGGTTCGAGTACGGATTCGCTGCATGGTATTCGGGCAGCGGTACGGCGACCGGCGGGCACATCATCCAGAAATTCCCCTCTTGGGCTGCACGTTCGTCGGACGGGAAGATCCTGAAAAAGAACGGTTTTGACTGGATGTCTGCGATCAATCCCGATGTCCAGCGGTTCATCAATCTGCTCGTCTCGGAAGTGATCACGAAATATGATGTGGACGGAGTGGAATTCTCCGACCGGATCCCCGCCTTACCGGTGGAAGGGGGATATGACTCCGTTACCGTCGCTCTATATAAAGCAGAGCATGCCGGCAATGCCCCTCCGTCCAATTATCAGGATGCTGCGTGGATGCGCTGGCGGGCCGATAAACTGAACGGATGGTATTCCGATGTCCGCGCGCTGATCAAAAAGAAAAGCCCTTCGCTCTTTGTCTCTTCAAGTCCGAGTATCTATCCGTGGTCCTATCAGGAATATCTTCAGGACTGCAAGAATTGGATCGATAACGGGATCGCCGATCATTTCATTCCGCAGTTGTACCGTTATTCCTTCAGTGAATATAAAATTGAGCTGATGAATGCCATCTCACATGCGGGAATCCACAAATCGAAATTATTTCCCGGCATCTTGATGAATATCGGTACCGGAGCGAATGAATATGTGATGTCGGTAGAATATCTGATGAATGTGATGAAAGAGAACCGGGCCAATGGTGTGAACGGGGAAGCATTCTTCTATTATGAAGGACTCCGAAAAAATAACGGACTTCTCGGTGACACTCTCAAAAAGACGTATTACAAAGAACGTGCTCTCGTCCCGGAACGGGGAGGGAATGAGTGGAGATTTCCGGCAGTGATCGTGAATGAAGATGACGCGGATGTGAAGAAGAACGGGGATTGGTCCGTGTATCAGATGAAAGGTTTCAACGGAGCTATCATGCGGACAAGTGACAGCACAACCGCTTCGTCCATCACCTACCGTATGCGAATACCGTATCCTGCATATTATGATGTCTATATCTATAGAGTGCCGAATTCACCGTGGACAACAAAGGCGCAATATTCCGTCCTCGGAAAAAATGATACCTCCGTTACGGTGATCGACCAGAGCGATCTGACGAAAAAGGGATGGTTCCGGCTCAGGACGGCATTCATTGATTCGGGAGCGCACGATGTCGTTCTGCTCAACAGGGCATCCGGTGAATCCGGTTCATACTTAACTGCAGACGCGGTGATGATCACGATCAACCGTTCCTCATCCCCGGATGTCGTCACATCTGTTCAGCCCGCGCACTCCGGCGGCGTGAATATGCCGTATGATGTTCGGCTGAATCAGAATTATCCTAATCCGTTCAATCCGACTACGGCCATCTCCTATACTATCGGTGATGACGGAAGTTCTTGGGCGTCATCGATGGTCTTGTTGACCGTGTATGATGTTCTGGGAAAGAAGATCGCAACTCTGGTGAACGAACGTCAGCAGCCCGGAAGCTACTCCGTTACGTTCAATGCATCATCACTTGCAAGCGGTGTGTATCTTGCCCGATTGTCCTCGAACGGAAGATCGCAGTCCATAAAACTTGTCGTACAAAAATGATCGGATGACCGCTCAATGAATATTCTGGTCCGCATGCTTCTTCTGCTGTTCATACCGCTGGTACTTCGCGGAGAGGACCCCATCTACATTGTTCTGCGGATCGATGACATCCTCTCCCGGAATACTTCCTACCTTCCCAAAAATATCTCTGCATTCGAGCAGGCGGCGGAATCGCGCGGTGCAAAAGTGACCTATGTGACGATCCCTCACCGTCTGCTTGAACCAAACGTCAATAATGGAACACTCACATCCGAACTGAAACGCTCCATCCTCTTCGGTCATGAGATCGCTCAGCACGGATATAATCATATCTGCACCCGCTGCGGAAGTACAGGGCACGAGATGTATTGCGATACACAGAAATCTGCGGTCGGCAGTGCAGTGCAGGATTCGCTCATCAAAAGCGGGATGAAGATCCTGAAGGATTCTCTCGGCATTGTTCCCGAACTGTTCGTCTCTCCCGGTCATCATGAGGATAGCACGACCTATCGGCTTCTTTCGGAGAATCACTTCAAGAATATCTCCACAACACGATCGCTGCGGGGTGAGGTCCGCCCCGGATTATTCAATGTCCCCTCCTCAAAGGAATACACATGGGCAATGACGGAAGCGAATTACCGTTCCCAGTTGACGGCAGGATTGAACGATGTCCGCACCGTCGGCGAAGCAGCAGGATGTTACGTCTTCCTGTTCCACGATCCTTTTACACGGCAGGGATATTTGAACGGACTGGTCATCACGTGGATGGGGGAGATGCTCGATTCGCTGAAAAAGAACTACGGAAGCCGGCTCCGCTTCGTCACGCTGAGCAAAGCGGCGGAGGCATTCTCAACTCCGACGGTTGTCACAGACAATCATGCGATCCTTCCAGGCAATTTCTTTCTTGAACAGAATTATCCAAATCCGTTCAATCCCTCAACGGTCATTTCGTATGGAATCGGAAATGGTGTTCCATCGACGGAAGAGAATAGAGTTCAACGCACAGCGGACGCATCAACCGATGTTTCCTTGAGCGTCTATGACATGCTCGGGAAAGAGATTGCGGTGCTGGTGAAGGAACGGCAGAGACCCGGAACATATTCCGTGAAGTTCAATGCGGCGGGACTTCCGAGCGGTGTCTATCTCTATCGGCTTCGCTCCGGCGGATCCGTGACAGTCCGGAAAATGGTTTTGATGAAATAATGAACCATCGAGCAATAATATAATGGAGATCCAACAATGAACGGAACAACCCGCCGTGCGGATGCGCTGGACGCGCTTCGCGGACTGGCGATACTTTTGATGGTCCTTTCCGGAAGCATCCATTTTGCAAACCATCTTCCGGCATGGATGTATCATGCACAGGTCCCGCCTCCCGAGTTTAAGTTCAACCCGAATCTGCCGGGGCTCACCTGGGTGGATCTGGTCTTCCCGTTCTTCCTTTTCGCGATGGGAGCGGCATTTCCATTTGGTCTCGCAAAAAAAATGCAGAGTGGAATTGCACACTGGAAGATCATACTGCAGGTGGTTCAGCGGGGACTCGTTCTGGTGGCGTTCGCCATCTTCCTGCAGCACACAAAACCGTTCCTCTTCAGCAGCGATCCGCAGGCGCTTGATTGGGTGATCGGACTCGTCTCATTTGGGATCATGTTCGTCGTGCTTGTTCGCTTCCCCAACTCAGTCAAACCGATGACGGTGTATGGATTGAAAGTGGCTGGTGTTGCCGCAGGCGTCGCACTCCTAGCATTGTTGAAATTCCCCGATGGGTCCGGTTTCTTGTTGACACGGAGTGATATCATCATCATCGTCCTGGCCAATGTTGCGTTATTCGGTTCGCTTATCTGGATCTACACACGGGAGAATATCATGCTCCGCCTCGGCATTCTGGGGATCCTGATCGCACTCCGGTTGACGCAAAGCATCGATGGAAGCTGGAATCAGATGTTCTGGACGTACTCGCCGTTCCCGTGGATGTATAAACTGTATTACCTTCAGTACCTCTTCATCGTTATTCCCGGTTCGGTCGCCGGCGATCTTATCTACCGCTGGGTCAATACTCCGCACAATGACGCTGATGACAATTCAGTTCTTACCGACCGTCCGATGTCCGTACTGTTCGCAGTGATGACAGCGCTGGTCACCGTAACAGTGGCTGGATTGTTCATGCGTGAGATTGTCTTGACCATCATCGCGGATATTCTACTGCTTACCGCAGCATGGTTCATACTGAAGGGAGGGAGATCCGGTACCGAATTACTGTTACGTTCTCTTTTCCAGCGGGGATCATTCTGGCTGATACTCGGATTCTTCTTTGAAGCGTATGAAGGAGGGATCAAGAAGGACCATCCCACAATGAGTTATTATTTTGTGACGACCGGTCTGGCGCATTTCACCTACATCGCCTTCTCGGTGATCGCTGACTATTATAGACGCTCCCGGTGGATCGGCCTGCTGATCGAGAACGGGAAGAATCCCATGGTTGCCTATGTCGCAGGTAATGTCTTTGTGCTTCCGCTGCTGTCGCTTACAGGACTCTCATCGGTTCTGAATCTGCTGACGGTCGATCCCTGGCTGGGATTCCTAAAAGGAGTGATTTTTACACTGCTGGTAGCGTTGACCGCTTCCGTTTTTTCAAAAAAAGGATGGTTCTGGCGGACGTAGGAACGGCATTGTTCAAGAAGCTAGTTCAAAAGGACAACTTTGGCTGATTTTGTACGGCGATCCGAAGCTGCTGAGGGAGACCTACACAATGATGTAGTTGAATTTCGTAGCAATCCGGCGAATATTAAAGTATTGTATTGCACAATGACCATCCGAAAAAATACGTTGTCTCTAAATTCCATTCATCAATCACTCAAATAAATCAAAAGGAGAGCCCATGAAGAAAATGAAACTTTCTTCCATGCTGTTGCTCATCATGATGCTTGTTGTCGAGAATTCGTTCTCTCAAAGCACATTACCAAAGATCTGGCTTGACACCGCAGGAACGTTCATCGGCGGAGTTGCCGCTGGTCCGCAATGGATCAAACGGGCAACGGCGGCGAATAACGTGCGCGGTATGGCATACAACCCTGTCACGAAGCATATCCTTGTCGCGACCCGTGACTCTGCATTCAACTGTATCATGATCCTGAGTGCCGCCACCGGCGATACGCTCGGAAGAATTAACATGACCGGCATCTCCGGCGGAGCAGGTGGAGCATTCAACAAAGTGGCCGTCAGCGGTGATGGCCGCATCTATACTGCGAACCTACCGACAGCCGTTACGAAAACGGCGACCGTGAAGATCTACTCGTGGGCAGATGAAACTTCAGCGCCGACAGTGGTCTTCAATGATTCCATCCA
>CALRIY020000019.1:0-39047 GCA_943364975.1 Synechococcus sp. UW140
GCGGGATCGCGCCGGTCTCATGGCTTGTAGAAAAGGATGTCCGGGAAGGCCGGCGTCATTTCAACATCTCCGAGTGGGACAATTCCACCCGCGGTGGGGATGACGCGGCCGAAGAAGTGCAGAAAGGCTCGATGCCGGTCGGACCGTATCTGCTGATGCATCCCGATGCAAATCTGAATGCAGCGCAGAAAAAGATATTCGTCGACGGATTGATGAAGACTTTCGGGAGTGATCACACTTCATCGGGGAATAAAGAAAAGAAAGAACATGAATGAGGCTCCTCTCTGTATTCCTGGTACTGCTCACCGCTGCATCCTGCGATAAAGAATCCGCCGCGGTTATTCAGACCGTGGCCGGTCCGAGCGATTCCGTCGTCACCGTTCCGCTGCGGTTCATCTCGAAGGATTACATTGAATTGAACAAGATCGAGCGGATCTCGAAATTCCGTTCCGGTATCGGACATGATTACCGCGACGGGGCGGAATCATGCCGAAGCATGAAACATTATTATCAGCCGAAGTCCGGCACGGCGTGGAACTCCGTCAAGATCTTCTCACCCGTCACCGGAACGGTGGAGCGGACCTTTGAAGAATGGGCGGGCACGCAGGTTTGGATCCGTCCCGCATTGCAGCCGAAGTTCACCGTGATCATCTTTCACATCGCGCTGCTGAAACCGCTCTCCGCCAACGATTCAGTCGCTGCCGGAGCACAACTCGGCACGCATATCGGTGCGCAAACGATGTCGGACATTGCCGTCGGATATTCGGGCGGGACTTCCTGGCAGCTGCTCTCCTATTTTTCGGTGATGACGGATTCTCTCTTCGCATCGTATTCGGACCGGGGTGTTCTTTCACGGGACGAGCTGATCATCACCAAGGCGGCCCGCGATGCCGATCCGCTCAACTGCAGCGGTGAATCATTCGGCAGTTCTGGAACACTGGAGAACTGGGTTGTGCTTCACTGATACCGGAGCAGCGTTCCTGCTTTGATTCTCCGCTACCATTTCAATCTTCCCTTCTCTATATTATTGCATAATTTTTCCCACAACAGACCCACTCTCCATGAAACATACCCTGTTCTTCCTTTTTCTTTTCACATCATCAGTTTCTTCACAAGTTTTCACAAAATTGGTCGAAACAAACGGTGAAGCACGGGATCGATCCTACGATGTTCTCCATTATAAGATCGAACTCTCCTTCGATGAAGCAAAGAAGATGGTGATCGGCAGAACGACCACAACATTCGTCCCGTTCGGCACCTCATTCAACACCGTCGAGTTCGATGCGGAGGATATCACTTTCTCATCCGTCTCCATGGGAAAACGTCCGCTGAAATATGATTCGCTGGCGAAATCGATCCGGATCACGCTGGACAGGTCCTATTCCTTCCGGGATACGCTGAAGGTCACGATGGAATACACCGCACTTCCGCTCCGGGGTGTCTATTTCGTCCAGCCGGATTCCGGATATCCGGACAAACCGCAGCAGATCTGGACGCAGGGAGAGGATATGGACAATCATCATTGGTTCCCCTGCTGGGATTTTCCGAACGACAAGGCCACGAGCGAAGTGATCGCCACGGTAAAAAGTAATTATACATACCTCTCCAACGGAAAACTTGTCAGCGAGAAAGAGAATAAGAAACAGGGAACAAAAACATTCCACTGGCTCCAGTCCAAACCGCATGTCTCGTATCTGATCATGTTCGCGGCAGGAGAATATGCCGTGCTGAAAGAAAAAACGGACGGTATCCCGCTCGAGTATTACGTCTACAAGAACCACATCGATGATGCCAAAGCGTGTTATGCACACACAATACCGATCATGAAGTTCTTCAACAGCAGGATCGGTTTCAAATATCCGTGGGACAAGTATGCGCAGGTGATCGTGGCGGATTTTGTCGCCGGCGGAATGGAAAATACTTCGGCGACGACATTGATGGACCGCATCACTGTCTACAACGCGCGTGCCCGCGTGGATGAATCCCCTGCCAGTCTGATCGCGCACGAATTGGCGCATCAATGGTGGGGAGATGTCGTCACCTGCAAGGATTGGCGGCACATCTGGCTGAACGAAAGCTTCGCCAGTTATTTCGACCCGCTCTATTTTGAACACGCGTACGGAAACGATGAATTCATCAACATCATGTACGCCGCACAACAGTCCGGGATCGGCGCGGACAGATCGCTCGGACGAAAACCGATCGTCAGCGTCGGTTCGTACGGCGCAAACATCTATCCGCGCGGAGCTTCAGTGCTGCACATGCTCCGTTTCATTCTCGGCGATGAGCTGTTCTGGAAATCGCTCCACCATTACATCACCAAGAATCAATACCGCTCCGTCGAAACGAACGATCTGAAACTTGCCATTGAAGAAGTGACCGGACAGAATCTCTACTGGTTCTTCGACCAGTGGGTCTATAAAGCAGGATATCCGAAATTCGAGGTGACATATCAATATCATGATACATCCAATACGCTTTCGATGACGGTGCGGCAGACACAGACGCTGGACAGTTTGACGGGTCTCTTCACCACTCCTGTCGATGTAGAGATCGTTTCCGGCGGTACATCCGCTATACACCGCATCACCGTCTCGCAGAAGGAATCGACCTACACACTTCCTGCATCCGCACCGCCGTCACTCCTCCTATTCGACAAGGATCACCGGATCCTGAAAGAGGTCACGTACCCCGGACGCAGTCTCGCTGAATGGAAATACCAGGCACGATCCGGAAGCGATGTTGTTGCGCGGAAGACCGCCGCTGCGGAACTGGCAAAACTCGATACCTCTGCGTCAACTGCCGCCCTGCTTGCATCGATCGCAGTGAAGGATCCTTTCTGGGGAGTTCGTCAAGCTGCCGTCATTGCGCTCGGTTCAATGAAACCTCAATTTGACATCAAAAAGCAGGCATTGATCCAGGCGCTTTCCGATAAAAAATCTCAGGTTCGTGCATCGGCTGCAACCCAGTTGGGATCGATCAAATCCGCCGAAGTTTCCGCAGCGCTCCGCGCGGCGCTGAACGATTCCAGTTATTCCACCGAAGCCAATGCTCTTACTTCACTTTCCAGGATCGATTCCCTCCACGCCCTTCCGTACCTGAAAGAACGTCTCGACCGCTGGTCCTACAGCAATCAGGTATCCAACGCAGCATTGAACGGACTCGCACGGATCGACACCGTGGAAGCGGTGAATATTGCGATGCAAAAAGTGGTGTATGGGGCAGAGGTGCTCGGCCGGAACACCGCGATGAACATCTTGAAACGGTACGGAAAACAGCGTGACGATGTCGCAGCACTCTGCGTTTCGCTGCTGAATGACAAATCCGGTCAGATCAGATACAACGCCGCGGACTTCCTCGGTGAGAACGGAAATGCTTCGCATCTCCCCGCACTGCAGATGCTGGCGGATAAAAAGAACGACGGGGCGAGCGGTACGGCAAAGAAAGCGATCGAAAAGATTAAAAAGCGGATGACGATGTAAGAATTTGGAGATTCTAGATGCCGGATCTCCCTTATAGTTGTAGGACACCTTAGAGGTGTCCTACAACGAAATCATGCAGCAACATTTTATATCTATCGGGACAACTTTTAACGTATATCATCAGAGAGTATCTTATGAAAAAAAATTTGCTCATGTTTTTCCTGCTTTCCAATCTGCTCTTTTCACAGCCGTTCGATCGATTCTTCCATGACAAGACGATGCGTGTGGACTATCATCACACCGGCACGAAAGGAACGGAGATCTTTGCGCTGGATAAGATCTATGATGAAGGGATCTGGTCCGGCAGCAAGACACAGATGCTCGACAATTTGAATTACGGCGAATACATGCTCCGACTGTTCGATACACAGAGCGGTGCATTGATCTACTCGCGGGGATTCTCCAGCATGTTCAACGAATGGCACTCTACGGATGAAGCGCTCGCCGGAGTGATGAAAACATTCCACGAGACCGTCCGGATACCGTTCCCGAAGAACACCGTGCAGATGACCATCTCCCGCCGCGACAAGCAGATGATCTTCCGAGAGCTGTTCTCCGCAGTGATCGATCCGAACAATTCATCGCTGGTGAACATCCAGAAACGGACCCCACAATTCAAATCCGTCAAACTGGTCGACAACGGCGCACCCGACAAGAAGGTGGACCTGCTCATCCTCGGTGACGGTTATGCAAAAGCGGACATGCAGAAATTCCGTGATGACGCGAAGCATTATTCCGACGTGCTGCTCGCAACATCCCCGTTCAAAGAACGGCGAAAGGATTTCAATGTCTGGACGATCGAAGTGGAATCCAAAGAGAGCGGCATCGACAAACCGGGAAAGAATGAATGGAAAGAGAATGCGCTCGGTTCCATGTACGACACGTTCGGCAGCGCACGCTACATCCTTACTGAAGAGAACCGCACACTGCGCGACATCGCCGGACAGGTACCGTATGATGCCATTGCGATCCTGGTGAACGATAACCGTTACGGCGGCGGAGGCATCTATAATCTCTATACCACCTGTTTTGCGCAGACCGATACGAAAGGGATGGAGTGGCAGATGGATTATGTGTTCGTGCATGAGCTCGGCCATTCGTTTGCCGGACTCGGTGATGAGTATTATACCTCATCCGTGTCGTACAACGATTTCTATCAGGCAGGAGTGGAACCGTGGGAGCCGAACCTGACCGCATCCAAAACACTGGAATCGTTGAAATGGAGATCGTTCGTCGGTCAGTCCACCGCTATTCCCACTCCGTGGAAAAAAACGGAATATGATTCACTGGAAGCGCTGCGCGGAAAGCTGGACCGGCTTGCACCCGATTATTATGCGAAACGGCAGCCGCTCTATGATGCAACACAGGCGATCGTCAAGGACCCGGCATTCAAGAACGTCGTGGGAACATTCGAAGGGGGAGGATATGTCTCCAAAGGGATCTTCCGTCCTTCGCTGGACTGCCGGATGTTCTCGCTCAGTCTGGTCGGATTCGATCCCGTCTGCTCCGCCGCCATCGAACGGGTGATCGACTCGTATGTAAAATAGTTCTACCGCAATAGAACACGGAAAAAGCGGAAAAAGGCAGATTGGCACAGATGATCCATTAATTTCACTGAACCGTTCACTGTCAGCGAACGGTTCAGTGAACATTTATGATCCGTGTAGATCCATTCTTTCCGTATCATCCGTGTTCTATTAGCACAAACAAATTGATATGGAATCAGGTTTTCATCTTGCCAAGTGGTATGTTGACTGCGTCGACGGGGACGGGCGAACAGTCATCGGATATTCTGCGCGGCTGACATGGAGATCCGTCACGGTGAACTATTCTTCCCTGCTCCGGTGCGGTCCGGACCGTCCTCCGGAATCTTCTTCGTCACTGTTCTCTTCCGATGTTCCGGTCATCAGAAATGACACTGCCCTCTGGAACTGCAAAGAATTGGAACTTCACGGCAGCTGGAAACAACGATCTGTATCAATTGAACGAACTTTGCTTCAGAATGAAGACGGCTACATCCGCTGGTCCTGCCTGATGCCCGGCGCCGAAGCATCGGTGACAATTGGGGACGAGAACGTCTCCGGATTCGGATATGTGGAATTCCTTGAGATGACCGTTCCGCCGTGGAAACTCCCGATCGACGAACTGCAGTGGGGTCGATTCGTATCACAGAACGATGCAGTGGTCTGGATCGATTGGAAAGGGACGCACCCTCTCAGAATAGTGATGCATAACGGATCGTCCATCGACTGTTCCGTTCTCAATGAATCAATGATCACATCAACCGATGAACAATTAACGCTGACAATGGATCGATCAACGGTGATCCGCAGCGGAACACTCATCAACACCGTGCTGAAGAAAGTGCCGATTCTCCACAGTATCATGCCGAGGAATATTCTGCTGACCGACGAATGCAAATGGCTCAGCAGAAGCATTCTGACCACGAACGGCAGAACATCTGCCGGACACTCCATTCATGAGATCGTGAGGTTCGTATGAACACGGGGTCACTCTTCGGAAGAGTTCTCTACGGAAGCATCTTCATCATTGTCCTGCCTCTGCTGTTAACCGTGTGGGCGCGGGAGACCGCATGGTTCGTCACTCTTCCGGCGGATATCCCGTTCAGCCTGGGAACAATGGCGCTCTTATTCGGTCCGCTCTTGATCTTGACGGGAATGTCCTCCCTGTTTATTCACGGAAAAGGTCTGCCGATGAATGCATACCCTCCCCCCATTTTCGTCCGCGCATGGGTCTATCGCTATCTTTCACATCCCATCTATGTCGGATTTTGTCTGCTCTGTTTCGGACTTTCCGTTGCATTCAATTCACCGTCCGGTCTCTGGGTTGTGACACCGACGGTGATCCTCGGCTGTGTTGCACTCGTGTATGGATTTGAAAAGCAGGATCTCGCGGAACGGTTCGGCATCCTACCGAAACCGCTGATTGCTCTTCCTGCGGACGAAGAACGTGGACCGCTGCTGAGAGAACGCCTCTCCGTCTATTTTCTTTTGTTCATTCCGTGGCTCATCGCCTACGAAGCGGTCATCTTCGCCGGTATTCCGAAGGATGCGATCGATTCCTATCTACCGTTCGAGTATTCATTACCGGTGATCGAATGGACGGAATTGTTCTATGCATTCACGTATTTGTTCGTTCTTGTTGTTCCCCTCATTGTCCGCTCATCGGCTGTGCTCCGCCTGTTCACGGTCCGCGGCCTGATCGCAACAGCATTCATCACCTTCTGCTTCTTCATCTTCCCTGTGACAGCAACACCGCGCCCGTTCACACCCTCCACATTCTTCGGCGAGCTGCTGATGCTGGAGCGCACCTACGATTCTGCCGCGGCGGCGTTTCCCTCTTTCCATGTCGTGTGGGCTTTCCTCGCATCGTCCGCAGTTGGACGGACCTTCCCCGCGTACCGCACAGCGATGCTTCTGCTCGCTCTCGGCATCGCCGTCAGCTGTGTGACCACCGGTATGCACTCGATCATCGATGTGGTCGCCGGGATCATCACTGTCGCGGGGATCATTCGGATCCGCACTGTGTGGGAATGGCTCCGCTCCCTGTCGGAGAGGATCGCAAATTCCTGGAAGGAGTGGCATTTCGGCGGCATCCGCGTGATCGATCACGGTGCATATGCCGGCGCAGGAACATTTGCGGGATTGAGCATCGTCGGTTATCTGCTGGGAACAGACGCACTGTTCGGCATAATGATCGTTGCGTTCAGCTCTATGATCTCCGCCGCACTCTGGGCGCAGTTCATCGAAGGTTCGCCCGCACTGCTTCGTCCGTATGGATACTACGGCGGACTCATCGGCGGAATGATCGGATGTGCGATCGGACATTTTGCGGGAGTGAATATCTGGCTGCTGCTGGCGGCGTTCGGTACGACCGGACCGCTCATTCAGGCCACGGGCCGTCTGCGCTGTCTCGTTCAAGGCTGTTGTCACGGACATCCCTCCAACGATACAGTCGGGATCCGCTATACTCATCCCCGCAGCCGAGTCTGCCGACTGGCCGGATTGAAAGGAGTTGCCGTCCATCCCACTCCTCTCTATTCTATCTTATGGAACATTGTCACAGGGCTTATCCTCGCCCGGTTCTGGTCACTTTCTCTGCCGCCGCAATTCATCGCGGGAATGTATCTGATCCTTAACGGTATGGGACGATTTGTGGAGGAATCCTACCGGGGTGAACCGCAGACGCCGATCCTCGGCAAACTGCGCCTCTATCAATTGATGGCGATCCTGAGCGTACTGGTCGGCATTTTGCTGACGATGATCAGAACGGATGTTCTGATTCCCGAAGCAGTCTTCAGCTGGAATTCGATCGCAGCTTCGGCACTCTTTGGAATGTTCACGTGGTTCGCGCTCGGAGTTGATTTTCCTGATTCAAATAAACGCTTTGCTCGTTTGGTATAATTCTAACAACAGATCCGCGGTCGGCGGAACAGACTTCACTGAGGAATATTTATGAAAAAACTCGTCCTTGTTACTTTCTTCTTTTCGATCATTCTCTCCGCACATGATCATGGACAAACGCGGAAGATCATCTTTCCGGATATTCTCGGTTACAGAACGCTGAAGGTGGACCTGCATCAGCACACGGTCTTTTCCGACGGGGATGTGTGGCCCACTATCCGCGTGGAAGAATCGGTTAAGGACGGACTCGACGCTATTTCCCTGACGGAACATCTGGAGTATCAGCCGCATAAAGCGGACATCCCGCATCCGGACCGGAACCGCGCGTACATGCTCGCGCAGAAAATGGTCTCGGCCGATTCCCTGCCGCTGATCGTCATCAACGGTTCGGAGATCACACGGCGGCTTCCTCCCGGCCACAGCAATGCACTGTTCCTGAATGATGCGAACAAGATGCTCGTCAGCGATTCCATCGAGGTCTTCCGCGAAGCGAAACGACAGGGAGCGTTCACGTTCTGGAATCATCCCAACTGGCTCGGACAGGTGAATGACGGTGTTGCGCGTCTGACCGACATGCATCACTATCTGTTGAAGGAGAAACTGCTGGACGGGATCGAAGTGGTGAACGACATTACGTATTCGGACGAGGCGCTGCAGATCGCACTCGATCACAATCTGACGATGATGGGGAATTCCGATGTGCACGGACTGATCGACTGGACGTACGATGTGCCGAACGACGGTCATCGTCCTATCACACTCGTGTTTGCAAAAGAGAAGAGCGAGATGTCACTGAAGGAGGCGCTCTTCGCACGGCGTACCGTTGTCTGGTTCAACAATACGCTGATCGGACGGGAAGAATTCCTTCTTCCGCTCATTCAGCAGTCCCTCACAGTCGTCGGAACGAGCTACTACGGAAAGACCTCTGTGCTGACCGTTTCCCTTAAAAATTCGAGCAGCACAGAATACATTCTGGAGAACACCGGAAAATATCTGCTCCATAATAATGCCGGCGTTGTCACACTCAAAGCAAACGCTGTCACAAAGATCGAAGTGAAGGTGATGGAGAAACTTACCTCACTCGAATTGAAGTTCTCTGTGCTCAGTGCCGTCACTGCGCCGAAAAAACATCCTTCCATCACTATTCCTGTTATCGTACGATAAATGAACGGAGCGGATATGCGGAGTCTGTTCATGTTGATCGTTCTTCTCTGTGTGGTGGATGCCTCTGCACAGGAGAGGATGTCCGCGACAGCGGGAGATTCATCACGGGTCATATTGCGCGGGACGCCGGAATTCCTCGGACGCCCGGTGACCATTCTTCCTCTGACGTTCGCTCTGAACGTACCTCAGACGAACACAATGCTTCCGCTGTATCAGTCCTTCGCCGGTGTCCCGCAGTCGTTCGCCTGGGAACAGCAGCGGACAGTGGACCTCACCGCACCTCTGAAGCTTCAGCTCTATCAAAGTGAAACGGAAAAAGCGGTCCGGATCACCCTCGGCGCGGCACAGCTCGGCGGCGCTGCTTTCCTTGCATATAAATATCTGAAGCGGAACGGATTCAAATAACCGATTTCTCAAACAGCGGCATATTTCAACAGATGGCTGCTATTCTTCATGTTCCTGCGGCGGAATTCGGATAGAATGCTCTTGAAACGCAGAATTTAGCAATGGACTCGATGAAAAAAGTTTAGCACATTGCGTCCATAGTACGGCATAGCTCTTGTCTGTTGTTGGTGTACATCAGCAAAAGAACATATGAGCATTCTCGGCACTCGGGATCTTTGGGGGATCGTCCTGGCAGGCGGCAGCGGAACACGGCTGCGCTCGTTCACCCGCAGATTGTACGGCGATGATCGTCCGAAACAATACTGTGCCATCATCGGCCGGCGCACCATGCTGCAGCATACGCACGACCGTGCATTGATGCTTGTGGAACCCGACCGGCTGCTCACCGTGGTCAGTTACGATCACCTTTCCTACGCCCGCGAACAGATCTATCCATGCTTCAGGGACCATCTTATCGTTCAGCCCTATTGTCGCGAAACCGCTCCGGCGATCCTGCTCCCGCTCTCCAAAGTGCATCACTTCGATCCCGAATCCATTTCCGTCATCTTTCCGTCGGACCACTTCATCCTGGATGAATGGAAATTCATCAATGATGTGAAGAAAGCCGCCCTGTACGTGGAACTCCATCCGGAGACGATCGTCATCCTCGGAGTCACACCGGACCGGGAGGATCACGGATACGGCTGGATCGAAAAAGGAGACGAATTGTTCGAACGGGTGTTCGAGGTCCGGCGGTTCGAAGAGAAGCCGCTCCGCAGCGCGAATGAACAACGTTCAGACGGTCAGTACCTGTGGAACACATTCGTTACTATCGGCCGGACCGGTACGCTGATGGATAAGATCAGGGAGAAGATCCCTCAGGCATATGACGCGTTCGAGATCTACCGCCGCTCCATCGGAACCATTGTGGAAACTCAGTCGGTCTCCGCCGTCTTCGACCGACTGAAGTCGGTGAATTTCTCCACCGACGTCCTGGAACAGATCACCTCATCACTGATTGCAATGGATATCTCCGATGTCGGCTGGAGCGACTGGGGTGAGGAGTACCGCATCCGCGAGGACGCGGCACGATACGATCTCCGGTTGAAGGTGCCGCACATGAAGGAACATCCTGCGGACGACGGACAAAAAGATCTCGGATATCAGATGCTCACATAAGCCGCTCCTGCTGTTCGCAGATCCCCGTTCGTACGCTGTACCAAAGCCCGCCGGGGATCGGAACACCATACGTTCAATTGTCATTGCGGAAGAATTATGCTCTCAAGAAAATACAGCGCTTACTATCATACAATGCCGGACGGAACGGTGAAGCAGACCAATCCGTTCAGCGGTTCCGAGGTCTGGTCCATTCCCGGACGCGGAGGAAAACCGGTCACGAACGGTATACCCTCCCACGCGAAGAAGATCGAACACGCATCGCATGATCCATCCTGCGTTTTTTGTCAGGATCAATACATCCGGATCGCACCGGAGAAATCCCGCCTCCTGAAAGTAAACAACCGTCACGAGATCCTCTATTATCTTCTGCCGGATCAGATCGAAGCACAGGAAGCGGAGTTCCGCCGGGTCGGCAACATGTTCGAGATCGTCACGACCGATTACTGGAAGAAGAACTACAAATACGGGCTGATGAAATCGGTCGAACAATGGCGCGATACCTACATGAAGCATCCGGTCGGACTGCAGCATGTCCGTTCGATCGCCATGTATAAGATGCAGCAGTCCGGACTGACGGAAGAACAGGCGGAGAACATTCTCTGGAACGGCGGGAAGCAGGTACTGGACGGTTTCTTCGGCGGCTGTCACGACCTGATCATCGGGAAACGTCATCTGATCGACGGCGCTGAATACGATACGCAGCTCTGCTCCTCCGGCGAATTGACCGCGGAAGAGCATTTCCATTATTTCCGATTCACCATCGACGCTATGCGCGATATGCTGGAGATGAATCCGTACATCCGGTACATCAGCGTCTTCCAGAACTGGCTGAAACCGGCCGGCGCATCCGTGGATCATCTGCATAAACAGATCTGCGCGCTGGATGAATGGGGGGCCACCGTCACCGGAAAGATCCAAATGGTGCTCAACGATCCGAACATCTTCAATGAACTCGGGGCCAATCTCGCCTCGCAGCACAATCTCGTCTTTGCGCAGAATGATCATGCACTCGCTTTTGTAGGGATCGGCCACCGGTTCCCTACGATCGAGATCCATTCCAAATCCGCCGCATCCCGTCCGTACCAGCACACTCCGGAAGAACTTCGCGGTTTCAGCGATCTCGTCCACGCATGCCACGCGGCGATGGGAGCCGGACGCTCCTGCAATGAGGAATGGTTCTATACGCCGATCGATGCCGTGTACAAGATCCCCTGGCACATCGAATTGAAATGGAGGGTGAATGTTCAGGCGGGATTCGAAGGAGGGACGGGGATCTATATCAATCCTGTCCTGCCGACCGATTTCCGCGACACCATCGTTGCCCGTCTGCACGAACTGCAGTCCGCAGGAAAGATCGGGGAGATCACCATTGTGGAAGGATGCACTAACGATCCCAATCCGCTGCAGTATTATTTGAAATGAGCGCAGGCAGAACATGACCGTCATCGGTACACCGGTGAAGATGCTCCGAGATGTTCGAAGTGAGATCCAGAAGATCAACGAGGTCATCCCGTTCCCTCCCGTCGTCACGGAGATACTTCAGGCGATCTCCAAGGACGATGTGACCGCGGCAAAGATCGCCGCCATCATCGAATCGGATACCGCGCTGACCGCGAAGATCCTTCGTGTTGCCAATTCTCCGTTCTATGGACTCCGCCGCGACGTTGCGACCATCACTGAAGCACTCAGAATTCTTGGACTCGACGAGATCGGACATCTGCTGCTGACCTGTCAGATGAAATCGCGTCTCATGTCCCTCAACACCGGCCAGCGTTCGCATCTTGAGCGTCTGTGGAGACATTCCGTTGCGGTCGCGGCCGTCTCCCGCCTGCTGTCGGTCCGCTTCAGGATCCCCACAGAAGGAAAAGAATACACGGCGGGTCTCCTGCACGACATGGGAAAACTTGTCCTGATCCAATATTTCCCCGAACAGAACGCAGCGGTCGAAGCATTGACCCTCCGCGGTGCGATGACTGATCTGGACGCCGAACAGCACATCCTCTCCATTCCCCATACGGAGATCGGAAAACAGATCGGCGGCAAATGGCGGCTGCCGAAGGAATATCTGGACGTGATGCAGCATCACCACTCTCCTGTCCGCTCGGCCAATCATGCACTCCTCTGCGCCGTTGTCCGCTGTGCGGATCTGTACTGTGAACGCTGGAAATTCGGCATCGGCGAATCATCGGAAGAATGCCTGCCCGATGACGAGACCGCCGGCATCGTGATCGATGCCGCCCCGCCGATGGGTGAACTGCCGGCGGATGAGATCGAACGCGAACTGCGCGGACAGTTCGAATCACAGATCGAACATCTTCAGGTAATGATGTAGCAGCCGTACCAATAATCACGTCGATGCATGTTCGAAAATGTTTTCGTATGTTCAATGGTCATGAACAACGATCGTCTCCATACATTCCTCGTCTTCGGACTCGCCGCGTTCCTGCTTGGAACAGCACTCCGCCTCGTCCACCGGCATGACGAACAGGTGATGAACGGTTCGTTCCGATGGGGAGTGCTGATCGATACGCTCTCCGCACAGCCGTCCGAAACGGAACAGCGGGTCGCCCGTCAGTTCACCGACACGACCCTGCCGGAACTGAAGCGGCTGGGTCTCATCTCACGGTACTCCCGTTCTTCTCAAGAAACGATCATCACCGTCTCAGGACGCCTGTGGAAAGATCGGTCCGATTTCTTCCGCGAGAGTTTTCTGAAACAGATCGTCGTCTATAACCGTGTGAACGGTTTTTCACCGCGAACACGCATCGTTGATGACCGTAACGGGAAGCTGTATGCCGCAGTTACTCCTCCGGACCGCACCGTATTCTTTTAAGGTTCTTCCGGTCTGCCAAAATCCCTTATTCATTCAGCATTTCTCCTGCTCTTTCACAGAAAAAAGAATCCGGAAATGCTCCTTGCTATTCCCCCGTGGTTGAGTGAAATTGATGGTACAGATTCAACAGATTGTACCGTTTTGCTCTCCGGGATCATCCCGTTCAGTGCTTCTCACCTGTCTCCGCATCCGGTTCGTTTCCCCCTGCGCCGATCCCGGTCACATCACTACGTCACTATAAGGAAGACCATTATGGCAGCATCAGAACGCACTGTTGAACGCTTCTCCAACCCCGGCGGCCGATGCATTGAACTGCTGCACAATACCGACGATCCTACCGTGTGGATCGTCCGTGAATCAACGAAACTCCTCTGGTTCCGCCTGAGACCTTCAACCGTCTGGTTCTTCAACAAACAACAGGCGGTCACGTTCGCACATCAACGGTCGATAGAAATTTCATCCTAAGCACATACGCTGAACGGAAAGGGACTTTATGGATACGAATATCGGAACACTCGATCAATCACTGAGGATCCTCGGACTCATCCTCTCCTTCGTCTATTACTTCTTCAATCCGTCCGGCGGCTTCATCAGCACCGCTGCCGGGATCTTCGGTATCTACTGTTTCATGACCGCACTGACCTGCTACAGCCCGGTCTGGGAACTGTTCGGCATATCCACCATCAAAAAGAAAACGACTGAAGGAGTATAACAGTCGGCAGCACCTCATTTCAAGATGATCGGGTCCGAATTTTCCCGGAGCAGACGGAATATTCCGCTTGCTTTCCTTCTAATATTGGATAAAATTTTTCCCACGTTCGTATTCTGATAATTTTCTATTGAGCAGCACCATGGTGTCAGTCCCGTATTTCGCCAAAGAATTTCTTGCCCTCCCTTCTATTGCTGTTGTCGGAATATCTTCCTCCCATCAAACCGTTGCAAATGTCGTGTACCGGACGCTCAGATCGAACGTCCGATCGGTCTTCGCTGTCGGAAAGAATACCCGGTCGTTCGACAATGACCCGTGTTATCCTGATCTCTCATCTCTTCCGGATCACGTCGACGGCGTCTTCATTGCCGTGCGTGCAGACCGTGCCGGCGATATCGTTGACCATTGCATCGCTCACGATGTCCGTTTGGTTTGGATCCACAACATGGCAGGCACCGTCGATCCGCGCGGACCGTACGGAGCGGTCATTAAAAAATGCACTGACCATAACATCACTGTTATCCCCGGCGGATGCCCGATGATGTTCATCGACGGTGCGGACGTCGGACACAAATGTATGCGATGGCTCCTCTCCGTTACCGGCAAACTGAAACTGCGATCATAAACGGTCACACTCTTTGCAGAAATTACCGGCTTCCTTTTGCTCTTGCTCTTCCGTTCTGCCGGGCGTTTGAACGACGGAATTCATCGATCCATTCCCCCTTTTTCGGATTAATTTATCTTGCGTTTCAACCAATATTCCCCAAACTTACTTCCATGGTTTTTTATTCCTAACAATTGTAAAGGAGCTCCATAATGAAAACACTCATGCTGCCGCTGATCGCTGTGCTGCTCACAGCCGGATCACTCACGGCGCAGATCCTCCCGTATCCGATCCAGCAGAAACAGCTGGCGAACGGATTGAATGTGGTCACGGTCCAGTTCGACAGTCCCGGACTCGCCGCATTCTTCATCGTGATGCGCGTTGGTTCGCGCAACGAAGTGGAAGAAGGGGTCACCGGATTCGCACATTTCTTCGAACATATGATGTTCCGCGGCACCGAAAAGTATCCGCGTGAACGGTACAACGAAGTGCTGAAATCGATCGGGGCCGGTGCGAATGCCAATACCTGGTTCGACCGCACCATCTATCATATGACCGGCGATGCCGCAAAGCTGGAGACGATGTTCGAGATCGAAGCGGACCGTTTCATGGGATTGAAATACACAGAACACGATTTCAAGACCGAAGCCGGCGCCGTGAAAGGCGAATACACCAAGAACAATGCCAGTCCGTATGCGCAGCTGGAAGAGAACCTTCTCAACACAGCGTTCGACAAGCACACTTATAAGCATACCACGATGGGATTCCTGAAGGATATCATCGATATGCCGAATCAATACAATTATTCATTGGAATTCTTCAACCGGTACTACCGTCCGGAATATGCGACGATCGTCGTCGTCGGGGATGCCAAAGCCGAACAGGTGAACAAACTCGCCGAGAAATATTTCGGCATGTGGAAGCGCGGTTCCTACATATCCATCGTCACACCGGAGCCGAAACAGGATTCCACGCGCTATACCCACCTTCAGAACGGTTCCATTCCCCCGTCGCTGAGCCTGAACTTCAAGACCCCGGCATACAGCGATGTGGATATCAACGTTCCCGCCATCGATGTGCTGAACGAGATTCTCTTCTCCGAGACCTCGCCGCTCTATAAGAAACTCGTGCTGGAGGAACAGAAGGTCCGCAGCATCAGCGGAAACATGATGTTCACCCGCGATCCGTATCTTTCCTCCATCGATGCGAATCTGGTGAAGAAAGAGGACCTGCAGTACGTGAAGGACGAGATCATGAAGGCGATCGAAGAGTTCAAGAAGAACGGAACGAACGAAGAGACGCTCGCCAAGACGAAATCACGGATGAAATACAGTTATGCCATGTCCGTCGACAATCCGTCCGGCATCGCCAATTCGCTCAGCACATTCATCACGCTCATCGGCGATCCCGAATCGCTCAACCGATTATATGCATTGTATGAAAAAGTAACGGTGGAGGATCTGAAGAACGCCGCCGCAAAATATTATGTGCCGTCAGGATTGACCGTTGCGACGATCTCCGCCGATGCACAGGGAGGTGTGAAATAATGAAAGCACTCATGCTCACCATATTGTTCACGGCAGCGGTGTTCGCTCAGAACGTCGTGGAACTGAAACAGCCGAAATCCAACAAGGTCATCATCAAACTCCGCTTCGCCAACGGCTCCATTTCCGATCCGAAAGGACTGGAAGGTCTCACCGCTTCCACAGCCGCTCTGATCACGCAGGGCGGGACGAAGACAATGACGTTCAGCGAGATCCAGGATAAACTCTATCCCTGGGCCGCCGGATATTATGCGCAGGTGGACAAAGAGGTCACCACCTTCACCTTCATGGTGCATGTCGATTTCCTCGACCAGTTCTATCCCATCATGAAGGATCTGATGCTCACTCCCGCTTTCGCTGAAACGGATTTCCAGCGGGTGATGAAGAACCAGCAGAACTATGTGGATCAGGTGATCCGCGCTTCATCCGACGAGGAATACTCCAAGAAAGCGCTGGAGGATCTTCTCTTCCGCGGCACCAACTATCAGCACATGGTGCAGGGAAAATCTGAAAGCGTCAAAGCGGTCACGCTTGATGCCGTCCGTCAGCATTATGCGGATGTCTTCACCAAAAACAATCTCACCATCGGCATCGTGGGAAATTATTCCCCCGCATTCCTGAAACAGCTGAAGAGCGATATGGCTCAGCTCTCCGCAAAGAAATTCACTCAGCCCGCCGCCGGAAAAGCGAACATGCCGAGCGGCGTACGGGTGGAGATCATTGCGAAGGATAATGCGTTCGGTTCCGCGATCTTCACCGGAACTCCGCTGGCGATCACCCGCTCATCAAAGGATTTTGCCGCGCTGATGGTCGCGAACTCCTATCTCGGCGAGCACCGCAAATCGTACGGCAAACTCTATCAGAAGATCCGCGAGACCCGCTCCATGAACTATGGCGATTATTCTTATATCGAATGGTACAATAACGGCGGCGGCAACATGCTTCCTCCTTCCGGCGTGCCGCGCACCTCTAACTACTTTTCGCTGTGGATCCGTCCCGTACAGATCGCCAAACAGCTGAAGACGCAGTATAAGGAACTGGCCGACGTGAAGATCGGACATGCCCATTTCGCCCTCCGCATGGCGGTCCGCGAAGTGGACAATATCATCACCAAAGGACTGAGCAAAGAGGATTTTGAAGCGACTCGCGCCTTCCTCGCCAGCTACATCAAGCTGTACGTTCAGACGCCGAATGAACAGCTCGGCTATCTGCTCGATTCCAAATTCTACGGACGGAAGGATTTCATCTCCGAAGTAGGAAAGGAATTGTCGAAACTGACCGTGAAGGATGTGAATGCAGCAGTAAAGAAATACTGGCGCGTCAGCGATATGTTCGTCACCATCGTCACGGATAAGAGCGAAGCAGAGGAACTCGCCAAGAGTCTTTTGGAGAATACCCCCTCGCCGATGTCCTATTCCAACGCAGTGAAAGCAGGACTTCCGCAGGATGTCCTCACTGAAGATGATGCGGTCTCTGTCTACCGGCTGAATGTAAAGGATGTGAAGATCATCAATTCCCAGGATACATTTAAATAGACCGGGATTCGCGCTTACTTCAGCAATGCAGTGACGGCTCCAAGCAATTGCCCTACACAAAACGCTCATATCTCCCGATATGGGCGTTTTTTATTTTCAAAAAAGGAGCCCTATTTCTTGCGTACTTTCCGTGCTCAGGAGAAGCTTATCGGCTCTCCCTCAAGTAAATCCTTAATCGGACCGGCCTGTCCAAAAAGTATTTTTTGTGTAACTGCCGTAAATATTGTATTTTAAGAGTGTATAACCATTTTGAGGCACAATGAGTACCAATCAATCTTTACATTCTTTTCATGTCCCGGTCATGGGGATCGGTTTTACGATCGACACCCCGGTGAAAGTGGCTCATTACGGCATCGCTTCGGTGATGTCACTGGTGGATGACATTCTGGTGGAAAAGATGCGGGAATTCTACAGCAACAAACTGAATCTTCCCTACTCCCCCATCACCGAAAAGAACAGCAGCGATCACCGTGCGGAACGGATCACCGCCTATCTGAACATGGTGGACAAGATCGTTCATGAAAAATTCGAGAATATGAAACGGTCCATTCACGAGACCGGCGAAGAGGTGCAGAAGTATATCGATATGCTTCCGGACCTCTCCGCAGTGAAGAAGCAGTTCCAGGAACTGATCGCAAAGAATACCGTGAAAGAGGATATTGCGGCGTGGATCGACAAACATCTCGCCCCCGGCAGCATCGATGTCAACATCATGACGAAGTTGGATAAGGACAACTGGCGCGGCGACGAGAAACTGCCGAACGAGTTCAACGATGCGCACGCGGCGCTCCGCGGTTATGCGCAAAGCACTCTCCGCTCCTGCATCGTCTTCTCCGCCGGAATGAACCCGCGTCTCTACAGCTATATCGAGAAATTCAACGACTTCTATCCGGACGAGAACGGCGACATCAAAAAGAAGATCATTCTGAAAGTGAGCGACTACCGCTCCGCCATCATCCAGGGAAAATTCCTCGCAAAAAAAGGATTGTGGGTCTCCGAATACCGGATCGAATCAGGACTGAACTGCGGCGGACATGCGTTCGCAACGGACGGATATCTGATGGGACCGATCCTGGAAGAGTTCAAGAAGAACCGCCAGGAACTCATCCAAACCACACATGACATCGTCGTTCAGGCCTTAAAAGCCAAGAATCGTCCTGCACCGGAATCCCCGCTCCCGATCAAGATCACCGCACAGGGAGGGATCGGCACGGCGGAAGAACACAATTTTCTTTTGAATTATTACGGACTCGATTCCATCGGCTGGGGTTCCCCGTTCCTGCTCTGTCCTGAAGTGACGAATGTGGATGACCATACGCTCGGACTTCTTGCCAAAGCAAAGGAAGAGGATCTGTACCTGAGCAACATCTCTCCGCTTGGCGTTCCGTTCAACAGTCTCCGCGGCAACACGAAGGATATCGAGAAACAGGAATACATTGACAAAGGACGTCCGGGCAGTGCCTGCCCGAAGAAGTACATCCAGCTCAACACCGAGTTCGGTGAAAAAGCCATCTGCCGTGCATCCCGTCAGTATCAGAATATCCGGATCAACCTTCTGGATGAAAAAGGATTGACCGAAGAAGAGCGGCAGAAGGAATTCGACGCGATCGTGGATAAATCCTGCATCTGCGTCGGACTCGGCACTTCCGCGTTGATCGTGAACAATTTGAATACACGCACTGAAGGACCGGGTGTTTCCGTTTGTCCCGGACCGAACATCGCGTATTTCGACAAAGTGGTGTCGCTGAAGACGATGACCGATCATATCTACGGCAGAACCTCCATCGTGAATGAAGCGACCCGTCCCAATCTGTTCATCAAAGAACTCCAGCTGTACGTGGATTACCTGAAGAACATGGTCGATGAGACACCGCGGCCGTTCACGGAAAAACAGATAAAGTACTATCAGCTGTTCCAGCAGAATCTTGATGAAGGGATCGCATACTACAAGCAGCTTTATTCGGATTTTGAAGTGAAGGTGGCGGTATTGAAGAATGATGTGCTGAATGAGCTGAATCAGATCCGCGCTGAGCTCCACGAGAATTCGATGGCAACAGCGTAATCAGCAGCTGGCGATGAAATAAAAAAGGCCGTCCTTGCAAAAGGACGGCCTTTTTTTATCTCTCGTTCCCAAGCTCTCCTTGGAAACGCAACATATAAAGCACCGAACAATCAGTTCGTCTTCATTGTATTGTAATCCAGTTCCGTTCCCCACAGACTGTGCGGAATGAGGAAGACCAGCAGCGTAATGACCGCCGCGGCAAGGATCCACTTCTTTGGATTCGCCGACCTCTGCACTGCAACCGACGCACTGAACCAGGCAATGAATGCGATCAGCGTCTTATTGTCCGTAATATCATTACCGAACGGGAAACCTGTCCACCACTCGTTGAAGGCATAGTTCAGCACCAGCGGACCGAGGATCATCCCCCCCAGCGTGATCACGGCGAACGTTGCGTAGGTAAGTTTCTTAAAATTCGGTTCCTTTGCGAACATCTCCAGCCCCGTCCTCGCCGATAGCAGCATCCCGAAGAACATCGCCGCAATGTGGAAGATCAGCACTGCCGCCGGAACATCACCGCGGAACCGGATGACCGTCGATGCGGAAAAGGTCTTCTTCCCGTCAGTAATATGGACTGTGTAATGGAGTTTCCCTGCAGGAGGTTGAGCAGGAAGCGAAGCGCTCAGCACATCTCCGTTCAGGGTCATAGGAATACTTACCATACTGTCATTCGTATTATACCGTTTCCATTCCAGTCTGCCGGTGATATTGGCATTATTCGTTTTGACCGTCACCGGGTGATCGGTCACGCCGCCATGCGCACGCTCCAGAAGCAGCTCGATCGCTTTGCCGTCCAGCAATGTCACATAATGCTTGGGGTAGCTTGGACCGGTCATACGTTGATACACTGCCGATCCGACGGTGATCATAAGTGCAAGGATCCAAAGATGATATGTTCGTTTCATATGATTGCCGAGATTGTTGTGATGAGGTATTTGTCGTTGTCGTCCCCGCCGGATGAACCTTTACTAAACCGTTGAGAGTTCCGTTCGGGATATGAGCTATTTCTGCAAAGTACGTGCCGAAACAATGATGGGAAAATCAGGGCAAAACGGATAAATAATTCTTATTTCTGGAATTTTTAGGTGCGGTTTTTCACTAATGCAAGAAACATAAGAGGCGGGCGGGATTTAAAACAGAAAGGGCGAAACAGTGAATGTTTCGCCCTTGGGTAACTCCGGTATCTTTGGATCAATTGTGCGAGACCGTTACGGTCGAAGTTGCTGTGGCAACAGCCGGGCCAGCCACCGCATTTGCGGTGAATGTATAGATCCTGCCGTTCTTATCCTTACCGCTGCGGGAAGCTTCCAATCCTAATTCAACAGAATAATTCAATCCGGTCAATGTGCCGGAATAATACACGATTCCGTCATCATCGGTAAGAGTATAGTTTGCCGTTACGTAATTGGAGATCTGACCGGTGAATGTAACGGTGTGCATCTTATGATTCGGCGGCCAGATAGAACTGACGGATGCCGCTGCTGTCGCCGCAGGATCGGTCGGGGTGACCTTATTCAGTTGAGCTGTTCCGGCATTGTCTGCCGGCGGAGCTGACTGATTGATGTCCAGAGAGCATGACCCGAACATGATGACGGTAACACACAATAAAATTGAAATGGATGGTTTCATAGATTCTCTCCCCTTTACAAATATCAAGTATGCTTTTTTCTCTTTTTGCTGTATGTAATTTGCATAATAGTGCCTGGAGTGTCAACAATATGTTTGTTAAAAGAACCTGTCATGGGTTACAATTGTGCGGTGGAGCACCGTTTTGAGGCTGCTGCCACACGAAAAGTGTTCGCTTGATGTTATTTTAACTTTCCGACGACCACGTTCCACGGCCGGATCTCATATCGAACAACCAGTCCGTTCCTGAAGTATGGATCGTCCTGTACAAATTTTTCTATCACCGATGGATCATCGACGGTAAAGATGAGCATGGAGCGGTCCGCCGGATCCGTAAATGCTCCTCCGAGCGCTAATTCCCCGCGGTCGGCTGCTTCATTGGCAAGCCGGAGATGCTCGTCCCGATGCTGAGTGCGGCGGGTGACGTAATCTTCAACAACATAATAGATCAATGCGTAATACTTCATTTGCTCTTCTCCAATGCTTGTTCGATATCGGCAATAACATCGTCCATATGTTCCAGCCCGACCGAGACGCGGATCAGTCCGGGGAGGATACCGACCGCCGCTCGTTCGGCTTCGGACAATTTGGAATGTGTGGTGGATGCGGGATGCGTTGCGATGGTGCGCGAGTCTCCGAGATTCGCCGTATGCGAAAGCATCTGCAGCGAGTTCAGGAATTTCCGTCCGCGATCAATCCCTCCTTTCACCACGAATGTGACGAGTCCGCCGCCGAGTTTCATCTGCTTCAGCGCCAATTGATGCTGAGGATGCGACGGAAGGAACGGATACTTCACCTTCTCGATCTCGGGATGCTTCTCCAAATGCTGCGCCAGTTTCATTGCACTCTCGCAGTGGCGTTCCATTCTGATAGAAAGGGTCTCAAGACTCTTCGAAAGGATCCATGCATTGAACGGCGAGAGTGAAGGACCGCTGTGACGGGCGAAGAAACGGACATCTTTGATCAATTCCTTTTTTCCTACGATGATACCGCCGATCGTTCTCCCCTGCCCGTCCAGAAATTTTGTGCCGGAGTGGATCACGAGATCCGCACCGAATTCGGCCGGACGCTGCAGATACGGTGTGCAGAAACAATTGTCCACATTAAGCAGAATGTTGTGCTTCTTTGCGAGTCCCCCGAGCCAGGCGAGGTCGATCAGGTCCAACGCCGGATTCGAAGGTGTCTCAACGAAGATCATCTTCGTATTCTTCTGAATGAGCGCTTCCCATGTCTCCGGCTTGTCGATATCCGCGTATGTGTGCGTGATCCCCCACTTCGGCAGGATCATTGTCAGGATCTGATGAGTGGAACCGAAGACCGAGCGAGACACTAACAGATGATCTCCGGACTTGAGCAGCGACGCAAAACTCGTAAAGACAGCAGACATACCCGATGCCGTGGCGATGCCGTCTTCCGCACCTTCCAGCAGACACATCTTTTCGATGAACTCGGTGTTATTCGGATTGGAGAATCTGGTATAGATATTTCCCGGAATCTCATCCGCAAAGAGGGCGCGGGCTTGTTCCGCATCGTCGAAGACGAAACTGGAGGTTAAATAGAGCGGAACGGAATGTTCACGCATCGGGGAGCGGGGCACCTGGGTGCGGACCGCATTCGTTTCGAATTTTTTTGATTTTGCCATATGGTATTTTCCTCCACGAATAACACTAATGGACACGAATAATTATTTGTGATTATTCCCGCCAAAGAGATGGCGGGCAGGCGTGTTATTCGTGGATGATGTTTTTGATGTGGTCGAGTAAATATAGTCAATTTGGTAATTTGTTTTCGATAAAATTGTTGTTACTTTCTTCCTATTACGATCAACTTATGAAACCTGCAAATAATAATCTTTTCATCGCTGTCGCCGGGAATATCGGCGCGGGAAAATCATCCCTCACGCGCATGCTCGGCGAGCGCTTCAACTGGAAACCGTACTACGAATCCGTGGAGGACAATCCATATCTGAAGGATTTCTACGGTGATATGAACCGCTGGTCGTTCCATCTTCAGATGTATTTCCTGGCGAACCGTTTTAAAAGCCATAAGGAGATCGTGGAGGCGAACAAATCGGTGATCCAGGACCGCTCCATCTACGAGGATGCAGAGATCTTCGCGAAGAATCTGCATATGATCGGCAAAATGGATGAGCGGGATTATACCAATTATGTCTCATTATTCCATGTAATGATGGAATATCTGAAACCGCCCGATCTGATGATCTACCTGCGTTCTTCAGTGGATACATTGGTAGGACAGATAAAAATGAGGGGACGGGAATATGAACAGGGCATTCCGCGTGAATACCTGGAGCAGCTGAACAGCCATTACGAGGAATGGATCGGATATTACAAGATCGGTCCGCTGCTCATCATCGAAAGCGATCCGCTGGACTTCGTCCACCGTCCTTCGGACTTTGAGTTCATCGTGAACGAAGTGAAACACGCCCTTCCGCAGCTGCAGCTTTTCGAGAACTAGAAACAACAACGGCGAGTGAATCTCGCCGTTCTGTTTTTATCCTTTGTCCATTTATCAAACGTTAAAGCAATGTATTATCGATCATTCTGCGTTCTTAGCGATCAATAACAACAAATGATCCGCTATGTATTCAATGATAAATAGTTTGTTATTCTTCCATGACGGATAGATCAATCTTCCGGAACAGTATGATAGAGGAGATCTTTGCTGCCAACTGTGGGGGCGTTAAAAATATCTGGGACATGCAGCTGCAGTCAGAGGAACAACTTATTTATTGGGAAGGAAGTAGATAATATGTATAGAAATCTTTCAGATGCAATTTGGGACTATTTGACTATGTTAGGTTTCAGTGGAACTTCCATTGTTATTATAATTTTTTTTGGTGTAGTGCTGACTTTTTTCATTGTTGGAGGGCATAATAATTTGAGAAAATGGAAAAACCTACCTCTTCATGAAAGATTAGAAACTGGGCGCCTATTTTTTGGAATATTGTTTATGTTGGTTATGATCATCTTAATATTAATAGCCGAAAGGTATGGAGTAAATAACTGACCTCAGCCTCGTTATTGAAAGATATAAACTTGTTGCAATAAGAATTGTTAATCTCTAATAAAAAGACCGAAGGCTTGCACTCTTCGGGTCATTCGGAACATTTTCAACGGTCTCTTTACTTCTTCCCCTTCAGCACTCCATCGTAATATTTTTTATTGAGTACGAGCGACGCGGCGGTCTGCGCCTGGATGTCATATTTCATCATTGCCCTGTCCCGTCCTTTTTCACCATTATAGCGGGAGTTGATCTCGGCAGTCAGTTCATTCCGGATCTCGTCGCTGTAACGGGCGAAGGCGTTCACTTTCTCGCCGTGGAGCTGATTGATGAGCTGATCAACGGAGGAAATTGATGTGGAACTGTATTTCTCCTTCTTCATCTGCTCTTTCAATTCCGACAATTTCTTTTCCGCCGGTTCGACGAATTCGAATTTCTGTTCCGTGAGATACTGTTCGAATTCTTTCATCACTTCAGGAGTGGCGGAGAATTCGCCTTCGAATGCCGGATGCTTCACCACGTAGGTGGTCGCGAATTTGAAGAAGAGTGCTTTCCGCATCAGCTCGGTGTAATACGTGCTGTGCTGGATATCCTCCACCGTCGTATCGGGTGCGATACCGCCGAGTTCTTTCACTACGCGTCCGTTCACTGTTTTGAATTCGCGTTTCAGACTGTCCGGCGTAACGGTAAAGACCCCTTCCTTATTCTTGTGCAGATAATCGATCTCCTGAATGCACCGTCCGCTCGGAGTATAGTATCGTGCGGTAGTGATCTTCATGGAGGCGTTATAATTGAGAGGGATCACTGTCTGCACCAGTCCTTTACCGAACGAACGCGTTCCGACGATGATACCGCGGTCCAGATCCTGAATTGCCCCCGCGACGATCTCGCTGGCGCTCGCGCTGTTCTTGTTCACCAGCACTGCAAGCGGTACATCCAAAGCGATCGGTTCTTCTTCCACGGTGTACATCTTCGCTTCCTCATCCCTGCGCCCTTTGGTGGTGACGATGACGCTCCCTTTCTTTGCGAACTTGCTCACGGTCTCCACGGCGGACTCGAGCAGTCCACCCGGATTGTCCCGAAGATCGAAGACAAGTCCTTTCAATTCACCTTTCGCTTTCAATTCTTTCACCGCCTGACGGATCTCTTCGCCGGCGCGGCGGGAGAAGCGTTCCAAACGGATATATCCGACCCCGTCCCGCACGAATCCCGAGTATCCCACATTGTGCACCTGGATCTCTTCCCGCACCAGGGTGAACTCGATCGGATTCTTCTCTCCCTCGCGCTCCACCTTCATCTTAACCGTGGTCCCCGGCTCACCGCGCACTTTGAAACGGACGCTGTCCGGATGCGTACCGGTGATCTTCATCCCGTCCACTTCAATGATCCTGTCTCCCGTCTTCACACCCTGTTTATAGGCGGAATATCCTTCGGTCGGAGCAAGGACGATGATCTGACCGTCACGCACGCCGATCGAGATGCCGACACCGCCGTACTGTCCGTGCGTCAGCAGATCGATGTCATCCTCCTCTTTTCCGGCCATATAGACCGTATAGGGATCAAGTGTCCCGAGCATTCCGTCGATGCCTGACCGCATGAATTTCTCCGGATCGACCTCGTCCACGTAATTGCTGACGATCTCTTTATAGACCCGGCCGAAGATGTCGATATTCTGACCGACCTTCAGATAGACATTGTCCAGGGCTGAGAAACCGACGATTCCCAGCGAGAGAACGGTCAGGATGATGATGGCTCTGCTTTTCTTCATTCCTTTTCCTTCATAAGATAGATGTAAGACTTAGACGAAATATAAAGAAGTTTGTTCATTGATGCTGTATTGCATTTCACCGCATGAAGCGGTACGTTACAGTTGTCAACACCTGCCGGATCAAAGATGTTCTGACGATGAAATTCACTGTGAACACTCTCACTTGGACGACAACAACAATCATACTGAAAGGATCGAACAATGAAACTGGAAAAGAACGTGCTGAAAGCGATGAATGAGCAGATCAACAAAGAACTGTTCTCCTCGTATCTGTATCTCTCCATGTCCGCCTGGTGCGAAGCGGAAGGATACCCCGGATGCGCCAAATGGCTGAAGGTGCAGAGCGAAGAGGAGAATGAACACGGAATGAAGATCTACCACTTCATTCATGAACGGGGCGGAAAAGTGGAACTGGAAGCGATCGACAAACCGAAAGCCGAGTTCAAGAATCTTCCTCTGCTCTTCTCGATGGTGCTGGAACACGAACTGAAAGTGAGCGCGTCCATCACAGCATTGTATGAAACGGCGATGAAGGCGAATGATTATCCGACACAGATCATGCTGCAGTGGTTCATCACCGAACAGGTGGAAGAGGAGAAGAATGCGAACGAGATTGTGGATCTGCTGAAGAAGGTCGGTGACTCACCGGTCAGTCTGATGATGTTCGACCGTCAACTCGGCGCCCGGACCGAAAAATAGTCCAGTGAAGTTGGACCCGCTATGAGACGCCGTCCGCTGGACGGCGTTTTTATTGTACAATGCTTGCCTCTTCAACTCTTTTCTTGCATATTCGCATCACCTCACCACACTCTATATAAGGAGATCTTTTATGAACAGATATATCGTTGAATTCATCGGCACATTCTTTCTTGTGCTGGTTGTCGGGCTGACAGTGATCGAGCCGGGAGCCGGCGCTTTTGCTGCGCTTGCGATCGGATCCACATTGATGATCATGGTCTATGCCGGGGGTCCGATCTCAGGCGGACATTACAATCCTGCCGTGACGCTCGGTGTCTGGATGCGCGGCAAATGTGAAACGAAGGATGTGGCGCCGTATATGGCGGCGCAGATCCTCGGCGGAATTGCGGCGGCCCTTGTCACCGGATTTCAAAAAGGAAATCCGATCCTTGCACCGATGGTCCCTGATGTCACCAAAGCGCTTCTGAATGAATTCCTCTTCACCTTCGCGCTCGTCTATGTAGTGCTGAATGTTGCCACCTCAAAGAAATCCTCCGGCAATTCCTATTTCGGTTTGGCGATCGGATTCACGGTCGTGATCGGCGCCTTTGCCGGCGGAGCGATCTCCGGCGGAGCATATAATCCCGCAGTCGCTGCCGGCATCACTGTCATGGGACTTTCTTCCCTCGCCAACATCTGGATCTTCCTTGTGGGAAATTTTGCCGGCGGAGCAGCGGCCGCGATGGTCTATAAGATCGCTAATCCTGACGAGTAACGGAATGTCACTTATTGTCTCATGATGAGACGGCTTTAAAACACGAACGCCCGCTTAGCGGGCGTTCTTCGTTTCAATACATTCAGTTATTAGAAATTATCCTGATAATCACGTGTGGTGAACACCCGAACCTGTTTCCAGCGGCCGTTATGATACTGGAACACTGCATTCGTGGTGACGATCCGGCGAACTTTGATCTCCGAAACTCCGCCGACTGTCACTGTGGTGTAGTGCGATGCGGTGGATGTGACCATTGTCTGTGATGCAGGAAGCGATGCAGACGTTGCAGCTGAATACTTCACGGTATCTTTTGCGCTGACAAATGTCCGGGTCGCGAAGTTTGCGCGGGAGAAGGTGTTGTTCATATAGGTCTTCGCCAGGGACAGACCGGTCTGTGAAAGCTGCTCGGACTGTGCCAGTGTTGCCGTCTTCATGGATGTTTTGAACATCGTTTCATCTACGCTGTTGAATGACTTCACGTAGAATCCGAAGATCAGGTATATGCCGGCAAGCATGATGGTCTTAGATGAGCCCATTACTGTGCTCCTCTCAGATCAAGTGCTTCAATATGTGTATTTACCTTCTTCATCTCCCTTACAATAAACAAAATTCATTACAAGAGCGCAAGTACAAAAGCATTAGAACCCTCTAAGAATCGCCATTTTTAAAGGTTTTTTCCCTTTTTGAGCTATTCGTTTGAAAACATTCCCACAGGGGTGACAACTTTTTTGTACGGTTCCAATTTCTACCCTTTTCATGAGCGGATTTATCGTTACCCATCTCGTGTAAATGCCTTTACATGGGTAACAAAATATTTTTAAAAATAATTTTAAAAAAGATCAAAAATGGTCTTGACAAAAATCGGTGTCACCAAAAATAGTTTGCTGTGTGTTCCGAATTCCATGTCGTCACGCGGATCATTGACCAGAGAGGAATACCTGAACCGACAATGAGATTGTGTTGAACGGGAATGAAAGTGTCCGCACTCTTACCGGAGCGAGTATCGTATGAAAAAAATATTTTTATTCTTGTGGCTCATTCACGCAATCACGTTCTGCTCAGGACAGATCTCGGAATTTCCGTACCGTGAGACATTCGACAGTACACCGGCCGCCGCACTCCCTACAGGATGGTTGACATCGAAGCAAAAGAATCCCGGCGGAGATTTTTTAACAGCAGCTTCTTCACCTCGTTCGGTCCCGCATGCACTCAGTTCAGCCGATGCTACCCGTCCTCAGTTCGTCATTCTGCCGGAAATGAATTTCGTTGACAGAATTGTCGACTCGCTGGAATTCTTTGAACGGAGAACATCCTCCTATCAGGCACGCATACTTGTGGAAGCGTCGATCGGAGGCGACACACTCTTCGGCATCAGAGTCTCTCCAGATTCTCTCCGGTCAAGTTCCACTACTTCCTACGTAAGGAGAGCATTTGCACTCCCTGAAACTCTTTCAGGAATGTCTCAGGTCCGGATCAGGATCAGAAACATACCAGACACTGCAGGAGCAACCGGTATCATCCGGATCGACGATGTACGTCTGACAGTGAAAATACAGAAGGATCTCTCGCTTGTCTTCGCTGCGATCTCTCCGCTCAATCCAAAACAAGGGGAGATGCTCACGCTCTTTCTTTGGGTTAAGAATCGTGCGGCGGCGGGAAAATACTCCGGATCGCTTCGATTGTTCGACTCGCTTGAACTGGTCTCATCTGCATCGTTTTCGGAACTGCTCGGAGAGAATGATTCTGTGATGCTGCAGATGCAGTATCCTTCTTTGAGCGCGGGACGACACCCGCTGATGATAGAACTTCAAATCCCCGGAGACGAAGATACATCGAACAATTTCCTTTCCGCTCTCGTCCATGCGGGATATCGGACGGGAACACTTCTGATCAATGAGTTCATGTACCTTCCCCCTGCCGGAATGCCGGAATGGATCGAGATCGTGAACCGCACCGGTGCACCGGTGCCGCTGAGCGGCTGGAAGATCTCCGACGGCGGAAGCACCAAAGGAGCGCTGACGCCGGCCGGCAGAATTCTTCCTCCCTATTCCTATGCCGTGATCACGACCGACACGAACGGACTGAAGAACTTCGTTGATATTCCGGTCCAACTTTTTCAAGCCTCTTTCTCCTCCCTGAACAACAGCGGTGATGGTATCATCTTATTCGATCCGACGAACTCTGCGATCGACAGTCTCCTGTATCTTCCCTCCTGGGGAAGTTCGGCAGGACGAACGCTGGAGAGGATCGATACCGGCGCAGCATCAACACTGCAGAGCAATTGGCGATTGTCAAATGATCCTTCCGGCGGCACTCCCGGGGCGATCAATTCCGTCACACCGAAAGAGTTCGACCTTACCGTCATCCGCATTGAGCAGCATCCCGCCATTCCTCGTGCCAGGATGGAGAACTCCGTTACGGTGACGGTGCGAAATATCGGAAAAAAATCTGTTGCAGCATTCACTCTTCAATTGTACCGTGACGGAAACGCAGATTCGCTTTTCAGTATGGATGACATGATCGGTGAACGTATGATATCCGGACTTTCACCGGGGGATTCTGCCTCTGTGCTGTTCATGCTTCCGCCGCTTCATCAGGGAAGTCACCGGATCGCCGCAATGGTCAATGCGGAGACAGATAAGGACAGGTCCAACGACCAGTTGGTCTCATTCGTCCGTATAGGAGCCCCGATGAGGAGCATCGTGATCAACGAAGTAATGTATGCTCCCGGCGGTGATATCCCTGAATGGATCGAGGGGTATAACCGTTCGAATGAACCGGTCTCCCTTTCCGGCTGGAAAATTTCGGATAACGGGTCGACAAAAGCGGTGCTTTCCGGAGATCACATGATCGTCCAGCCGTTCCATTATTTTATTATCACCACTGATACGCTGCAGTTTCTCACCGTATACCGCTCGAACGGGGTCATTCTCCAGGCTCCGTTCTCCGGCTTGAACAATACGACGCCTGATGCGGCGGTGCTGTACGACGAACGGGGAATGATGATGGACAGTCTGTACTACCGTCCGACATGGGGCGGGATGAACGGAACGACCCTGCAGAGGTTCGATACAGAAACACCGGTCAACGATTCGAGCAACTGGAAAACCGGTCCGCCGGATCCCTGGAGCGAGAACGGGATCGCGCGGAAAGAGTTCGATGCAGAGATCCGATCCTTCACTGTCACACGACAGACAGAGGGGATCGCCATCCGCACTATGATCTTCAATGCCGGAAGGAACATGATCGAAGGTGCTCATATCCGCATCGTCCATGACAGGTGGAACAATGGTCCGGATGCCAATGATGAAATCCTCTACACTGCGCAGATCACACAGTTGAATCCTCATGATTCAATCGTATTCACAGCCGAATGGAGAACACCGCTCCATGGAACACAAAGACTGACTGTGGAATGTGTATACCTTCCCGATGAACGAATCGGAAATAATCTCGCGGCCGCCGATGCATTGTTCGCCTTCCCTGAACGGACGCTTGCGGTGAACGAGATCATGTATGAACCGTCCGCCGGCGGCAGCGAATTTATCGAATTGATCAACCGGAGTACGGATACGGTCGATGTATCCGGCTGGAAACTGATGGAAGGGCCGGGATCATCGGGCAGCCGGACGGTGATCCTTCTTTCGGATTCGCTCTGGCACATTCCTCCGAACGGTTTTCTTGTCGCGGCGTCCGATTCTGCCTTCTTACTTCAACACCCTTATGCCGACAAGAGATGGACCGTGATCGCACCCTCGCTGAGCCTCAGCAACGGCGGGGAAGATATCGTACTGCACGATCTGACCGGTACGGTGATCGACAGCGTGCGGTATTCTCCGCAATGGCATCTGAAGAACCTTATCCCTGCCGGACGGTCGCTGGAACGGATCAATCCTGCGCTCGGATCGAACGACGGAACAAACTGGAGCACATCCGTTGCCGGACGTTTCGCTACTCCCCTCCTCGTCAACAGCATCTACACACCTGTGGCTGCGTCCGGCTCATCGATACGCCTCTCCCCCAATCCGTTCTCACCGGATCATGACGGGCATGAGGATTTTCTGACGATCAATTATACTCTTCCCTCTGTCAGTTCCACCATCCGGATACGGATCTTTGATGTAACCGGAAGGCTCATCCGCCGGCTTGTGCAGGGAGAGGCTTCCGCCTCCACCGGCACCGCACTGTGGGACGGTCTGGATGACGACGGACGACGGGTGCGGATCGGGATCTATGTCATCCTTCTTGAAGCATTGGATAATTTCGGCGCTACGGTCCGGACATTGAAAGATGCGGCGGTCGTTGCCCGAAAATTATAATCCGTCCCTACCTTTCTTGCACTTCTCGTCAATTCTGTTATCTATTATAGATGACGATCAAAGAGTACTTCCAACAGGAATATGAGAATATCTTCCGCTTTCACCGTTCAGGGGCAGAAGGACTGGATGTTGCTTCTGAACTCTCCGGACTGGTCGATGCGACAATGGAAAAGCTGTGGTATGAACTTCCGGAACCGGAGCGGAACAGTTTCTCCGTTGTAGCACTCGGCGGATACGGTCGATATGAGATGGCGCCGCACTCCGATGTGGATGTGATGGTGCTGTTCGACAATGAGCAGACGAAAATCGCCCATGCGGAATCGGCACAGAAATTCCTTCATTCGCTGTGGAATCTCGGATTCGACGTGGGGCACTCCGTCCGCACGATCAAAGATTGTCTGAATCTCTACCAGACCGATGTGGATGTCTGGGCATCGGTGCTGGAAAGCCGGTTTGTCTGCGGAAACAACAGTGTGATGCGGCGTTATACCGATGCATTTATGGAAAACATACGCCGGAAGCAGGATGCAAAATTCGTCTCGTCCGTGATCGCCGGAGTCGATGAACGGCACCGCAAGTACGATCATTCCGTGAAACTGCTCGAACCGAATTTGAAGAACAGCGCCGGCGGTGTGCGGGACCTGCATTCGCTGGTGTGGATCTACCGGTCCATGAACGTACAATACTTTACCGGCACACCGTTCCACGCGAACCGTTCGGGATGTGTGCTGCTGCTGCAACAGCTTGCGGCGGACGGGATGATCTCGGACGAAGAGCGGGAGGAATGTGAGCGGGCATTCAACGGCATTCTCCGCTTACGGAATGAACTGCACTATCACTCCAACGCACAGCAGGATATCCTGGAATTCTCCAAGCAGCTGGAGATCGCACGATCGCTCGGATACCGCCGTACGACACCGGTAGAATCCGTGGAACAATGTATGCGGGAGTATTATCTGAACGCCCGGATCATTTACGGGTTGAACAAACGGCTGGTCGATCATTTCCGGAACACCTCCTCGCCGCGGTTCTGGTCCGCATCCTCCGAGAAGCGAGCCGGAGAGTGTTTTATCGTCAAGGACGGACAATTATTCCTTCAAAAGGAACGGACCGGTTCCCTCACCCACGCGGTGATCATTCAGGCATTCCGCATCTGCACCGAACATTCGGTCTATCTTTCCCCGATGCTCCGCCGCGCAAGTTCGGAATTCCTCCGGTCCCGCCCGCTCACCGCCGAAGATGCACTGCCGGTCCGGGAGGAACTGCTGAAGATCCTCACCGCACCCTCACGCGCGGCAGAAACGCTCCAGATGATGAATGATGCGGATGTGCTGGGAAAGATCATCCCCGAATGGGGGGATCTGGTCGCATTCTTTCAGCACAGCATGTATCACTACTATACGACCGATGCCCATACGCTGATAGCGCTGGAACACGCGGAGAAGCTTCGTGAGAGCAAGAGCGTCCTTGGTGAGACGTTCCGACAGCTGAAGCGGCAGGAACTGTTCTATCTTGCGATCCTGTTCCATGATATCGCCAAACCGCTCGGGATCGCCGAGCATGAGATCCGCGGGGTCGACGTGTGGAAAAAGGTGCAGGAACGGTTCCGCATTTCGGATGACGATGATGATGTCGCCTTCCTCATCCGCAATCATCTGATGATGGAGCAGATCGCGTTCCGCCGGAACACGAATGACGAAACGACGATCGATGAATTTGCGGCTCTCTTCCGCCGTCCCGAACAACTGGACATGCTCTTCGTGCTGACCTACTGTGATCTCTCCGCCGTGAACAAGAATGTCTGGAGCAGCTGGAAGGAATCGCTGCTGCAGGACCTCTTCCTGAAGACCCGCCGGAAATTGACGGATGAAGGGTCGGACCAGGCCGCAACATTCTTCCTCCCGTACACGCCGGAGGAACAGTCGGTCTTTGAAGAGCACATCCGTTCGCTGAACACCGTCTCCGCCATCATTGCAAACGAGCGCACCAACAGCCGCATCACCATCCTGACGCACGACGCTCCCTACCTGCTCTCGACATTGTGCGGAGTGCTCTCGGCGAACGACATCAGCATCATCGATGCGGCGATCTTCACGAGGGAGGACGGGATCGTGATCGATTCGTTCCGTGTGGTGAATGCAGCGACCAAACTTCCGCTCACCGCGGAGCAGGAATCCTCCGTGAAAAGCGATCTGTTCAACGTCCTGACCGCCGCGGAAACACTGGAACGGCTCTTCGAGCGGCATCACCGCCGGTGGAAACGGCGCGCCAAACCTCTGTTCCATCCCTCTATCCGCGTGGACGCGGCATTCCACGACACAGAAAAGCACACGATCGTGGATGTGTATGCGCCGGATATGACCGGGTTCCTTTTCAAGATCACGCAGGTCCTTTCGGCGGCGGGACTGCAAATCGATTTCGCGAAACTTGCTACCCGAGGGGACGGGATCGTCGATTCGTTCTACGTGAAAACAAAGGAGGGAAAACCGATTTCATCTGAGGAAGAGAAGCGGTATCTTCGTGAGGAGATCCTGCATACCATACAACAGCTGATGAATGTACAGTTAGAAGTGTAATTATCAATTCAAAGATTTTCAAATTACAGGATTACAAAATTATACGATCAACACGTCTATGGCGCTGAAAACTAATCTCAATAGTAAACCGATCGGCGTGTTCGACTCCGGTATCGGCGGATTGACGGTGGTGCGTGCACTGCTGGAAAAGCTGCCGAATGAGAATATTGTTTATTTCGGCGACACGGCTCGCGTTCCGTACGGATCGAAATCGCCGCAGGTGGTACGCGAGTACACTCAGGACGACACAGATTTCCTCATCTCCAAAGATGTGAAGATGATCGTGGTGGCGTGCAATACCGTCTCCGCGGTGGCGCTGGACATCGTACAGAAGCGGGCGAACATTCCGGTGACCGGGGTGATCATTCCCGGCGCCGAAGCGGCAATGCGGTCGACAAAGAACAAACGGGTCGGCGTGATCGGCACGATCGGCACGGTGAACAGCAATGCGTACAAGAACGAATTGAAACGACTGAACCATTCCGTCATCGTGTTCAGCAAAGCGTGTCCGCTCTTCGTGCCTCTGGTGGAAGAAGGATGGCTCGACTACAAAGCGACGGAACTCGTGGCAAGCGAATATCTCTTCCCGCTGACGACGGAAAAGATCGACACACTCATCCTCGGCTGCACCCATTATCCGCTGCTGAAGGGGATCATCGCCAAAGTGACCAAAGGGATGGTGACGCTGATCGATTCCGGCGATGCGACTGCGGATGCCGTCGTACAGATGCTGGATGATCAGGGACTGCGGAACCCGAGCATGGAAAAACCGAATGTGCAGTTCTATGTCAGCGACGCTCCGGAAAAATTCACCTCCGTCGGCGAGATCTTCCTCGGCAAAAAACTCGGTGTGGTCCGCCGCGTTACCATCGGCAAATGATCATGACGTATCGACAGCGCATACTCCCCCTTCTTCTTCTCTCCCTTCTCCTTGCTTCCTGCGAGGAGGACAAATCCCTGGATCTGACCGGGCGTGTTGCCTACATCGCGCTGGAAGGGGGATTCTACGGCATCTACGGCGACGACGGAGTCTCGTATGATCCGGTGAATCTGCCGGCGGAGTTCCAGAAAGACAGTCTGCGTGTGCTGTTCAACGGGACGATCCTCACCGAGCAGGCGTCGGTCCATATGTGGGGGAAGCTGATCAAGCTGAATAAGATCGAGAAGCTCCGGTAAAAGCAAACACATAGACACATAGAAGAACAAAGAATCGATGTCAAAAATCTATTCTCTTATCGCCGGCATCATACTGCTGAGTTCATTCTGCACGGCGCAGCGCAAAGGTGATTTTTTTATCGGGTATGGATTTGAGTTTCCGAGCGGTGGATATCTTTCGCTGAGATACTATCCTGCGGAGAAGATCGGCGTGGAGCTCTATTCGAGCGCGTTCTGGTATATCTTCAATTACGGTGCACGGCTGAATGTGCATATTCAAGAGGAACTGCCGAACAGTTTCATCACCATCGGGTATTCGCGGATGACCGCGTACAATCCGGGCGCCGTGCATGACACGACCGGTGCGGGGAGATTGTTCCTGCAGAGGAGCATGCAGGGAATCGATCTGGGACTGGGAAGAGAAGTGGAATACGATTTCAAACACTTCTCATTTCAGCTGGGTCCGACATATGTGTTAACACTGGAAGACAGTTATATTGATTCAGACCGCACGATCGTCACCTCGGAAATTCCCACGATGTTCTCCTATTACTTTGTTGCAACACATCTTGCTCAGTTGCCGGAGAAGAATCCCAAGCCGGTACGCTTGAGTCCGTAATATACAATATCACCACGGAGACACAGAGAGCACGGAGAAAAGCAGAAAAGAAGGATAGCGCTTCATGACAGCTTCTATTTTGGAAAGAATACTTTCAATTCATTTTGCAGTTCTGCGATATTTTCTTTGCTGATCACCGCTACTACTCCCTGTGTTTCCTTTAAATATTGATAGTCATTCACCGGATGCTGGGTCAGAAAAATGATCTTTGCCGATCGATCGCGCGCAGTGATCGCTTCGGCAGCTGCGATGCCGTCCTTGTGCGGCATCGCAATATCCATCACCACCAGATCGGACGGCGATGCCGAATAACACTCCACAGCTTCCCCGCCATCGGCACACTCCACCAGATCGATCCTTTCCCGAGTGACCGAACCGATCACGCGGCGAACAAGCGCGCGCATATTCTTATTGTCGTCCACGATCATTATTCTCATACTCGCGCTCAAGCACATGGAACGGTTCAATCGCCCTACTTGATCAGATTCATTTTGATGCGGCGGACGAATCCTTCAGCACGGATCTCGCACAGATAGAATCCCGAAGCACGGTTCAGTCCGGAGAATAGAACTGTATAACGTCCCGCTTGATGAAAGCGATCCACCGGAGTATCAACCAGTCTGCCCAATGCATCAAAAACTCGCAGTGAGACGTGACCGCTGACCGGAACAGCGTATGCGATGGTCGTAGAGGGATTGAATGGATTCGGGAAGTTCTGATCCAACGCGTATGTTGTCGGGGGAAGTCCAGCTACATCGAAAACATCCGTGACATTAAGCGAGATCAATGCGCTGTTATCGCTTCGGTTACCGTTCACATCCACCGCTTTAATGATATAGTATTGAGCTGTATTTGATTGAGCGGTGTTATCGCGGTAGAGTGTATCAACAGTTTTTGCCAATAGATTCTGTTCGTTGGGGACAAAACCAGCGGCCGTGCTTCGGTAGATCTCATACTCAGCAAAATCTGATTCGACATTCTTTTCCCAATGAAGTTGCACTGCACCCGCAACCATGGAACCGGCTGCCGCCTGAGGCGGGAACGGCGGAAGATTATCAACGGAATATCCGCTGTCGATGTTGGAGTACCAGACGATCTGAGGATAATTTGAAAAATTCCCGTAACTCGTCATGAAATAATTCCAGGGGATTCCTTGTCGACCGGAATCGCTTGTGGATGAAACTATTTTCGAATATCCCTCTTTTCCGATCGGGGCAATTTCCGACACTTGTTCCCAGTAGATCGGCTCTCCTGATGATGCGGATGTAGAAAGATCGAGCAGCGTGCCTTTTGACTGCGGGGTTTGCATATCCGGTGCTACGACGGTTGTTCCTTCCGGTACATTCCCTGCGGAAATACCGCGATAGATCCGATAAAAATAATTGTTGCCGAATTGATTTGACGGCGGATTCAATTCCTGCCACGATGCGGTGAACATCACGGACAATTTACCTCCCTGATCATTGATGACATCCTTCACGTCCGACATCAATGGGGCATTGATGCCGAGATAACCGTGCTTATCAAGCAGCTTTGCTCTTACTGACTTTTCGATTGGATCCCGGTATACGATGCAAATATTATCGTTGTCGAGCGGGAGGGCAGCTGCCAGGCTAACATTCTTTGACGCGTGGATTTTTCCGAGAGGGGCGAACCACTGCGGCGATCCGTTCATATTCATCTTCTGTGCTGTGATCCCGACCTCCTTTTCCCACAAAGGGAAAATAAATCCGTTCTTGTGCGGGATCGGATCTTTAAATGAAATAAGTGTGCTGAAATAGTTCGAGGAAACCTGAACACCATTTGCCGTCCATACCGGTGCATCACTGCTGGCCCACCGCTGTGCAAATACTTGATCCTTTCCCTGCTGAACAATATTTCTCGAATCTTTCCATGCGATGAGCAGGCCGCCTTGACCATCCTTTGTGAGACGTATCTCACTTTGTTTTCCGGGATATTTACAGATCACCTGCCCGGTATCCACTCTCCACGGTTGTGTAATATTTGATGACGATGTTGAGGGGAGAATTTTTTGCAAAAATATATCACTGCTGTTGTTACTGCCGTACCGAACATCGTCAAATGCAAAATACCATTCATTGGTATTATAGATAAGATCGCTGACAGAATGCTCTGCTAATTTTGTGAATAGATTCACGCGCGGAGGAGCGGCATATTTTTTTGTTCCGGATGAGTTCATTTGCTGCCAGAACAAAGTGTCTCCGTGTTCAAAGATCATTGCTACGCCTCCGTTGCCATCCTCCGCTGTTTGGATGACAACGGACGAGGGGATGGCCCAGCTCTGCGGTGCAACTTTCACACCATTTATATCCCAAAGTCGGTTACCGGATCCATCAATGCGTTGTGTTTTAACATTCATCCTATTTTGATCCGCCGAATCCAGCGTAGTCCAGGATACATAAACGTTCCCCATTGAAAATAAAGGATGTATCGGGTAATAAGAAATGAGTCCGATATTATCATTGATCACTTTTCCATTTGTGCCCCAGAGAAATTGTCCTGCCGCATTGATCTTTTGAGCTGTTAAGACCGATCTCGCAAGAGTTTCGTTCCAGACATAATAGAA
>CALRIY020000020.1:0-38884 GCA_943364975.1 Synechococcus sp. UW140
CCAAGAGCGAGCACAGCACCGACAACGATCAACGCGGTCTTCGGCACTCCGCCGCCGCCGGAAGAAGAGGATGATCCAGCGGACTTCGGTGCGTCACCTTTAACATTCAAATTTGGCATTGTTGATTCTCCTTCTGTGCTGTGAGAAAATAAAATTTTCGCTACCAATGATAACTGATGCCGAGCAGCAAAAAGACCGTTCTCTCCTGATAACCATTCCACACAAAATACTGCTGGTCGATCATATTGTTCAGTTCCGCATGTCCGCGGAATTGCCCGAACATCTCGATCTCCCCTTTCACTCCGGTATAGACATATCCCGCATTGGAGTGTCCGTTGGAGAAACCGGTGTACCGTGACGCATGATATTCCGCAAATGCTTCCGCGTGCAGACCAATATCGAAGAAATGATGATAGGCCGCACCGACAGTGAATTTCGGAAGATACGGTAAGACACCGGCAGAATCCTTCTGGCGCACACTGTTCGTAGAAAAGTACGCCGTGATATTCTGCTGTTGATTCAGACGATAGAGCGCCGACAGATCGAATTTTGCCGAGCGAACGCCTGAAAGATAAAGAACTTCCCACACTTTTGCACTATCCTTGTCAAGGAAAGTGGGATAATTGTTGATATGCTTATAGGTCACCTTCACGGCAGCGGTCAATTCGGGCGTCGGACTGAATTCCACACCGCCGTACACATTCACCCGCGTATCGGTCGGGACTAGGACCATGGCAAAATCCGCATACCGGTTCTGTTTGATGATGGATGAAAGGGTATTCCGTTCGACCGTGGGACCGTATCCCGCATACACCGAACCGTTCTCCGTGAACGTATAGCGCAATTCGAGGTTCGGATAAAAACGACCTGATGCCGGTCCGACATTCCCGCGGTAGAGGAACTGCTGAAGCGCAAAAGAGAGCTGGAATTCCGGCGTGAGGGACTGCCGGCCTTCGGTGCGAAGCATGAACCACTGACCGGATTGGAGGCCGGGGACCGGCATGGTGAATCCGCTCACACGGTATTCTGCCTGTCCGCGGAATGCCGTTTCGAAGAACCGTGTGGAAGCGGTGCCGGTCAGGAAGAATTCGTTCTCGATCGAGTGGGCTGAGTCCGCCGCGGAGTATGAGTTCCACCCGAAGCGCGCGGAGTAATCGACACCGGAGATCGCACGGTACGGAAGCGCATACCGTGATCCGATCCCGCCGCTCACACCGAATCCGCTCAAGTCCCGGACCCGCGAAGCATTCCGCGATGCAAAGGCACGGTACGCATCCCGGTCATACTGCAGCTCGCCGCTCAGCTGTGCGAACGGGATCACGGCGGTCGATTCAGGAAGGATGGTCGAACCGCGAAGTCCGAATCCGCCGTTCCAATATCCTGCATCGGTCACATGTCCCTGACTTTCAGAATAATATCCGTTCATCACGAACGAACTGACGGCGTCGTACTGACCGAACCATCCGTCGAACTGCGGCGTGCCGTAGAATCCGATTCCTGCAAAGACCTTTCCGTTCATTGCTCCCGGCGTCTTCGTGAACGATTTGACCTGCTTTGGCGTGAGTGCTTCCCCGACATTCACCGGCCGCTCGCCCGGCGTCGGTGCTGTGGGTGAGAAGAGTCGGTCCTCATCCTCCAATGACTTCGTCTCGATATTCAGATCGATCTTCTCACTTCCGGTGATGACAAATTCCGGCAGGTCGATCTTCGGCAGCGGCGCATCGGTCTTCGGCGCCTGCACATTCTGGATACCGGCATCTTTTTTGGCCGCCTCTTTCTTCTCAGGCTCCTGAGCAAGAAGGGTCACCGAGAGGGAGAGAGATGCCGCAGCGATCAGTGCGGTCTGTAATGACCAACGGGTCTTTGTCATCACATCTGCTCCAGGGATTTCAGTTTTTTCTCCGCGGCAGGAATGAGATCCGCCGCTTTATTCTGTTTGATCACAAAAGTGAATGCTTCCTTCGCCTTTTGGATCTGATTGGTCTTCTCATAACATTCGCCGAGATTGAAATAGGAACGGCCGATCCACTGCACGGCTGCAGGGAACACATAGCGGACGCGGAGATAATTGACGATCGCCTCGCTGTAGTTCTTCTGCGCCTGGAATGCCTGACCGACGGCGTACTGCGCCTCCGCCGCGATCTCGTCCGTGCGGCTCACAGCGACCGATTTGAAATACTCGATCGCTTTCCCGTACTGTTCGGATTCGATGTTGAGCCAGCCGAGGGCGAGTTTGCTCCGGTCGGCTGCCGTACTCTTTGCATACCGGCTGACGGTCTCTTCGAATTTTTTCACAGAGGCATTCAATTGACCGGTCCCTTTCAGAACCAGCGCCTGCTGATACGATGCTTCCGATGCTTCGTTCGAGGAGGGATACTCCTCTTCGATCTTCGCATATGCACTCAACGCCGCGTCCGGTTTTCCCCGCTGCGAGGAAAGTCCGCCGATCTCGAACAAAGCTGCGCTTGCCACTCTGCCGCCGGGATAATTCTCCGCCGAGGTCTTGTACGATTCCAGCGCTGCCTGTGCGTTCCCGAGTGCATGATAACATTTGCCGAGCCAGAAATGCGCATCGCCGAGCAGCTTGCTTTTGGGGAATTGAACGAGGAAATCCTTATAGGCAACAATGGCGCTGTCATACTGTTTTTGGCTGTAGAACAGATCCCCTTTCTTGAAGAAGAGTTCATCGGCCAGACGGACATTCGGATTGGAGCGGACGAATTCATCGATCACCGTAATGGCATCGAGCGGTTTTCCCAATAAAACAAAGCAATATTGCATGCCGTTGACCGCATCGCTTGCCAGCGGGGAATTGTCGTAATTCTTCACCACTTCGCTGTAGGCAGCAACGGCTTCGGGGTATTTTTCAAGATTGTAATACGCGTCGGCGATGCTGTACTGCGCCCGGGAAGCCATGTCGCTCTTCGGGAAATTCTTCAGCAGCTTTTCGAATTCAGTGATCGCCTGCGCGTACCGTTTGTTCTGGAAGTGGATCAGTCCGATGCCGTACTGTGCATCGTCCACATACTGGGACTTGGAATATTTCCCGATAAGTTCGGTGAACCGGGCGATCCCTTCCTTGTCATCATTGGAACGGTATTCGGCGTTCGCCACCTGATACAAAGCATAATCATTGTTCGCGGCCGCAGGATTCGATTTGATATACGCGCGGTACGATTCACTCGCATTATCGTACATCTTCGCCGCGTAGTAACTGTCCGCGATCCGCAACTGCGCATCCTGCGTATATTTCTTTGCAGAGTCGATCTCCACCACTTTCTGGAACGCATTCGCCGCGGATTGGAATTTTCCCTGCTTCAGGTAGGACCAGGCGAGACCGTACTGCGCATCGGCCTTTTTACTCACCGGAAGATTGACGACCGCTTCGGCATAATACCGTTCTGACTCGAGGAATTTCTCCACCTGGAAATAGGCTTCCGCCGCCCAGAAATTCGCTTCGGCATTCTGCGGCTGTTTGCTGTTCTTCTTTGCGTACTGTTCGAACAGTTTTGCGGCATCGGCAAACTTCTTCATTTTATAGAGTGCCCAGGCTTCCTGGAACTGGATGTCGCTCTTCAGGGAAGGATTCGCGTCGCTCTTTCCGGCACTGCGGAAGGCAGCAAGCGCACTGTCGAATTTCTTTTGCGCAAGATACGTCTCCCCGATCATCCTCATTGCATCGGAATATGCATCCCCTTGTTTGAATTTTTCCGTCACCTGCTGGAAGGAAGCGAGCGCTTTGTCGTATTCCTTCCGCTCAAAATAGATGACACCCGATTCATACAGAGCATTGTCGGTCAACTCGCCGGACGGACGGGCAGCGGCGACAGCCAGATACACCGCAACAGCGGAATCGACCTTGCCGCTCAATTGCAGCGCGCGCCCCCTTCTGAACATTGACTTGTGTGCGATCTCGTCCGCACCGGCCGAGAGTTCACCGAACAATTGGGCCGCCTGCGGATATTCCTTCAGATTCAGGAATGTCCACGCATAGGAATATTTCACATCCCGGAAGATGATGCTGTTCGGATACTTGGCAAGGAATTCACCGTACTGCTGCCTGGCTTTTGGATAATCGGCAAGACTGTAGTACGATTCACCGATCAGATATTCGCTCCGCTGCACTTCCACCGAATCACGGAGTCCGGTCTGCACCTGCGTCAGATAATCGATGCATTTTTTATAATCGCGGGACTGGAAATAGCACTCGCCGATGCGGACCGTGGTTGCAGAGACGAGGTCACTCTCCTTCTTCTCCGTCAGCAGCCGCTGATAGACTTCGATCGCTTTCGCATATTCTTTCTTCCGCTCATGCGTCCATCCGATGGAATAGAGGGCATAATCCGCCAGCCGGTGTTTCGGATACCGTTCAAAACTGACCTTAAAATAGATCTGCGCGTTGGGAACATCGTTCAATTTCAGGAAGCATTCACCGACCCAATATGCCGCCTCACCTGCCTGATCGGTCAGCGGGAATTTTTCATAGACCTCGCGGTAATACACCGCCGCATCCTTATAAGAGGTCATGGCATAATGCATCTCGCCAAGGCGGAACAGCGCATCCACCCTCAATTTGTGTTTCGGGTAATCTTGATTGAAATTCTTGAAGATGGAAATGGCTGATTGGTACTGGTTCAGTCTGAACTGCGATTCTGCGGAAAGGAAAATGGCGTCGGGACGCTTGACGCTGTTCGGATACTGATCGATGAATTTTTTGAACTGTTCGAACGAAAGCTGATACAGCTTATCGTCAAAAAGTCCATAGGCAAAAGCATAGTCCTGCTCTTCCTGCAGCTCGCCTGAGCTTTGCTGAGCGTAGAGAAATCCTCCAAAAACAACCAAAAATAACAGGTAATAATATCTCTTCACAATTTCATCCTCAATGACATTTGAAACCGACTTAAAGTAATGGTTTTAATTGACCCACTAAACCACATGTAATTTAAGACTTGAAAATGAGGGAGTCAAGGGAATGTGTGGTGGGTCACTTTGCTTTAAAAAATCGTCATGCTGACGAATGTCAGCATCTTTCCTTAAAAAAGGATGCCGAAACAAGTTCGGCATGACGTGTTATTTGAAAACGACCTGCTACCAGGGAATGGGGCTTGGATTGTACGAAACTTTTTTCTAGGATTTGGAGTACAGTCCGCCCGTTTTTTCCATCCAATCCGCAATGGAATCAGCCAGAACGGGGACGGAACGGCCGGAAACATCAAGAATGAGTTTCGGGAGTATGGAGCGGTCAGCAAGTTCGAGCAGCATCTCCTGCTCATCCAGAAATATCCCAAGATCGTCGTACTGTTTGGGATTACCGGAAACTTTCAGCCGTTCCATCTTTGCCGCTTCGAAGGAATCGGGAGAGCGCCGGCAGAGCACAAGATGAAAACCGAGCGGCAGGAGCCGTTCCTCAACCCAGCGCAGATCGTACGTCCTGCCGCAGTATTTCCGCTGATACATCATCGTGGAGAGATGGAACCGGTCGATGATCCAGGAATAGTACCGCTGCAGTTCAAAAAGACGGAGCCACGTATGGTACGTCTCCATCGCCTGTTGTTCCTCTGCTGCATCGAAATTGATGAGCCCTCTTCCCCAAGGGAAATTCGTGAATGCACACCACTCCCCGGAGATGAGCGGGGAATGGTACTGATACTTCCGCGGACCGACAATACGGGGATGTTCGTTTAGGGCGAAGGCAAGATCGGTCTTATGAGTGAGACGCGTTCCTTCGAGGATGATTTTAGGAGTAAGCTTTGGCAAAACAATTGACAATTGACAGTTGACAATGGACAATGGAAATTGGAAAATTTTTCAGACAATCTCTACCGCATAACTTCTTTCAACGGAATACCGTCCAAGTTTTTCGGGAAAGGGAATCCTGCAAATTTTGCGAGGGTCGGCGCTGCATCAGCGGAGTGGACCTCCCGCGTGATCTTCTGCGGCTTGGCGTTGTTCCACCAGAAAATGAGCGGAACATGCGTATCATAGCTGTACGGAGAACCGTGCGTCGTTCCGCTCGACTTCGAGGAGAGGATGCAGTGCTCGCGGATAAGATACTGGAAATCCTCGCCGCGCGGAGCGTAATAACTGTTCCGGTATTTCTGGATGAACGGTTTCGATGACGGGGCACTGCTGAGCAGTTCGTGACGGAAATAGACCCCCACGAATGCATCGATCGCCAGCATCCCCTTGGTGATCGCCTGTTCCAGTTTCAGACTGTCCCATCCGTCATTCAACGCGATGGAATAATTGATGAAACTGTTCTTGATGATCACATCCTCGGCTGCATTCAGTTGATACTTCAGCAGCGTGGAGAGTGAATCGAGTTTCAGTTTGATGTCGTCATTGTATTGGTACCGGATCGCAGGAATATTCCTGAACGCGGCATTGTACTCCGGCAGCGGACAGACCGCATGATCGGCGCTGAGCGCAACGACATAGTTGTCCTTCCCGACGGTCCTGTCGAGTTCTTCGAAGAATACTCCCAAACCTTTGTCCACACTCACCAGCAGTTCCAGCAGTTCATGACTGTCCGGTCCGTACGCATGTCCGACATAATCGCAGTTGGAGAGAGACAAGCAGAGAATGTCTGTCGCGTTCCGCTGACCGAGCCGTTCTCCTTTCAGCGCAGCCGCAGCGAAGTCCATCAAAAAGAGATCGCCGTAGGGTGTTCCCATGATCTGATCCGCTTTCTTGCCGGGGGTGAACGGATGCGGGAAAGCGCTGGTGCCGTTGGTTTTCGGTTCCGCAATAAAATCATCCGGACCGAGTCCCTCGTACGCTGATTCGGGAAGTGACTTCACCCAAGCATCAGGCACATTCCGGTCGATCCAGCCGGATGAATTAAAATCTCTCGCCCACTGCGGCAGAGTGCTGACATAATAATCGGATGTGACCATAGTGCCGTTCTTCCGGGAATACCAGAACACCTGGTCCGGATCATGACCGGCCATCAGAATGGCCGCACGGTCCTTTGCCGAGACCGACACGACCTTTGAATTTTTCGAACTTTTCTTCAGCCAATCACCGACGGCGGGAACGACGAGATTCCGAGCGGAGAATCCTCCTCCTTCACCTTCCACCGGTTTTGCAAGTGAATCTTCCACGCAATAGACATTCTTTTTGGTGACCGGATCGATCCAATCATTCGCGTGAATGCCGCTCTTCGAGGGATAGCATCCGGTGCCGAGTGTCGCATGTCCGGGTCCGGTTTCGCTCGTGGCATAATTCAGATCCGCGTTCGTATAGACGATCCCTTGCGAATAAAGACGGGCCAAACCGCCGGTGAAATGTTTCCCGTACCGTTCAAAATAATCGGGACGCATCTGATCGATGGATAGAAAGACGACAAGTTTCGGTGCGGGAGTTTTAGGGAAAAGAACTGAGATCGATAGGAAAAGAACAGCAATGATGCGTTTCATTTTAACTCCACATAGAGAGGAGCGCCGCCGAAATAACGGACGCCACCAGAAAATATCCGGAATGGATGCTTTTTACCAGCATGGACTGGGAATCGAAACGGAATGAGACCGAAAGATGGATGAGGGAAATAAGGAGCCAGACCGCTGCGCCGACAAAGACCCCCTGGGTCATTCCTGATGCACCGATGGAATCGACCACCACATCCATGACAAGCGAGAAGAGGATGAGGAAGAGGAACTGAAACGCGTATTTCTTCAGCGTGACCTCATCATTGGTATGAGGACGAAGCCGTTTGAGCAGTCCGCCGAACAGCGCGGGCGAGAACCACAATGCCAGCAGAGAGAAGCAGATGAATGCTGCGCTGAGAACGGCGGCGATATTAATGGAAATATGGAACGGCATCTTATTTCAGCATCGCTTTCGCTTTGGCAAGAACATTCTCCGTGGTGAATTCGAAATGCTTATAGAGCGCTTCGTACGGAGCGGATTGGCCGAACGAGTTGATGGTCACCGTCTCGGATGCGTACTTGTGCCAGCCGAGTTCCACTCCCGCTTCCACTGCCAATCGTTTCTTCACTGCGGACGGGAAGACCGATTCCCGGTATTCCTTTGTTTGCTTCTCGAACAATTCCCACGACGGCATACTGACGATCCGCGCTTTCACTCCTTCGGCAATCAGCGCTTCATACGCGCCGAGGGCGAACTGAAGTTCCGAGCCGGTGCCGATCAGAATGATCTCCGGTGATGATGAATTCTCTGCAAGTACATATGCCCCTTTCGCCGTCAGCTCGGCGGAGGCATATTTTGTTCTCTCCACAAACGGCAGTTTTTGCCGGGTCAGCGCCAGTACGACCGGACCGGTTTTGGTCTCCAGTGCGATCTTCCACGCCTGCGCTGTTTCGTTCGCATCGGCAGGACGAAGCACGGTGATGTTCGGAATGGAGCGGAGCGATGCCAGCTGTTCCACCGGCTGATGCGTCGGTCCATCTTCGCCGAGGCCGATGCTGTCGTGTGTAAAGACATAGATCGGACGGATCCCCATCAGCGCCGCGAGACGGATCGGCGGACGCATGTACTCGGAGAAGATCATGAATGTTCCGCCGTACGGGATCATTCCGCTTGTCAATGCGATGCCGTTCATCACTGAACCCATCGCATGCTCGCGCACACCGTAACGAATATATTTTCCGCCGAAGCTTTCGGGAGCAAAATTCTCCATCCCTTTCACATACGTATTGTTCGAAGGGGTCAGATCCGCAGAACCGCCGATCATCGTCGGCAGATGCTGAGCGATGGCGGTCAGGACTTTTCCTGATGCTTCGCGTGTTGCGATGGAACCGTTCTCCGCCGTGAAGACGGGAAGTGCTTCTTTCCATGCAGTGCCGTAATTTCCTTTTGCAGAATTCTCCAACGAAGCGGCGAGATCGTTGTTCTCTTTTTTATAGTTCGCAAAGAGCTGATTCCATTCCGCTTCTCTCTTCTTCCCTTCATCAACCGCTGTACGGAAATGATTCAGCGCTTCATCCGGAATGTAGAAGGATTTGTTCTCATCCCATCCATAGAATTTCTTCGTCAGTTTAATCTCATCATCGCCGAGCGGCGAGCCGTGTGCATCGTGCGAATCCTGTTTGTTCGGACTTCCATAGCCGATGTGCGTCTTCACTTTGATCAATGACGGTTTATCCGTGACCTGCTGCGCATGGCGGATGGCAGTCTCGAGTTTTTCGACATTGTTCCCGTCGTGCACCGTCTGCACATGCCAGCCGTACGCTTCGAAGCGAGCGCCGACATCTTCCGTGAAGGAAAGTCCGGTGCTGCCGTCGATGCTGATATTATTGTCGTCGTATAGATAGATGAGATTCCCCAATTTCAGATGCCCGGCCAGCGAAGCCGCTTCGGATGCCACACCTTCCATCAGGTCGCCGTCTCCGCACATCGCATACACAAAATAGTCGATCACCGGAAAATTCGGTTTATTAAAATTTGCGGCGAGATATTTCTGTGCGATCGCCATGCCCACTCCATTGGCGAATCCCTGTCCGAGCGGACCGGTGGTTGTTTCAACCCCTTTGGTGTGTCCGAATTCAGGATGTCCGGGCGTTTTGCTTCCCAACTGTCGGAATTGCTTGATATCATCCAGCGATAGTTCGTAACCGGTCAGATGCAGCAATGAATAGAGGAGCATGGAACCGTGTCCCCCCGAAAGAACGAACCGGTCGCGGTTCATCCATTGCGGATTGGAAGGATTATGTCTGAGAAATTTCGTCCAGAGCACATAGGCGGTTGCAGCGGCACCCATCGGCATTCCGGGGTGGCCTGATTTTGCCTTCTGGACTCCGTCCATTGCTAACGTGCGGATAGTATTGATACACAATTGATCGAGTTGGGGATTTGACACAGCGGCTCCGGGGAATTCACAGATTCAGTGATTGAACTGTGAAAAGATAGAAAAAATTAGAGGAAGAAAAAAGAATGGAATAGCAGATTTTTCAAGCGAAACCAATGAAGAATATGATCAATTCATCCATGATGAAAAACAATAATGCCAATCTGAATGATATCAATATCAATACTTCCCATATTTGGATCACAATTATTTACGCAGCCGTGTACCACACAAGCCAGAACAGCAACTTCTGCCCAAGCGGGATCATAATCATGAATGACGCGAAGCAGAAGATAAGTGCTTCCGCCGCAGCCGTAAAAAGTCCGTCCCCATAGAGTCGCTTGACTGCTATGAAATGATATGTGAACATGAGAAGGATCGCAAAATATCCTAGTCCGGGATCGCTGCCGATATACGGTGCGATCCTCGTACCGATCAGTTTGTCGACGATCCCGAAGAGGAAGAGCACAGCGACCATGCTCAGCGGCAGCATGATCAGAAATGATGAGTGATAGTGGATAGAATAGATCAGGTGCTCAACGTAACTCCGCCGTTTCCGGAACATGACCAGATTCACAACAAGTGCGAACGCCGGAATGACCGCAAAAAAGAGACTCCGCTGATAATTCTTAAACGTATCATTCAGCTGAAGTGTGAACTCTTTGGGATCGGCTCCCCGTTCCGCTGCACGGGCTGAGATCATCTGCTGAGCACTTTCGCTCATGGCAACATTCCAGTTCATCAATCCCATCCGGTAACCGGCGAAGAAGAAAAAGAGATTCACAAAGACGAAGAGGGAGATCGGTTTGATGTATTGTTTCTGCCGTCCGCTGATATACGCCTGCGTCAATGCGCCGGGTCGCAGAAGCAGCGGAAGGATACTCCGGAAGAATTTATTGTCGATACTGAGGAATTCTTTTGCCGTTTCGTTGAAGAAGGTTTTCAGCGAGAGCGATTCGGATGTAAACCGCTTTTGTCCGCAGTCGGGACAGAATTTTCCGATGACGGCGGCGCCGCAGTTGGTGCATTGAATTTCGGGGATGGGTTGTTCGTTATTCATTACAGTTGAACATAACAACAATCGGGAAAAAATGAAAGTAGGGACGGATCAACGATCCATCCCTACAAAGTACATTAAAAGGACGAATCAGCGATTCGTCCTACAGGGCTTGGTGTAGGACGAGTCGTCGACTCGTCCACTTTTGTGATGGGTGTATGAATCCTATGGGCGGGCAAGCGACCCATCCGACATTTGCTTATTTATAAAACAAAAAGGACGGATCAACGATCCGTCCGACAGAGCAAAAAGGACGAGTCAGCGACTCGTCCTACAGTTTATTGTTCTTTGTAGATGGTGATGCCCCAGTGGGTGCGGTCCTGAGGGGGATCGTCATTCCAATCGCCGAAGGCGTGGCTGTCATCGGTCTGGTAATGGACCTCGTATTCCCCTTTTTCAAGGTAGACCTGCTTGTCGAACAGGCGGTTCTTCTTTGCGCCGCCGGCATGCGTGGTGGTCCGGTTGGTCATCTCCCACACCACATCTCCGTTCTTCGCGTTCTCGATCCAGCCGTAATCCGCCATATCGCGTCCGTCCGTCTCGCCGATGGCGTAGATGCGGACCTTCATCGATCTGTCCAATGTGAATCTTTTACGGACATGCTTATCGTCCCGAACATTGATCAGCTGCACCAGCACATTCTCATCCGATGCTTCCTCGAACTTCGCAACATTCTTCATCGCAAAGTTGTCGCCGACGCCCATCACCGTAATGCCGTAGGATTCGGCATCGAACGGTTTGTCATCATTCCAGTCATTGTACGCATGCGAATCATCGGTCTGATAATAGACGATGTAATTGCCGGCGGGAAGCGTGATGAACTCGTCCGCCAGTCTGTTCTTCTTGGCGCCGCCCGCATGTTCGGTGTTGTCATACGTCATGCTCCAGACCCGTTCGCGCGTTTTGGCGTTGATGATCCATCCGTAATCCGCCAGATCGTCCCGGTCCTCTTCGTAGACCGCCGTCCCCATCACACGGACGCGGACAGAGCCGTGTCCTTCACCGAGTGCATAGATGTGCAGCTGGGATTCTTCCTTCAGAGTGAATCCGGCCTGCAGAAAATCGTTGTCCCGCGCCTTCACCAGCTGTACAATGATGTTCTTCTTTTCGTTGCTGGTTTCCGTTACGCTGAGTGCATTCTTCTCATTCTCGTTCTTTGCGGTAATAGTCAATCCGTAATTGAACGGATCGTACGGCGGCGCAGAGTTCCAGTCCTCGCGTGAATGCGAGTCGTCGGTCACAAAGCTGAGTTCATAGACACCCTGCGCAAGTTTCACATCGCCGTTGAAGAGGATATTCTTCGATGCTCCGCCGGCATGGTCCGTATTGGAATATTTCATTTCCCACACACGTTCGCGCGTTTTGGTATTGGTGATCCATCCGTAATCGAACACTTCCTCTTTCCCCCGTCCCTCACCCACGGCGTAGATGTTCACGGTGACATCGTTGTTCACCGTCAGCCGTTTGCGAACATAGGCGCCGTCCCCGACACCCGTTCCGGCATAGACCGTGTTCGGATTCTTTTTCGGCGCATTGAAGATCTGGATCGCACCGGATTCATTCGACGGTACGGACAAATAAATTCCCCACGTATCCTTCGCCCGTTCCATGAATGCATCGTACATATCCTTGTAATCCTCATCGAACCATCCGAGGAACTTCTCCACATACCGACCTCCATTATCCCTGCTGTTGGTACGGCGGTCGATGTTGTTGGAATAGAAGCTCAAACCGGAACTTTTCGCATATCCGTGAGCCGAATAATAGACTTCGTACGAACCCGGTTTCAAAGTCAGGTCTGTTTCCACCGTGCGCCGGTCCTCTTTGCCCGACGTATTTCCCATCGTCATTTCCCAGACCACTTCCCGGGTATCGGCATTGATGATCCATCCGTACGCATACATATCGCTGGAGGAGAACTTTTTCCCGCGGTCGTCACCCCAAAAATTACTGCTTCCGCCGCCGACACCGTTCACATGAATGGACAGCTCTTTTTTGACGGAAAAGCCGAGACCTTTCACTTCTTCGGTACGGAAATCTTTCAGGGAGATGAAGTATTTTTTGGAGTCCTGCTGCTGGGGGGAATTTACCGGATTGGTCAATCCAAGGAATGAAAAAGCAATGGCCGCAATGATGATGGCGGAAACCGGGATATTTTGGACATTCTTCATAAAGTTCTCTCCTATAATACAGGTTCTAAACTTTACGAGGGGGATTCCGGTTAAGTTGCAGATTTTTTAATAAGATAGAGGGATATCGGGAAGGGATTTATCTTTACAATCATCAGTAAATCGTTGAATCTAAACGTTTTTGAGCATTTCCTTGATCGGTTTCCAATAAAAATCGATCCAACCCTGCTTGATCGAGTCGAATTGTCCTGCGGGAATGCCGGAATGAGTAAATTTCAGGAGTGTGCCGCTGTGAGGAGACGGACGGAATACAAAGCTGACCTCGGAAACGACCCCTTTTTCCCAGTCCGACGCACGCCAGGATTGGACGATCTTTTTGTCCTTCACCAATTCAAGATTTTTACCGACCGCATATCCGTCGAAAACGGAGAACGATCCTCCGACCTTCCGGCTGATCTTTGCGGGACCGCCGGTGAACTGTGCGTGGAGTTTTGAGTCCATCAGCATCTCGTACAAAACATGCGGCGCTGCCGGGAAGGTGACGGTCTGTTTCAAGGTCCGTGTCTTTTCGGATGCCATCAGATCTTCTCGATCTCCTTTTCGGGGATCCATCCGACTTTTCCGTCCGCCAGACGGATCTTGAACCAGGAGTTCACATTGTCCAGCACCTGCACTTTCAGTCCGCGGTGGATCACGAAGAGGTCGTTCCCTTTGCTGTCCGGCGCGGATTTGATGTTCGCCACATCGGTCATGACGACGGCGAATTCCGTTTCCGATTCACGGTAGGACTGGATGACGAAATTTGCGACGCCGATCATCAGCAGCACGGAGCAGATCATTCCGGACATGAGCGAATAACGGCGGTGTTCATAACTTTCCGCAAACAAGAAGAACGAGAACGAACCGATGGCCGCCAGGAAGAAGAGATACATCATCCACACCATCGTCTCGCGGGTGAAGATGGTCAGCAGCGAATCCATCCAACGGTAGATGAAGAGTTCGGGGATCGCTTCGATCTTATCCTGCAGTTGAAGGTTCACGAGCTGAAGATTGAACTCCAGATCCTCGTCGTTCGGGATGAACTTCCGCGCACGCTCATAATTCAGGATGGCATGCTGGAGTTTCCCGGATTTGTAGTAGGCGTTGCCGAGATTGAAATAGATCTCGCCGTTCTCGTAACCGTTCTTGATGACCGCTTCGTACCGAGAAACAGCTGCATCATATTTCTGTTCAAGGTAGAGACGGTTGGCGTCCTCGAAAATAGAGTTGAGCTCTTCGTTCTGCGCGAAGAGAGCGCTCGAGAGGAACATCAGCAGTGCGATCGTCCATTGTCTCATCGCACCAGCTCCCGTTCCGCAGCAACAATGATGCTGCTGGCCATTTCGTACATCTTATTCTTTTCCTCCTGGGACGAACTGCCGGGAGCGAACCGCGCGAACTCGCATGCTTCCAGGAGTTCCTTGATCTTCACAGTGAGTTCTTCCGAGACCTTCTTTTCCTGCAGTTTCTGTGTGACGTTCTCCACGGATAATTCCGCACGATCGATGGCCAGTTTATCAGAGACATACTGCCACATGGCTGTGGAGACCTCCGTATAGAATTCATCCGGTTTGTTTGCGGAGAGCAGCATCTTTGCATTGGCAAGTTTCTTTGCAGCGATCTTCAGCGCCTTTCGCGAACGGAATGACACAACATCGGACATCTCCGTCAGGGTCTTGCGGCGGTAATACAACAATGCAAGGAATCCGCCGAACGGGATGACGGTCATCATCAGCGCTGCGGTCGGATCGATCAGTTCCTTCGTCCTCTCGCGGAATGTTCCGGCTTCCGTCTTGATGAAGCGGATATCCTGATTCAGCAGTTTCACATCTTCTTTGGACATGCCCGCGGCATTCTGCGGCGCTTCGGCGCTCCCTTTTTCCACTGCAACATTGAACTCGTTCGTCTTTAACGTAACGTACCGGTGCTGGTTGGCATCAAAGTAGGAGAACTCCATCGCCGGGATCTTCTTGTCGCCGGGATAACGCGGAACGATGAGCCACTCGAACGTCTTGGTACCGTTGATGAGCGTGCCGGTCCGTTCGATCTCTTCCTTCACTTTCGGATCGTACTGTTCGAAATCGCTCGGCAGTTTCAGTTTCGGCGCCTCGAGGATCTTCACGTTGCCGGTCCCGCTGATCACCGCCTTGAGCGTGATCGGTTCGTTCGTTTTGGAGCGGCGCTTGTTCAGTTCCGCTTTCAGAGTGAACTTGCCGACGGCTCCCTGGAACGATTCGGGGACAGGATTGGTCGGCAGCGGGAGAACGGTGACCTTGACCGGATTGCTTTTGATCTTCACATCGGCAAGGCGTGCCATTCCGAAGAAGGGATCGTTGAAGAACTGATCGAACAGGTCCTTGCTCTGACGGCTGCGCGGTATGCGGACCTTGCAGGTCATCTCCAGTGGCTGGATCTCCAGCGATCCGCTCGATGTCGGGAAGAGTGCGGTCTTACGGATGACCCCCACCTTGTACTGTTTGCCGTTGATCACCTCCACCGCCCAATTGATGTTCGGCTGGAACGGAAAATCCTCGCTCCAAAATGAGGTCATTGAGGGAAGTTTATCGATGCTCACATCCGCCAGATCGAGACGAGTGTACAGTTTGAACTGCACCAGGATCTGTTCCCCCTGATAGACACGCGACCGGTCCACGACCGCACGGATATAGAGATTGTCGCCGATATCGACCGTTTCACCCTGCTGCGCCTGTGCCTGCGGTTTTTTCTGTCCTGATGATTTTGTGACAGTCATTTCGATCGGATTCGATTTTATCACATTTCCGTTCACCTCAACGGTGGCGGAACCGATGGTTGCCTTTCCCGCTTCACGCGGCTGCAACACATAACTGTAGGACTGCGAAGAAGTGACAGTGCCGTTGATGATCTGCATGCTCGTGGACTGGTTTGGTCCGGAGAGGATGAGAAACTTGCTCAGGTCGGGAAGTTTCAGATTCCGCGCGGTCGCACCGGATGTGGAGACGGTGAACTCCAGCGTGAACTGTTCATCCGCCGCGACGGGGTTCTTGTCGATATCCGCTGTGAGCGACGGTTCCTGCGCGAACATCAGCATGGATGCAACGGCGGAAAGCATGGAGATGATATATGTTCTCAATAGTGTCATTCGTTTCGGTCGTTACCAGTCTTTCTCTACATTCATCCGGACAGGCGCTTTTTTCCTGACCTTCTTTTGGGTGTTCTTCTCGTCGTTCTTCAGCGCTTCCAGAATACGTTCCGCTTCCTTTTTGGACATCTCTTTTTGCTGCTGCTGTTGTTGTTGCTGCTGCTGATCCTGCTTCTGCTGCTGTTGTTGCTGCTGCTGGTCCTGCTTCTTCTCTTCTTTCTTATCCTGTTTCTTGTTCTTGTCGTTCTTCTGCTGCTGCTGTTGTTTCTGCTGTTCTTTCAGCATCCGCGACGCGTATGCGAGATTGTATTTTGCATCCTCGTCGGAAGGATCGAGTTTCAATGCGCGTTTATAGGAATCGATGCTCTCTTTGTACTGCTTCCCTTCAAAATACGAATTCCCGATGTTATAATGAATCTTCGACTGCACGGACTTGTCCGCGGTCTTCGTCAGCGCCTGCTGATAATTCTGGATCGCTTCATCGAACCGCTGCTGTTTTTGGACGGCGTTGCCGAGGTTGTAGGTCCCTTCCATCAGGTCCTTCTCTTTTTCCAACGCCTTCTTGTATTCCGCTTCCGCGTCCGAATATTGTTTCTTCTCGAACATCTCATTTCCGTTGTTCACCAGAGAGCGGATCGATTGGGCTGAAGCGGATGAGCCGAACGCAAAAAGTCCGATGAACAGGAATGCAGTGATTCTAAAAGAGCAGTGAGCACCATTTCTTATTTTACTCAAGGCATTCGCAAAAACTAAATATTCCAAATTCATTTTTGTTATTCCCGCGCGCGTGCCGGACGGGCAGGAACGTTTTTGGCGGGAATCCATAAAAATGGACCCCCGATAAAAACATTCGGGGGTGACAAATATATTTTTGAGATATTCCCTCATTATCTGTTTCATTTCTTTCTCCCCGAACGGAGCAGACCTCTGAACGGATTGATCTGAGCGAGCCACTCCGTCTTCTTGTCCGACAGGATCACTTCGATGAACATGAGCAGGAGCGCGGTAAAGAGAAAATACTGGAATTTGTCGTCGAATTCCGTGAATTGTTTCGCACCGAATTCCCGTTTCTCCAGCGTGTTGATATCCTTATAGATCGCATCGAGTTCATCCTGTGAGTTGGTCGCACGGTAATACTGACCTTTTCCGATGGCGGCGATCTCCTGCAGCGAATTCTCATCCAGTTTCGTCAGGACGATATTACCGGAGCGGTCACGCTTGAAATCGACCTGCTGTTCGTTCGCATTATAGACAGGGATCGGAGCTCCGGAGGAGGAACCGAGTCCTATAGTATAGATACGGACCCCTTTCTCCGCGGCGGCTTTTGCCTGTTCAATGGCGTCGCCGGAATTGTTCTCGCCGTCCGTCATGATCACCAGCACTTTGGAGGAACGCTCCTCAAAATTGAAGGACTTCATCGCCTGAGCGATCGCCGAGCCGATAGCGGTGCCGGGATTCGGGACCGATTCGACATCCACCACATCCAGCAGAAGACCGGCAGCGGCATAGTCGATGGTGAGCGGGAACTGTGTGTATGCCTCGCCGGAAAAGACGATCACGCCGATCTTATCACCGGCGAGACGGTCGATAAGATTATTAATCTCGTATTTCGCTTTCTCCAGTCTGTTCGGTTTGATATCCTCCGCCAGCATGGACTTGGAAACATCCAGCGCAATGTAGAGATCGACCCCTTCCTGTTTCACTTCCTCCATACGGGTGCCGACCTGCGGATTTGAGAGCGCAACGACGAGCATGGCAAACGCAGTGATGATGAGCGTTGCCTTGACGGTCCCTTTTCGGGAGCTGTGCTGTTCCGTCAGCCGGAGAAAGAGTTCCGACGATGCGAAGAGGCGTTTCGCCCGTGCACTCTGCATGCGCACAACAAGGAACAGCGCGATCATCACGGGGACCGCGAGGAGCAGATACAGATAATCCGGATGTGCGAATCGGAACATATTACGGCAGCTTCCTTAACCAGGTGTTCGTCAGAACGACATCGCCGACCAGCAGAAGGAGCGCGGCGATGATGAATGAATAGAACAATTCGGTGTACCGGCGGTACGAACGGACCTCGATCCGTGTCTTCTCCAATTTATCGATCTCCTGATAAATTGAGCGGAGCTTCTTGTTGTCCGTTGCGCGAAAATATTTCCCGTCGGTCATCTCGGCGATCTGCGTCATCACTTTCTCATCGATCTCCACCGGCACCATCTGATAGCGGACACCGAACGGGGTCTGCACCGGATACGGCGCTTCACCGATGGTGCCGACTCCGACCGTATAGACACGGATGCCGTAGGATTGTGCGATCTGTGCAGCGGAGATCGGATCGATCTCGCCGCGGTTATTCACTCCGTCCGTCAGCAGGATCACCACTTTACTCTTCGCTTTGCTGTCCCGCAGCCGGTTCACGGCATTCGCGAGTCCGAGTCCGATCGCCGTTCCGTCCTCGATCATCCCGCTCTTCAGCGGTTTGATGAGGGATTTCAATACTTCATAATCCACCGTGAGCGGACACTGTGTGAAACTCTCGCCGGAGAAGATGATAAGACCGATCCGGTCATTCGTCCTGCCGCCGATGAAATCCTGCGCGACATTCTTCGCTGCTTCGATGCGGTTCGGCTGGAAATCCTCCGCCAGCATGCTGCCCGAGATATCCAGCGCGAGAACGATGTCGATCCCTTCGGAGTAGACATTCTGTCCTTTGGAAGTGGACTGCGGCCGCGCCAACGCGATGATCACCAGAGCGAGAGCACAGAGACGGAGAATGAACGGCAGATGACGGAGTCGTTCCTTCGCACTGAACTTTACCATGGAGAACGGTTCGAGAGTTGAATAGCGCACATCGCTCTCCTTGGACTGCAGCCGGTAATAATACCATACGGCAAGTCCGGGGACGAGCAGCAGCAGAAACAGGAACTCAGGATTTGCGAATGTTATTTCCATTTACCTTTTTCACACAAAGACACAAAGAAACACAAAGACAAAAAAATAAATATTTCGGGACTTCAGAAAAAGTCATTGCCCCAATGGGGTCCCATTGGGACGAGGAGTCCCGATGTCACCCTGAGCGAAGTCGAAGGGTATCGGGACGACGAAGCAATCTTTTCAAAACTCCAGTAAAAACAAGATTGCTTCGTCCCGACTATGATTATTGCCAGAGTCGGGACTCGCAATGACGCTTATTTTGAATATTTCAGAAATCTAATTTCAGAAGTCATTTCTATTTATGGATTCGATGTTCCGGCAGCCGGTATTTCAGCAACAGGTTTGGTTTGTTCGATGATCGAACGGGCCTGGACGATCACCTGTTCATTTTCCGCAGCGACCGGCTGGTATTTTGCGAACTTCACCAGATCCGCGCCCGAAAGCATCGATTCGATGGAAGAGAATGCGGAACGCTCCAGTTTGAACCGTTCCAGCTGGGTCATCACTTCACCGGTGGTCATTTCCAAAGCAATAAAGCCATACCGTGCTTCAAAATACCGGCGGACGATCTCCGTCGCTTCGCTGTAATATGTTTTGATCTCCCCCGCCTGCCAGAGCCGTTTCGCTTCGAGCTCTTCCAACTGCATCAATGCCAGCACATGCGGCGGGATGTTCGGTTTGTATTCAACAACAGTGCTTCCCGCCTTCTGCTTTCGTTTCTGTATATAATAGTAGATGCCGTACCCGATCCCGGCCAGCGCCACAACGATCCCAATATAGAGCGCGATCTCTTCGGCGGACATGGGGACGGTCATCGGCGGTTTCAGGTCCTTGATGGTCTGCGACGTATCGACTTCCACTCCGCGGATCTCGACGGGAATAGGATTGGATGTGGCGGAATCACTCTTTCCGGAAGCATCCTTAAAACGGACGATGTACGGCTGGAGATAATAACTGCCCGCCTCATATTTGGAGACGACGAAGTTCTTCGTCAACTCCACCAGACCGTTCTCTTCACTTCTCAGAAGGGAATCCTGCTGCACAATTTCGAAAGAGCCGATGGAATCCTTCAGCGCAGGCAGAGCGACGGTGAATGCCGAGGGATGCTTCACCTGCACAGAATAGCGGATCCAATCCCCGATCACGACCGATTGTGAATCGACCGATGCCGTCACAGTCACTTCCTGAGCGGAAACGCCTGCCGTGAGGATCAATGAAACGATGATCCAATGGAACAATTTCTTCATTTCTATCAACCCCTTCATACCCTTGATTCTCTCATCTTAAAGAAATCGACCAGCGGACGGAGGTACGGTTTATGCGTTTCGATGGTGATCCTGTCCACCTTGGTGGAGAGGAACGCTTTCTTCATTCGTTCATCATGCTTCTTCCAGAACTGGGCGAAGGATTGCCGGATATTATTGTCGCCGGTATCGATCCAGCGTTCGGTTCCGGTCTCGGCATCCTTCATCTTGATCAGTCCGATCTTCGGCAGTTCACGTTCGCGCGGATCGTTCATCGTCACTGCGATAACATCATGACGCTTGCTGACGATACGAAGTGCGTTGTCGTAATCCGTATCGATGAAATCGGAGAGGACAAAACTGATGGAGCGTTTTTTGATGACATTGTTCAGATACTTCAGCGCGCCGCTGATATTCGTTCCGGTCCCTTTCGGCTGGAACGACAGCAGTTCGCGGACAATGCGGAGGATGTGGGATTTCCCTTTGTTCGGTGCGATGAACTTTTCCACTTCATCAGAGAACATGATGAGTCCTACTTTATCGTTGTTTCGGATCGCCGAAAACGCAAGTACTGCGCAGATCTCCGTGGCGATCTCCATCTTGGTCGATTCCGCGGTGCCGAACTGTCCGGAGCGGCTCACATCCACCACGAGCATCACTGTCAGCTCCCGTTCCTCTTCGAAGATCTTGATGAACGGTTTATTCGCGCGTGCCGTCACGTTCCAGTCGATCTTGCGGATATCGTCGCCGTATGAATACTCGCGCACCTCGGAGAATTCCATTCCCCGTCCTTTGAAGACGGAATGGTACTCGCCGGAGAAGACCTGATTCACCATGCCGCGGGTCTTGATCTCGACTTGTCGTACTTTTTTAAGAAGCTCGGAGGTTGTCACGATAAAGTAGTTGAGTAATTGAGTTCTTGAGTAGTTAAGATTTAGTTCATCACTTTGCGATGTAAACTATCTGCCATTGCAATAATTTCATTGGCATCATTTTTCAGCTGCTTTGCCTGATCCTCATTGATAAATTCATTGATGAGAGCGATGTCAACACATCCTTTGCATTCAAAACCGGAGCGGATCGAATAGGTCAAAAATCTTCCAAATTCTTTATTTGAATAATCACCGGCTCCTTCCACAATATTGAGCACAATTGAATCCGCCGCTCTTCTAAACTGTGAGGTCAATGAATAAAGTTCTTCTTTCGGAAAAGATCTTGTGCAATCACGTACGCTCTTTGTATACAAGAGTGCTTTATTATATACAATGAGATCTTCGTATTTATGCATCCACTTCTCATTCGATTTTTTTAAACAAAAGTTTTCGTCTCAACTTCTCAACGACTCAACTACTCAATGATTCTACGGCACTTCCACCTTATTCAAGATCTCCTGCACGATCGTTTCGGAGGTCACCTCTTCCGCTTCGGCCTCGTAGGTAACGCCGATACGGTGACGCATCACATCCATCGCGACGGCGCGGACATCTTCCGGAATGACATACCCGCGGCGTTTGATGAATGCATACGCTTTGGATGCCAGGGCGAGCGAAATGGTCGCTCGGGGCGATGCGCCGTAATTGATGAGATTGACCAGATTGGGGAGCTGAGCATCTTTCGGATTTCGTGTTGCGAAGACAATGTCCAGAATGTAGCGTTCAATCTTCTCGTCCATATAGATCTCGTGCATGGAACTGCGCGCTTTCAGGATCTCTTTAGTAGAGACGACCTGTTTCACTTCAGCATTCTTTCCGGAGACATTCTGACGCATGATCAGCAGTTCATCCTCTTTTGTCGGATAGCCGATCTTGATCTTCAGCATGAACCGGTCCACCTGCGCTTCGGGGAGCGGATAGGTTCCTTCCTGTTCGATCGGGTTCTGTGTAGCCATCACCAGGAACGGCTCGTCCAGTTTGAAGGTTTCTTCACCGATGGTCACCTGGCGTTCCTGCATCGCTTCAAGCAAAGCGCTCTGCACTTTGGCGGGTGAACGGTTGATCTCATCCGCGAGGATGAAGTTAGAGAAGATCGGTCCTTTCTTCGTCTGGAATTTTCCGTCCTTCTGGTTATAGATGAGCGTTCCGACAAGATCCGCCGGCAGCAGGTCCGGTGTGAACTGGATACGCTGGAATTTGGCATCGATGGCGGATGAGAGGGTCTTGATGGCAAGGGTCTTCGCCAGACCGGGGACACCTTCGAGCAGGATATGTCCGTTCGCCAGGAGACCGATCAGCAGCCGTTCGACCATGTGTTTCTGGCCGACGATCACTTTGTTGATCTCCATCGTTAAAAGGTCAACGAAAGCGCTCTCTTTTTGGATCTTTTCGTTGATGGCTTTGATGTCGTAGTTCATTCTTCCTCCGAATTTAAAATCAAGATGTCAGACACCAAGCACAATTTGCTCCACAACCAAGGTGGCTGACATTTTTATTTTGACCGATGCTCTATCGTATAAACGACAGTTTAGACGACAGCAAAATAAAAAATGTTCCGGTGAAAAAGAAGAAAGAATAGTGTATTTTTCACGAATCTTTCGTACAATTGTAAGAGTTGTAAGAATTATGTGCATTTATTGAACTGAAAGGAAGATAGCAGAATGAAATATACCTTGATCGTGTTGACCGCCGCAGCATTATTGATCGGATGCAGCGAACCGAAAGCGGATGCTGAGAAGCTGAATCATGCTAACGCATTGGTGAACACAGGCAGCTACGAAGAAGGGATCAAATCGCTGGATGAGATCGCAAAAGCAAGCCCGAACGATCCGGCATTGAAGCAGTCATTGATCTCCGCCCATATGAAATTCGGACACTATTATATGTTCAACGATACTCTCTCACCGAAAGTGAAGTATCCGAGCGCATTAAAGCATTACCGTGAAGTATTGAAGCTCGATCCGGACAATAAGGATGCGAAGGAGAATGCGCAGCAGATCATCGATATCTACAAGATGATGGGACGTGAAGTTCCGCAGGTGTAAAGCTCTATTATAGTATATGAAAAACGGCAACGGCGGAGAGATTCCGCCGTTGTTCGTTTTAAATACTAATCGATTCCATCGGAATAGCTGCTCTTCAGAAAACGTGCACTGACCGGGAAAAGGCTGGCGTTACGCACCATGCAGAACGGATCAGACCCGCAGTTGTCGGACCTGCCCTCCATTCATTCTACGAATGATGTTCTTCATGCGGCTGATACAGCTCGACCCAATCCTGCAGCTGACTGCGGAAGAACTGAAACGCGGTCCAAAGATTCCTCTCCGCTTTTTCGGAAAGTCCTTCGGTCATTTCCCATTCATATCCTTTGATCTGCAGCAGATACGTATCCGGTTTCCTTCCGTACAGTTCATTGCAAAGATAGAGAAGACCAGCGGGTGAGACGGTGTGTGTGGTAAAAGGATTGTTCCGGACCGGGTGCACCGTGCTGAAGGTGAAATCGGTGATGTGATTCTTGGTTGCATCCACAAACAGAACGATATCATATTCGCTCATGGTGAATGCATCCTCCACATTCAGCTGGAAGCCGTGGCCTGCGGTGACATGCTGCGCATATTCCTGTGCGAGCCACGGCCGGCACATCTCCAGGAATGCGAACCCCAGTGCATCATCGCCCCTTCCGACATTCCCGTATGCATGGATCAGTATCTTCGGTTTATTCTCTAAGACATTCATCGCAGCCTCCTGTCTAAAATATTACCATCAACATCGATCAATGAAATATCGAGCGGCATTTGTCCTGCCGCATGCGTGGAACAACTGAGGCACGGATCAAAACAGCGGATGCCCGCTTCGATCCTGTTGATTACCGGTTCGGGAATGACCGGTCCGTCAATGAACTCCATCGCGATCTGACGGACGGTGCGGTTCATCGCCATATTGTTCTGTGATGTGGCGATCAGTAAATTCACTTTCTGCAGAACGCCGTTCTCATCCACGGTGTAATGATGGAACAGCGTACCGCGCGGTGCTTCGCACGCGCCGACCCCTTCCAGTTTATTGATCTCCGCTTTGGAACGGACGTGGGTGCCGAGAATGGAAGGATCACGAAGGAGTTCTTCCACTTTTTCCACGGCGAAGAGCATTTCGATCATCCGGGCATAATGGAAGTAGAAGGAGTTGTTCACTGCTTCAGTGGACGGCGCCAATTTTTTAAAGAGCTGACGCTCTTTCTCTGCGAGCGGTGTTTCTATATAATCGCAGATGTTCAAACGGGCAAGTGGCCCGACGCGGTACATCCCTTTCGGATAGCCGTGCGGTTTGTAGTACGGGAATTTCAGATATGACCATGACTCACTCGCTTCGCCGAAATGTTTGTGGTAGTCCCGCGGATCGATATTATCCGCAATGATGTTCCCGGCGCTGTCCATGATCCTCAAATTGCCGCCGTAGTATTCCAGTTCCCCTTTCGGTCCGACCATTCCCATGAAGAGTGAATGGAAATTACCGAAGCAGGAGACCTCCTTCGCGAATTTTTCCTGCACTTCTTTGATGATCTTGATCGCCATCAGCGCGGTCTCTTTCACTTCCGGATACCATTCGAGGAGTTTCTGCTGTTCTTCTTTGGTGAACGGTTCCCGGACACCGCCGGCGACGGCCCACGGCGTATGGATCCTGCGTCCTCCCAGGAATTCGATGATCTGCTGTCCGAACTTGCGGATGCGGATGCCTCGCCGCGCAAGTTCCTTATCCGTCTGCATCAATCCGAAAATGTTTCGAATTGCCGGATCGGCATCAAATCCAAGTAGAAAGTCGGGTGAAGAGAGATGGAAGAAACTGAGTGCATGGGACTGGAGCCACTGGCCGAGCGTGAGCATGCGGCGGAGTTTTTCGGCAGTTTCCGGTATGCCGATGGAGAGGATATCATCCCCTGCTTTTGCGGAGGTGACAAGATGGCTTGCAGGACAGATGCCGCAGATGCGCGAGGTCAGTCCGGGCATCTCCCACAACAGGCGACCTTCACAGAATTTCTCGAAACCGCGGAATTCATTCACATGGAACCGGGCATCCTGCACTTCACCGCGATCATTTAAATGGATGGTGATCTTCGCATGGCCTTCAACGCGGGTGACAGGAGCTATTGTTATGATTTTAGACATAAAACACTCTTCAGAAATAAAATTGATTCATTCATTCATCGGGTCATTGGATCATTTTTTCGCGGACCAATGAATCAATGATTCAATGAACCGATGATCCAATTCCATCATCCGTACCGCAGGAACTGAGTATTGAATATCGGGATCCTTCCCTGCAGCAGTTCATTCATAGCGAACCAGATCTCGTCCGGTGTCGGGGGACAGCCGTGCAGGAACGCATCGACACGGATCACATGATGGAGCGGTGTCGCCTGCTCCCGCAGTTTGGCGATCAGCGTGAAATCGTTCGGCACGGAATTGCAGATGTCTGACAACTCTCTATATGAGCGGCCGATCAGTTCCTTTTCCGTGAACCGGTTCCGCATGGCGGTCACATTCCCGGTGGTGGCGCAATCACCGAAAGAGAGGACATATTTGGAATTCCTGCGGATGATATGCGCCATCTCTTCATTCTCTTCGTTCGTCACCGCCCCTTCTACCAGTGTGATATCGACATCTTCCGGAAACACTTTTACATCGGCGATCGGAGAATAGACCAGCTGGATCTTCTCCGCCAATTCCAACAGACGTTCATCCAGATCGAGGAATGACATGTGGCATCCGGAGCATCCTCCGAGCCAGACGGTGGCGACTTTGGGTTTAATTACTATTTCACTCATAATATTCTTTCTCGATCATTGGTGTTACGCTTAAACACTACTATCATTGTCATTCCCGCACGTTCTTAGCGGGAATCCATCTTGCTGGACCCCCGATAGGATCATTCGGGGGTGACAAAAAATTATTGAGGTGACCTTCTATTCGTTGGAGATGGTGACCCATTCTTTCTTTTGCCGGGCCGTGATGATGTATTTCAGGAATCCTTTCTTCTTCTCCATTTCGGAGACAGTGACCCCTTTTTCGAACAATGCGCCGGTGGGGCAGACCATGACGCACTTTCCGCATTCCGTACAGGTCTGAGAATCTCCCCAGTTGTCATTCAGTCCGGTAATGATCTCGCAGTTGATCCCGCGTCCCGCCACATCCCACACATGAGCTCCTTCCACTTCATCACAGACGCGGACGCAGCGGGTGCAGAGCACGCAGCGGTTGTGGTCCATCACATATTCCCGGTGCGTAGCATCCAGTTTCTTGTCCGGATACAGATACGGATACCGGACGCGGACAAGTCCGACCTGATACGCAAGGTCCTGCAGTTCGCAGTGGTTATTCGCCACACAGACGGCGCAGACGTGATTCCCTTCCGACGCCAGCAAAGCGACGATCATTCGGCGGTACTTATCCAGTTTGGTGTTGGATGTCGTGACAACCATTCCTTCTTCCACTTTTGTGGTGCAGGCGGGAAGCAGTTTCGGACTTCCTTCCACCTGAACAACGCACAAGCGGCATGCGCCGACCGTGGAGAGTCCTTCAAGATGACACAGCGTCGGGATAGGAATATTGTGCTGCCGTGCGACCGAAAGGATCGAAGCACCTTCCTGTGCGCTGTATTGTTCGCCGTTGATGGTTAATGTTTTTACTGCCATAAGCGTATTATTCTAGATTGAAAAATTCGGTGTATGGTCGATGCTGGATTCAGGATGCTGGATTCAGGATGCTGGATACTGGATGCTGGATCTAGTATCCAGTATCTAGTATCTAGTATCTAGTATCTAGTATCTAGTATCTAGTATCTAGTATCTAGTATCTAGTATCTAGTATCTAGTATCTAGTATCTAGTATCTAGTATCTATTATCTTGCATCCAGCATCTCTTTATTTTTTTCTAAACTATTTTTCGAAGTCCGCCACAACTCCCTGCTCGCCGTGATATAATTCCACAGGCTGCAGCAGATCTTCATATTCTTTCCGGAAGAACCGGAGCGTTGACAGGACCGGATTCGGCGCCGACTGCCCGAGTCCGCACAGACTCGTCTCTTTCACCATCATGCAGAGTTCTTCCAGCAGGATCATATCATCCTGCGTCCCTTTCTTCTTGGAGATCTTGTCGAGCAGACCATAAATGTGTCTGGTGCCGACGCGGCACGGGATGCATTTTCCGCACGATTCATCCATACAGAACTGCATGAAGAATTTGGCCACCTCCACCATTTTGGAAGTGGAGTCCATCACGATCATGCCGCCGCTTCCCATGATGGAACCGACGGTGGAAAGTGATTCGTAATCCACCGGAAGATCAAGATGTGCGGTAGGAATGCAGCCGCCCGACGGACCGCCGGTCTGCGCCGCTTTGAATTCCGTCCCATCGGGTGTTCCGCCTCCGATATCGAAAATGATCGTGCGGAGCGGGATTCCCATCGGCACTTCGATGAGTCCGGTATTCTTTATATTCCCTGCGAGCGCGAAGACCTTCGTCCCTTTGCTTTTCTCCGTACCGATCTTGCTGAACCATTCGCTTCCGTTCCGGATGATCGGAGCGATATTCGCGAATGATTCCACGTTATTGATGAGGGTGGGCATTCCCCAGAGTCCCTTTTCGGACGGATACGGAGGACGGGGTTTCGGATTACCGCGTTTACCCTCGATGGATTGAAGCAGTGCAGTCTCTTCACCGCAGACGAATGCACCGGCGCCGATGCGGATATCGATTCGGAAATTGAATTGAGATTCGAGAATACGGTTGCCGAGAAGGCCCATCTTCTCCGCCTGTTTGATGGCCAGTTTCAGCCGCTCGATCGCCAGCGGATATTCCGCGCGGCAATAGACATATCCCTGTGTTGCACCGACTGCGTAACCGGCTATCGCCATCCCTTCCAGCACTCTGTGGGGATCACCTTCCAGAACGCTCCGGTCCATGAACGCCCCCGGGTCACCCTCGTCCGCATTGCAGACGACATATTTCTGTTCGCCGTGCGCCTTGCTGACGATCCCCCATTTGAGTCCGGTGGAATAGCCGGCTCCCCCACGGCCGCGCAGACCGCTTTTGCGGATCTCTTCGATCACGCCGGCGGGCTGCATCTCGTTCACCGCTTTGGCGAGCGCTTCGTATCCGCGCACTCCGATATATTCATCGATGCTTTCGGAATTGATCTCGCCGCAGTTCTCCAGAACGATCTTCGTCTGCGACGTAAAGAACGGCGCGGAGAGATCGGCAAGATTCGCTGTGACTTTCTTATTGTTCAGGATGTGCGATTCCACGATCTGTTCGGCACTACGGACGTCGACGTTCTGATACAGCGTCCTGTCGCTCTGCACTTTCACCAGGGGACCTTCACCGCAGAGACCGAGGCAGCCGGTACCGATCACTTCGCATTCCTTGTCGAGCGCGTGTTCTTTGATCTTCGCTTTGAGCGCCGCGCTCACTTTGTCGCTGCCGCATGAAACACAGCCTGCGGCGGAACAGTAGAGGATACGGTGCTTCTTTCCCGACTGTCGTTCCTGTTCTTTTTCCGATAGATCCTGCAGATCTTCCAATGTCATGATACTACCTCGAGCGGAGTGTTCTTTAATTGTTCAACCCGTTTGATCGATTCTTCGGGCGTGAGTTTTCCGACAACCTGATTGTCCAGCACGGCGACCGGCGCAAGTCCGCAGGAGCCGACACACCGGGCGGTGATGAAGGATACTTTATTGTCCTTGGTCGTTTGTCCGAATTTGCATTGATGATGTTCCTCCAACGCAGTCTGGATATGTTCGGCCCCTTTCACATAACAGGCTGTCCCCATACAGAGTACGAAAGTATGTTCGCCGTTCGGTTTCAGATTGAAGAAATGATAGAATGTTGCGACGCCGTACACCCGGCTCAGCGGAAGCTTCAACGCTTGCGCAACATAGATGAGCAGATCGTTCTCCAGATATCCGAAGATCCCTTGGGCAACGTGCAGCACTTCGATGAGTGCGTCTCCGCGTCCCTGGTGTTTCGTGACCGCTCTGTCCAGTAATTTGAATCGATTGTCGCCGCTGGGGTGCTGCTGTTTTTCGCCTTGTGCCATAATCATACCGCAGTGAATGTGGAGGGAACAGTGTGGCGGACCAGAATAATATGCCGTACCACTTCAATTGTATCCGCAAATACTATGCTAATGTTATTCGAGTTTTAGCGATGGAATTCGACAACACCGTATTGTCTTGTTTCCGAAAATGAGAAACAAGAACGGACGTTTTTTCAAAAACAGAAATGGAAGAGGGAGATGAAAATATCAACGTTCATTTTTTCATCAGTGTTGTGCCGGGATGTGCGGATGCGGAGTATCGAGTGCGGGAGACAGACGGAACAACTGCGGAACTGACTTTGACGAAAAGTATTTTCCGCAGTTGGTCCGATGATCGGTCAGAGGATAACGGAGAATCCCATCAGCAGCGAAGTATTGCTGTGAACATAATCGACAGTACGCAATTGAATGGAAGAACTGGAATAGCTCACAAAGAAATAATCCTGCCGCGTAAATTTCTCTTCCCGGTAGTTCAATTCCATCTTGAACGCCACTGCATCCGAGACCAGCAATTTCAATCCGGCGCCTCCGGTAAGCACTTTCACATCCCAGTCCTTCGTCGCCAGGGCTGGAAGAACGCCTCCCGCCATTGGAATCGTGACGGCATTGGCTTTCCCGATTCCACCGGTGATGAAGTATGCCAGCGGTGTTTCTCCGATCCGTTTGGTCAGGGACAATTTCAGAACGGCGGAATGCGCAGGCGGATCGTTCTTTTCGGCAAGAATACCGTACTGAGGTCCCACGGAAATAATGTCCGTCACATAATATTCGGCCGATGTCGTGACGAATGCATACGTCTGAGATTCCACCGAATATGGGAGCGGAGTACCGTTCAATTTGTGCGTTCCGAACGTACCGGAAAATGAGACTTCAACGGCATGGCGCTGGAACTGACCGTAGGAAAAAACAGTGAAGAGACAAAGCAAGAGAAACGGTGAAACTTTCATTCTGACTCCTTTGGAATGGTTATTTGATCACGATCATTTTTTTTAGTGTCGGAAGTCCGGCTTCCACCGCGCCGGCGAAACCGGCGGGAAGAGTCGCATTCACGATGGTCAGCTTATAATAGTAGACACCGGAACTGAGCCGGGATGAATTCACCGTTGCAGTATGATACCCCATGGTTTGCTCTCCGCTCACGATCTTTTCCACTTCCCGGCCGAGGATGTCATACAGAAGGATCGAGATATCGGCGGGGTACGGCAGTCCATACCGGATGGACGTTGAGGAATTGAACGGATTGGGAAAATTCTGTTCGAGAAAGAATCCTGAGGAGTACATATTATCCTTCACAACCGTGAATGTGCGGGTCTGTTCTGCCCGCTTTGCCAGCCCATCCTGATCCACCGCTTCCACGGTATAGTGATAGGTCCGCGCAGGATATGCCCCGACATTCAGCGTGACATTGAGCGAGTCCGGATGCGATGCATAGACAGTATCGATGATGTCGGTAAGATATGGTGTGGTGCAGGAGGTTGTTCTGCATCGGTTGATCAGCTTCGTTCCGACAAGCAGCCGGTATTTCAATCCGCCGCTCTGGTCACGGTCAAACGAAGCATTCCACCGAAAGCGGATGATCGAAGGATCATTCGCAGTATACGGATCCTGATTCGTGTGGATCGTGATCTCGTCCGAGGGTTCGGCGAGGGAAAAAGAAGCAGGTGAATATCTTGGAACGGGAGCAAATGGACCGCCATACATCCCCAGATCGGACGGGCTTCCGTCAGCGTCCTTCAGGTCCGCCGCACCGGCATCGATACACGGGGAATCGGACGAAAGGATAAAGAGAGAATCATTGTCACAAAACAACGGATCAACGGAGATGTTCCCGTTGATCCCGGTCGGATCGTCCACAATGAAATAATTGGTGCTGTTCATATAGACATTATTATTCCCGAGGAAGAATTTGTCCGGAAGATTCGTATTCGCCGCCGTCACGAAAATGCCCATGCCGTTATTGAACGCGAGGATGTTGTTCCGGATGATCATCGGCGCACCGTCCCATCCGATGCGGATCGGGTTTTGATTGTTGTTATACATATGACCGACAGAACTGAAAGTATTGTTCTGTATGATCACCGTATCATATTGTCCGCCGCTGTTCACGCCGAACGAACAATCGACGAACAGATTATTTGCGATCAGAACATTCTCCGTTGCCGTCACTCCTTCCTGTCTGCTGCCGAAGATCCGGTTCCCGATCACTTTCGTCCGCTTCCCGGCTGAAACGGACATTCCTTCAACAAGGCGGAATGTATTATTGAGTACGTTGGTGGTTGATGAGTAGGTCTGAATCCCTCCAAGATTTCGGAAGAGACAATTCCGGATGGTCCATCCGTCCTTATTCGCACGGACACCGGTCGGATAGACATTGAACCGGTCCACACCGACGATCGTCAGTCCGGAGATCTCCCCCGCTCCTGCCGCTTCGATGGTGATCACGTTCGATCCGGTATACCCTTGAGCGGGAGTCAATGTGGTGTCTTCCAGCGTGACGGACCCGGTTTGAGAAGCGTTCTTTACCGTAAGAACTTTTGAGAGTGTGATATTCTGATAATAATATCCGGGAGAAATAAGAATGGTGTCACCGGGAGAAGCAGCATTGACGGCGGACTGGATGCGGGGATACTGCTGGGGTACGCGGTGAGTTCCAGCGTTGAGCATACCGTAATACGTGATCATTAATAGTATGATCAGTTTCAGCACAAACATCAGTTCATCCTATGACGTATTGAATTTATACTGGACAATATGAGAAATTACGGAAACAAAAAACGACAGAAGATGATCATTTCTCCTGCCGTTTTGTTCTTTTGGAAAACCGTTCTGTTAATTGGGATTACTTAATGACCACCATTTTTTTGGTCAACACCATCTCCCTGAATCGGAGAGAATAGAAATAGACTCCGCTTGAAACGGGTCTCTTCAATTGGCTGCTGATCTCCGACATATTGAACAGGTAAGAATGCGCGCCCGATTCCTGCACTTCATTCACTAGCGTGAAAAGCTCATTGCCGATAACATCGGTCACGGTCAACCGGACCGGTCCCGTAACCGGTACCGTGTAGCGGATCAGTGTGGATGGATTGAACGGATTGGGGTAATTCTGTTCCAGCTGGAATTGGAAGGATTCGGTCGATGTTCCGGTTATTCCGGTCGTGCTTTCCGTAGATGAGACGGTCAGTTTTGTCGTTGCTCCGCTCTTGCTCCCCTGCAGTCCAGCCAACGAGAAGGTCACATTTCCTGTACCGGCCGCCGGTGCTTTCCACTGGAAGACCGATGAGGTGATATTATTCGAAGAAGCACGGACACCGTTCTCGTTTCCCGAAACAGAATAGAGTGCGGAATTCGTCCCTGCGATGAATGTCCCGGCCACAATGGTGGTCGAACCTTTGCGAGAGGAGCAATTAAAATTGGAGATAGAGGAACCGGAAGAATTTTTGACGGTGACGGTGTATGTTGCACCGGAAGTGTAGACGGATGGGATCCCGCTGAGGGTGATGGTTCCCGTGCCGCTGCCGTGGCAGGAAGATGCACATGTTCCTTTGCTCCCTGCTGCACCGGAATAGCCGGTATAGCTCGGAAAGGAATATAAAAATGCTGTCAAAACCACGGACAGCACAAATATCATAGAGTGTTTCATAGGAAGAGCGTGTCCCAATGATCGAGCGGGACAAAAAAAATTATGATGCGACGTCGATCTCGGACAGCCGACGTTCTTTGAACTCCGTGGGACGTTCACAGGAATAGAGGAACTCCTGCATCGAATCCATCCGCAGTTTCAACGCCTGCACCTGGTCCTTCATTTCGGTCAGTTTGCCGTCATGCTCTTTTTGAACATGCACTTCGTTGATATTGCGGGTCAGTTTAATGACGATATCCTGCATTTTGGCGATATCGTTGATCGCGTGTTCGATGGAATGGAACATTCGTTCGCGGGCATTCATGGAGACCTGTATCCTTTCTCTAAAACAACAGACCCGAAGTCCAAACGACTTCGGGTCCGTGTGTGTTGATTATTTTGCCATTTCTCTCAGTGCGGCCCGTGCAGCGGCCAATCGTGCGATCGGAACGCGGAACGGTGAGCAGCTGACGTAGTCCAGACCGATGCGGTGGCAGAATTCCACGCTGGAGGGTTCTCCGCCGTGTTCGCCGCAGATACCGATCTTCAGACGCGTCCGTGAAGAGCGTCCTTTCTGAACGGCGATCTTCATCAGTTCGCCGACACCGCCCTGGTCGATCGCTTCGAACGGGTCCTTTGCGTAGATATCTTTTTCTACGTACGGAACGAGGAAGCGGGCCGAGTCATCACGGCTGATACCGAGCGTGGTCTGCGTAAGATCGTTCGTGCCGAAGCTGAAGAACTCGGCGACATTCGCGATCGCATCCGCTGTGACAGCACCGCGCGGAACTTCGATCATCGTGCCGACCAGATATTTGATCTTCTTCTTCTTTTCCTTCATCACTTCTTCAGCGACGCGGTTCACCACTTTCGCCTGATGTTCCAGTTCGTGCACATTGCCGACGAGCGGGATCATGATCTCGGGTGTTACGGTGATCCCTTCGTTCATCACGTTGATGGCCGCTTCGAAGATCGCACGGCTCTGCATCTCGGTGATCTCGGGATACATGATGCCGAGGCGGCATCCGCGGAACCCGAGCATCGGATTGAATTCATGCAGTTCCTGAACGCGGCGGTGGATCTTCTCGTACCGGATCCCCATTTCACGTGCCAGGAAACGCTGTGTTGCCTTGTCGTGCGGCAGGAACTCATGCAGCGGCGGATCGATCGTCCGGATCGTCACCGGATGTCCGTCCATCGCGCGGAAAATTCCCTCAAAGTCCTCGCGCTGCAGCGGAAGGAGTTTTGCAAGAGCTTTTTTGCGCTGTTCCACCGTGTCTGCAAGGATCATCTCACGCATCGGTGTGATCTTTCCTTCGCCGAAGAACATATGTTCCGTGCGGCAGAGGCCGATTCCCTCGGCGCCGAAAGCGATCGCGTTCAATGCCTGATCGGGCTGATCGGCGTTGGTGCGGATCTTCAGGCGGCGGTACCGGTCTGCCCACGACATGATCTTGGAGAAATTCTGGAATGTCGGAGCGTTCTTCGGATCGAGCGTCTTTTGGAGCAGCACTTCCACCACTTCGGAAGGCTTCGTCGGGATCTTTCCTTCGATCACTTCGCCGGTGGAACCGTCGATGGAGATCCAGTCACCCTGACGGATGGTCTTCCCTTTGACTTTCATTGCATGGGTCATGTAGTCGATCTCCAGCGCGGCGCAGCCGACAATGCAGACCTTTCCCATTTGACGGGCGACGAGCGCAGCGTGCGATGTCGTTCCGCCGAATGCTGTCAGAATACCTTCTGCAGCATTCATACCTTTGATATCTTCCGGTGAGGTTTCCGTACGGCAGAGGATCACTTGTTCTCCGCGGTCCTTCCACTCTTCCGCATCCGGTGCGGTGAAGACGATGCGGCCGGTGGCTGCACCGGGACCGGCGTTCAGACCTTTGGCGAGCAGGCGTCCTGCTTTCACTGCGGCTTCTTTTTCTTTCAGATCGAAGACGGGACGCAGCATCTGGTTCAGCTGATCCGGTTCGATCCGCATCAATGCTTCTTTGTCGTCGATCAGGCGCTCCTTCACCATGTCGATGGCGATCTTTGTTGCGGCAAGTGCGGTCCGTTTTCCGACGCGGCACTGCAGCATATAGAGCGTTCCGTCCTGAATGGTGAACTCGATGTCCATCATGTCGCGGAAATGTTTCTCCAGTTTTTTCCGGATGCCGTCGAGCTGACGGTAGATCACCGGACGTGCTTTCTTCAATTCGCTGATCGGCAGCGGAGTGCGGATACCGGCAACGACATCCTCGCCCTGCGCGTTCATCAGATATTCGCCGTAGAATTCATTCTCGCCGGTCGCCGCATTGCGTGTGAACGCCACACCGGTTCCGGAATTCTCACCCATATTGCCGTAGACCATCGCCTGGATGTTCACCGCGGTTCCCCATGAGCTCGGGATACCGTTCATTCTGCGGTACGCATTCGCGCGTTCGTTGTTCCACGATCCGAACACAGCGCCGATCGCACCCCACAATTGTTCCTCGGGATCTTCCGGGAAATCTTTTCCGGTGTTCTTCTTGATCTCTTTTTTGAACAGACGGACAAGGTCCTTCAGATCGTCTGCGGTCAGATCGGTATCCAGCGTTACTTTTTTTTCTTTCTTTTTGTGTTCGATGATCACTTCAAATGGTTCAAGGTCATTCTTTCCTTTTGCCTGGACCCCCATCACCACATCTCCGTACATCTGTACGAAGCGGCGGTACGAGTCATAGACGAACCGCGGATTCTTCGTCCGTGCAATCAGTCCTTCCGCCACCACATCGTTCATCCCGAGATTCAGGATCGTATCCATCATGCCGGGCATGGAGGCACGGGCGCCGGAGCGGACGGAGACGAGCAGTGCATTCTTCGGATCTCCGAATTTTGCATTCATCTGCTTGTTCAGCTTTTGGATCGCCAGGTAGACCTCTTTGGCGAGTGTGGTGGGATAATGTTTGTTGTGGGAGTAATAATAGGTACAGACTTCCGTGGTGATCGTAAATCCGGGAGGGACCGGCAAACCAATATTGACCATCTCAGCAAGATTCGCACCTTTGCCGCCCAACAATGATTTCATTCCTGCTTTACCATCGGCACGGTTCCCGCCGAAATTATAGACATACTTTGGCATAACGCTTCCTTTCATATTAGATAAATCGAAACTCGGAACTAGCAACTGCAATTAGAGTGCCATTTGTCCGAAAATTGTTTGTTGAAAAAACCAACGATATTTGAACAGATAAAGGGGTCTGAAATTCTTCTCTTTTCATGGTTAGGAAAGTACGTTTAGTTTTTATCAAATAAAGGAAGGAAGAGTTGAAATAACAGAAAATTGGCTGACTTCCATCGGCACAAGACTTGCTAATTATAAATATAGGTATGACAACGATTAAAAACGATACTCCCGTCCATTCCATCGGAAAAACTGCGAAAATCCTCAATGTTTCCGTCCAAACACTTCGTTTATACGAACGGGAAGGCCTCATTATCCCTTTTAAGACTCCCGGACGGCAGCGCATGTATTCTGCCGATGATATAGAGCGGCTGCGATGCATCCGGAAATCGATCAATGAGGAGAAAGTGAGTATCGGCGGGATGAAACGGATCTTCGGCATGATCCCCTGTTATGATATCGTTCATTGTTCTCAGGAAGAACGAAATGCCTGTCCGGTCTTCCGCAATCACAACGGCGGGTGCTGGACCTATGAACACAAGCACTCCGTCTGCGCGGTGAAAGAATGCCGCACCTGTGAGGTCTACAAACTTTCCAGCGACTGCGGACAGATCAAGGAATTGATCTTCCGCTCTTCGGTTACTCAGCAACCACAACTACCACCACTATGAAACGATTCATTATCCCCCTGATCGCCATCTCCATCATCGCTCTCTATTATGTTTCCGTCATCACCAAAACAGACAATGCAGCGGATCCAACGGCAGAATTGAAAGAGCGATATGCCGCGAAGCAACGCCCTTCGGTGGATCACTCGAAGTTTTCACAATTGAAACGGACCTTCTCCAAGCCGCAGGATGTGACGAAAGCGTGCATCGACTGTCACAACGAACGCCATACGGAAGTGATGAAGTCCTCTCACTGGAACTGGGAACGGGAGGAATATATCGAAGGACGCGGCATCCGGTATGTCGGCAAGAAGAACATCCTGAACAACTTCTGCATCGGCATCAACACCAATGAACAGAGCTGCAATAAATGTCACATCGGATACGGATGGGGAGATAAGAATTTCAATTTCAATGATCCGAACAATGTGGATTGTCTCGCCTGTCATGACAACAGCGACACGTACGTCAAGAAATCTTCCGGTGCGGGAATGCCCGATCCGAAAGTGGATCTTTCCCTCGTCGCACAGAAGGTCGGCCGACCGACAAGATCCAACTGCGGCACCTGCCACTTCTTCGGCGGCGGCGGGAATAATGTGAAGCACGGCGATCTGGAGAAAGCACTCTTCGACACGGATCGTGACGTTGATGTGCATATGGCCGGCGACGGAGGAAATCTGGAATGCGTCGATTGTCATACAGCGGAAAAACATCAGATGCTTGGGAAAGTATATTCACTCTCGTCCATGAACCGCAACCGCTCCACCTGCGAACAATGTCACACCGAAACACCGCACACGAACGAAGTGATCAATGAACATTCGGTGAAAGTGGCATGCCAGACCTGTCATATTCCCGAATATGCAAAAGTGAATTCCACAAAGATGGAGTGGGACTGGTCAACAGCCGGAACACTTGTGGATGGTCAGCCGGTCGAAGTGAAGGATTCGCTCGGCAACGTCACGTATGCCTCCATAAAAGGGACGTTCGTTTGGGGACGCAACGTCCGTCCGGAATATGTCTGGTTCAACGGCACCGCCTCCCACTACCTCACCGGTGATACGGTCAGCGCCGACACACCGATCCAAATGAATACGCTGCACGGCTCGTACCGTGATCCGGACGCGAAGATCGTTCCGGTGAAAGTGCACCGTGCCAAACAGCCGTATGACCCGGTGAATAAATTCGTGATCCAGCCGAAAACGTTTGCCAATAAAGAAGGTGAAGGGGGATTCTGGAAGGATTTCGATTGGCAGAGTTCTATCCGGCATGGAATGGAATATACCGGACTCCCCTACAGCGGAACTTACACCTTCGCAAAAACGGAGATGTATTGGCCGCTCAATCATATGGTATCGCCGAAAGATAAGGCGGTCTCCTGCACCGAATGCCACACCAGAGAGAACAGCCGCGTCGGCGCTCTGCGCGATTTCTATATGCCGGGAAGGGATTATAATGCTGCCGTCGAAACAGTCGGACTGGGGGCAATTCTTGTATCGCTTTTGGGAGTCGGTATCCATGCTGCAGTCCGTCTGCTTTCGAAGAGAAAACAATAAAAGCAATTCACGAATAATACGAATGACAGCACCATAAATTACGATCAATAAAGAGACTGAGAGATAATCGAATCATGAAAAAACAATTGGTCTATTCACGCTTCAACAGATTTTGGCACTGGATGCAGTCCGCACTCATCCTGTTCCTTGCGCTGACCGGATTTGAGATCCACGGCTCACTCACATTCTTTGGATTCGCACAGGCGGTCACCTTCCACAATACCGCCGCATATGCATTTCTGATCCTGATCGCACTGGCGATCTTCTGGCACTTTACGACCGGCGAATGGAGACAATACCTCCCCACCCGCGAGCATCTCCGCGCACAGATCGAATACTATCTGACGGGGATCTTCCGCAATGCACCTCACCCGACCAGAAAGACCGCACTGACGAAGCTCAATCCTCTGCAGCGCCTGGTCTATCTTGCATTGAAAGTGCTGGTGATCCCGGTGATGGTCGTTTCAGGACTGCTCTATATGTACTACCGCTATCCGCAATCCAGCGGCATACAAAGTCTGAATATCGAGGGACTCGAAAC
>CALRIY020000021.1:0-38421 GCA_943364975.1 Synechococcus sp. UW140
TTTTTGCTCAACGGATCGGTCGACAGGAATGTTCCGGTCAGGATGACGAAAAGCGTCATCAGCATCAGTGATGCAATAAGAGTGAACTCGCGGTACAGGATGATCTGGGTAACATCGGTCAACGTCTCATCATACGTGATACCGGGGAAGAATCCCATGATAAAGTTATATGCAAACAACTGCGGCTGGGTGTAGGTCACAAAAAGGATGTGCATCAGCACTCCGCAGACTGTCAGGCAGTACATCAGGATTCCACGACGGAACAGAAGTCCAATGACCAGCGCCAGCGAAACAGAGAAGACCATTGCACACCAGGTCAATAGGACATAATACAGCAGTCCGGTGCCGAATGCACAATTTTTTACAACGAACGCATTTGCCGAGATCACGGCAAGAGGAACCAGCAGAAGCAGGGTATTGATAAGCAGATAATCCATCAGCACCAGAAGCCATGTCCGCCGTGTGAGCGGTTTGGCCCTGTGTTCCCGCATGAAGAGGATGGTGAGGATCCCGCTGATGAATGCCGCCGGAATCGTCATTGCGGCGGAGAATTCATATCCCAGGTAATTGAACAGCGGCAGCCGGGTCATCGCTCCGACAAGAAGGAAATAGACCAGCGCTGCGATCTGGATCCGCGGGGTTGCGAGATATGCCGACAAAACACTTACCATGGATGACGGATACTATTAATATTCAACGGCTTCACGGAACGTATCGCCGCCGCATTCACAGGGTGAACGGTGTGACGCCGTTTTTATCGACCACACTGATGACGATCGGTGAAGTCGTCGGTTGAGTCTCTCCGATCACAAAAGCATTACTGATGCGGGTGAAGGCGGACTCGACGATCTCTTCCTTATCCGTGAAGAATTCTGCAACCTTCTCGCCTTTGGAAACTCGCTCCCCTGCTTTCCGCTTCAACAAAATGCCCGCTTTCGGATCGATGATATCATCCACTTTCGTCCGCCCGGCTCCAAGCATGATACCGGAAAGTCCCAGTTCCAGCGAATCGATCGATGTGATGTATCCGTCCTTTGCCGCTGTGATCGTTCTCGTATACTTGGATCGAGGATACTTTTCCGGTTCGCGGAGGAAGGAGATATCTCCTCCCTGCCGTTGTGCAAGTGCAAGAAAACGTTCGTATGCCTGCCCGTTCCGGACCACTTCTTTGCAGCGTTCGATCCCTTCACGGAGGTTCGCCGCTTTTTTCCCTAACATCACCATGGCACCGCTGAGCACATACGTCAATTCCATGACATCGGCAGGGCCTTTCCCTTGAAGACATTCCACCGATTCCACCACTTCCACCCAGTTCCCGATCGCATACCCGAGCGGCTGGTTCATATCCGTGATGAATCCGACGGTCTCTTTGCCGAAACTTGTTCCGATGCCGACCAGCGCCTGCGCCAGTTCCACTGATTTTTCATAGGTCTGCATGAATGCTCCGCGGCCGGTCTTCACATCAAGCACCAATGCATCGATCCCCTCCGCCAGTTTCTTGCTCATAATGCTGCCGGCAATGAGCGGGATACATTCGACCGTTGCCGTTACATCACGCAGCGCATACATCTTCTTGTCGGCCGGTGCGATCTCTTTTGTCTGTCCGATCATCACCAGTCCGATCTCAGCGATCACCTGTTTATACTCCTGGATCGAAAGTCCGGTATTGAATCCGGGAATGGACTCGAGTTTGTCCAGCGTCCCCCCGGTGTGACCGAGTCCGCGTCCGCTGATCATCGGGACCGGAACTCCGCATGCTGCTACGATCGGCGCCAGCGGAAGCGAGATCTTATCTCCCACGCCCCCGGTGGAATGCTTGTCCACTTTCACCCCGGGAATCGCCGACAGATCGATCACATCGCCGGAATGGAGCATCAATCGGGTGAATTCGGCGGTCTCCGATGTGGTCATTCCTCGGAAATATGTCGCCATCAGGAACGATGAGACCTGATATTCCGGTACCGCACCCTTTACATATCCGTCGATCACAAATTTCATTTCTTCGGAGTTCAGTTCGCCGCCGTTCCGTTTCTTACGGATGATCTCAACAACATTCATAATTTTCCTGTCTTTCGTATGCCGAGCAGAATGCCGGCGATTGTTTTACCATCCACGATCTCTCCGCGGTCGATCATGGTCAACGCTTCAGTGATCGGGATCCGCATCAGGGTCATTGTTGCTTCTCCCTCTTCCAGCGCCTGTCCGGATTCAAGGATGGAAAGGTCCCGGGCAAGAAAGATATGCAGTACCTCATCGCAGAAACCCGGCGTTGCATAGAGCGCAGTCAGCGCTGTCCAGGAACGTGCGGCATATCCGGTCTCTTCCCGTAACTCCCGTTCCGCACAGACCTGCGGATCCTCTCCCTTCTCCAATTTTCCAGCCGGCAGTTCGATCACATCGCCGCCGAACGGATGCCGGTACTGTTTCACCAGTAGAAGATCATTGTTCTCGAAGAGGGCAAGGATCACCGCTCCGCCGGGATGCTCCACCACTTCCCGGATCGTCTCCGTACCGGAAGGGTATTGGATGGAATCGATCCTCAGATCGATGATCTTACCGCTGTATCTTTTTTCTTTTCGGAGTATGGTGAAGGGTTGCGGCATCTTCAAATTTATTATGGACGACCTGTTGTGGATACGGGATCTCGATACCCGCGTGAGCGAACTCATGATAGACTTGGACGCGGATCTTCTCTGCGGTCGCGAACTGCAGTTTAATATCCGGCACCCGGCAATACAGACTGAAATGAAGTCCGTAATCCCCGAACTTCATCAGAAACGCTTCCGGTACCGGCTCTTTCAGCACTTCCTTTTGTTCATGGGCCGCCTTCAGAAGAATGCTCTTCACCTGATCGATATTCGATCCGTAAGCGGCAGTAACATCCACCGCAACGCGGATCTCGGAATCGGGATATCCGAAATTGATGATCTTAGCCTTCACCAATTCGCTGTTGGGGGCGATCAGCACATTGTTGTCAAAATCGAGGATCTTCGTGCTGCGCAGCCCGATCTCGAACACATCCCCGATCTCACCGCTGGGGATCTTCACGCGGTCGCCGACCCGGAACGGACGGTCGATCATGATGATGAATCCGGCGATCATATTCGAAATGGTATCCTGAGCAGCAAGACCAAGTGCCAATGAACCGGCGCCGAGGATCGTCACCAGACTCGTCACACTCTGGCCAAAATGCTCCAGAACGACGATCACCGTCAATGCAACGATCGTGAACGTGATCACTCTGTTCACCAACGGAGCGAGCGTCTGATTGAAATCATCGTTCTTATGCCGTTCGGCGATTGATTTCATTGTATGGATGGTCACGGTCCGCACGATCTTCGTCACCACCGATGCGATGATCAGGACCGTGACAAGATAGAGTGCGGTATCGGCGTATTCCAGGAACGCTAAGAAATTGTCGTTCTGCTTCGTCAAACCGAGCCGCAGCTGTTTCATTCCGATGTAGATACCGAGGACGGATGAGAGGGCGATCAGACGTGAATTGATGATATTCAGAATGATGTCATCAAGATCGGTCTCCGTATTGGAGATGATCCGCTTTCCCACGGTACTGAGGATCCACTTCAGAATCTTTCCGGCAGTCATCACGGCAAGCGCAGCAAGCAGTCCCAGGACGGCATGGTACAGTATCTGATTGGAGCCGGTGATATTCCGTAACAGGTGTAAGGATTGTTCGATCATAGGAAAAAAAATCATCCACCGACGGTTCGGGAATGTTACCCTGCCTGTCGTGGATGATGTGTGGAATGATTGATATTAGCCCTGCAATCCCCGGCTGCCCGGTTTCGAGATCGGTATGGCAGCGAGTGTTTCAGGGATGTTGTCCGCCGGATACGTCTGCACATCCATCTCCATCACGGAATAGAACTTCGCATCGAACTGTGCCTTACCATTACTGCGGTCAACGATACATCCGATACCGACGAGCTTTGCATCGGAATTCTTCACCAATGCGCACACTTCGTCGACCGATCCTCCCGTGGTCACAACATCCTCTACCACAAGGACGCGCTCCCCTTTTTTGATGTCGAATCCTCTGCGGAGCTTCATCACGCCGTTCTCACGTTCCGCAAAGACCGTCCGCACGCCGAGCACACGTCCAACTTCAGTTCCGACAACGATCCCCCCGACCGCAGGGGAGACCACCACTTCGACTTCGCTGTATTCATAATGCTTGGCGATATCCCCCGCAAGCAGATGCAGATATTTGGGATACTGGAGTACTTTGGCGCATTGGAAATAGTGAGGACTATGCAGGCCAGAAGTCAGCACAAAATGTCCTTCCAAAAGCGCATGCGTCTCTTTGAAGATCTGCAGGATCTGTTCTTTGGGTAGTTTCATGGTGTCCGATGATGAGGGTTAGTGGATGATTACCATTCGTCTTCTAATTCTTCAAGCTCTTCCCGCATCTCTTTGGCGGTCTTATCGTCGTTTTGTGTCGTTGCAAGATCGATCCCGCTGCGGTAGATATGTTTTGCTTCCTGGGTCCTGTTCATCTTCCCGAACAGCTGACCAAGCTGATGGTACGCCGGCAGATAGGTACCGTCGATCTTCAGCAGTTCTTCCAGGATCTCGATCGCCGTCAGCGGCTCGTTGATTCCGTTGTATTCCAATGCCAATGCATACCGGGAGAATGTATCCTTCGGATCCTTGGCTATAAGTTCTTTCAGTTTTTCAATTCGTTGTTCGCCGGCCATGGGAGTACCTATACTTTTTATGATGTGAGTGTGTTGATCCGGGAAGCGAGCGCAAAATCCTTTTCCGTCAGCCCCCCTTCGCTGTGCGTAGAGAGCACCAGCGTCACCGTATTCCACCGGATATCAATATCGGGATGATGGTCCGCACATTCAGCCAGGATCGCCGCAGATTGCACGAATGCCATTGCACGGATAAAATCCTTTTTAACGACTCGTTTCACGATGGAATTCCCTTGACGCTTCCATCCTGGAACCGATCTCATCCGCTGTACGATCTGTTTCTCGCTCAAGCGTGCCACGATCATCACCCGTTTCGGTATGGTGGTAAAATTTAAGTAGATGAATATAATTAAGTTTTTCCGAGGAAGCCACAGGAAGAATGACAAAAATGGACCGGGATTGGTTACTTGACCTCAGTAAAAAGGATCAGAGCATTGAAGCATCTTTAGGTTCTATGGGAAGGAACAGCGGTAGAGTGTCGTTTGAGTCAAAAGAATGAAGTCAGACCCCTGCAGAACGGCATCGCTGAACGGTTCAGTGATGACTGCTCCCATCACTGATTCGGTTGAGATATACGACCTGCGGTCCGACCGAAGATCGATCAAAGCAATACGGTCCGGCGCCGTTACCAGCAGGACGTCATGGGAAATGCTGAGCGATTGCCAATCATTCGCACCTAATTTTATCGAACGGATCACATTCCCGAAGATATCATAGAGATGAACAACATGTCCGTCCAGCACAAGGACGTTATCGTCGGATGAAACGGCTATATCCTTCGGATCATTCAGTTTCGCTTTGGAATCCTTGAACGAGCCTATATCCCGGAGCATCATTCCCCGGGTATTCAGAACTACCACCCGTTTCCCATCCTTATCCAGGATATAAAGATCCCCCTGTGCAGATGTAGAAGCTGCTGCCGGTCGGAATGATTCAGCGCCGGATTCGGAACCGTCATATGTACGGACAAAGTTGAATTGATGATCATACCGCTGAACCCGCATGTTGTTTGCATCCGCCACAAGGATATCCAGCAAAAATGTTGATGTGACATCGGACGGTCTCTCGAATGTCTCGCTTCCCCATCCTTTCCCACCGACGCTGCGAATGATCATATTCTGCGTTGAGACCGCGTTCAGTGTGTTCGCGTTTTGATCGATCACATAGATACTTCCGTCGATACCGGTAGATAGACTGACGGCTTTTGAGAACAGCGTCTGCGATGATTTCACAACAAGTGTTTGGAGCGAATCGAATTGCAGCAGCGATATGACCAACGAAAGAATGAGCATAGGCCAATATAGGAAATTTTCACATTCAATATTACGCTGACAATACTGACCGGCGTTTTGAACAGTGATTCACAGCTGATACTCTTTAAAATAAAAAGCCCCGCTGATCGAGATCAGCAGGGCACCGTGGTTCTTTGAACGGATTTCTTAGAACTGCAACGTTAATGCAAGTGTGTTTGTTCCGGAAAAATACTCCGTTGCGCGGTAGGCATAATCCACTCCAACGACCATGCCGCCAAGGTCCAGATTCACACCGGCACCAGCGCTGTAGCTGAAGATGGTTGCGGTGGATACTTCTGTGGACTGCGACGGTGAATAAACATATCCGCCGCGCAGGAAGACCTGCTCGTTGAAGGCATATTCCAAACCGCCGGTATACATGTCTGACCCGAAGTTGTTGTTCTGGAAGACAGTATGGACGGTAAATCGGTTATCCATGCCCATCTTGTAATCATACGAGATGCCGAGATCCAATGTTGAAGGAAGTTCGAAAGATTGCGACGTGAACTTCAGCGCACGGTTCTGCGTGGAACTCGAATTCGGCGGGATCACCAGACGTTCCAGATCGGCACCGTCATATTGCATGCTCGGTCCGAGGTTCTTCAGGATAACGGCAAACCGAAGTCCATGAAGCGGATTATCGACGCCGAAGGCATATTGAACACCGGCATCAAAACCGACACCGGATGCTTCCGTGCGAAGGATCTTTTCAGAGACATATTTGATCGTCGCACCGACGGAGATCCTGTCGGTAAGACTGCGTGAATATGTCAATCCGATCACCGAGAAGGAAGGCGAGAATACGTTGCCGGTCCCTTCGGAGAATTCCTCGGTCGTTTCCATGATATTTCCGAAATCAAGATTCTTGATGCTCAATCCGATGGAACCGAATTCTTCGGATTGCAGTGCAACCGCACCGTAGGTCAATTTGATATCGGCAATATAGTTCATGTTGGAGAACATCACTTCCCCAGAACCGTTCATCCGGGAAAGACCTGCCGGATTCCAATGAATGGCTTCGATACCCTGAGTGGTGGAGATATTCGCGCCGCTCATCGCTGTTCCGCGAGCACCAACCGGCAGGACAACTTCCAGTCCGCCCGCGGTGCCGCGTTTGTTTTCGTTTCCGGCGAACGCCGTTTGGAATGCTCCAAGAATAACAACTACAATGAGTGTTATTCCAATATTATACTTAAACGTAACCATGTTAATATTCTCCTTTGGAATGTTCATTGTATTGTTAACGGGTTGGCCGTTCTTCCGGTGCGATGATCGCAACCTTCAGGATCCGCTCTCCTGCATTCGGGATCTCGATATGTGCAATATAGATACCGCTTGCAACCGGCAGTCCGGATGAGTTGCGGAGATCCCATTGTTCATATCCTGTCGTATTATTGTGACGGATGGTTGTGATCAATTCACCGGCGATATTGAACATTCTGATCGTCGCAACATTCGGAAGATTATTGAATGTAACGAACCGCTGGTAGATATTGGTCTCAGCTTTGTTATTGCCGAAATACGGATTCGGGAATACATTGATCTTTTCCATGCTCTCTTTGATCAATGCAGTGCTGCTGACCGTATTCTTCGGAGCGATCATTGAATATGTTGTGGTAGCCGAGAACGGATAGTTCGGGGTGATCGTGAACTTATCACCGTTGGTGAAGGTCTTTCCGCTGTCCGCTTTTACCCACATCACATACATGATGTCAATGCTATCCTGGTTGGCAAGAAGGTCAAGATTCACCGTCGTGCTTCCCGGTCGTTTGGTATATTTTTGATCGATGGAGTCAGCATACGTTGAGGCGAAAATATAAAGAATTTCGCGTCCGCCGTCATTGCCGCGTGTCGGCATCCACTGTCCGTCGACATTACCCATTCCGACATAGTTCCCTTGTTTACCGATCAATGTATCGTTCACTTCGAGGAATCCGACATTCAACTGACGGGGTGCATACGAACCGTCAAGAGAATCGACTTCCCAGACCTGTAACGGAACACGGACTGTATCCTGATATTGATATCCAGCGCCGCGTGTTTTAAGGAACGGAGCATAGGAAGGATCCACAAGAGCCTGAAGCGGGATCGAACGAACACGGTCCATATAGCGGTATGCTTTGGATGTTGCCGTGCTGCTGAAACGGATCTCAACCTTTTTCACCTGATCGATCGGTACTTTTGTCCCTTTGAAAGTAAATGCACCGGCGTTCGGATACGCAAGTCCGCCGCTGGTTGCCGTTGCCGGATTTGCTTTGAACGCATCCATTGATCCGCCGATCTGATCTTTGAACCAGATATTCCCGGAAGGACTGTAAGCATATCCTTTCGGTGACTGTGTATCGCGACGAGGACCCGGGACGGGATTCTTCAGAAGGAACTGGATACCATCGACGATCGGAGAAGAAACATCCCCGTTCAACCATGAAACATTGGAAGCGACGACTGAGTCAGGTCCGAAATTCTTTCGTTTCAAATTCCACGACGTGACATTTGTTCCTGTACCATTGAACGTTACTTCATACGTTGCACCGGTCGTCAGTTCGCGCGGATTGATGACTGTAGGACTGAATGCATCGTCACCGTTGACAGATCGGCTTGTTTTCAGGACGACACCTTCCGCAGCACCTAATTTATCACCGACATTGATGCCGTGCGGAATCACGGTGATGATGCTCTTGCTGTTCTCAAGCACTTGAACGATTCCGGAAGATAAACCGGTCGGATCAAAATTGAACGCATAGGAAGTTACGGCAAAATAATATTCCTTACCGTTGATCAGATCATCACCGGTAATGGCATCGTTGGTGATGACATAGCTGCGTTTTACACCGGTATCTTCACCGAATGCCGAAGCATAGGGAACGATCTGCGCTGTAATAGGATCGATGGCATTATCAAGAACCATCTTCACATTGTCAACGGAGTCGAATGTCGCAAGTCTCACGATCTTCGGAGTGGTTCCTTTATCGGAGATCTGATAGACATTATACCCTTCAAAGCGGTAATTCTTTGCCGCTCCTTTGTACGAATAATTTTCCGTCGGTTTATATTTCGCCGGTTCTCCCCAATTCAAAACAACTTTTTTATCATACTCACCGACGGTCACTTCCGGTGCCGGAGGTGGTGTTGCCAAAGCAAAGTTCACATCGAACGATTCCTGAGCAACGTCCACAAAACGGCGAAGGACAACAATACTGTTCAAACGGTCGGTACCTTGAGCGATGACAAATCCACCCACGATCTCCTGCGTATCACCTTTGGCAAAAGTGAACGGACCGGCAGAGATCATTGAACGTGCATCTCCCGGCACTTTCGGGCGGGGACCTTTTGTCTGCAGCCACCCTGATCCATTGCCATTATCAGCAACAGGATCTCCCGAGAAGACAAATTTTGAAGGATTATTGTTATGATCGAGGAACGGTGCCCCTGTTTTACCAACCAAACCATTCATATAATTGTAGGCCTGTTCCGGAAAAAGAACGGAACCAAGTGGCGGATCGGCGAAATCGGGATCACTATTAAAATACACTGCGTGTGATGCGGACGGAAGATTACGGAACCCGCCTTTTTTCTTTCCTTCAAAGAGTGCTGAATCTGTCGGTACTCCGGGCACTCTCGGTCCCTGGAAGAAAACAAACCCATTCGCAGGAGGATTCGATCCATAACCGTTTCCGCCGCCATCATCATTATCACCATTATAGACATATGCCAGTTTTCTTATCGTATCGCAGGCAGCAACGTCGTCATTGGCATCTCCTAGATCAGTATCAGACCACATGGATATAAATACACTATCATAGTCAGCATCACTCTTGTTGATCAATTTCCAGCGCATGAACATAATGTTGCCTAAAGCACCCGGCTGATCAAATCCGAAATATGTCGTTTGAACTTCAACACCCATCGGATTTGTTGTTCCAGTCGCTTTATGATTTGAAACGTTACCATCATTATAAACGACCCAGATCTGCTGATCTCCCCACAGTCTCGGTTTATCTGTTCCTTTATCCCATTGACCGTTATTATTCACATCAATATATGGAGCACCAAGATCTCCCGGCCATTCATCATAATCAGGATTTGCCTTAGCTGTTCCGACATTCCGTTCATCAGCACGGTTTATTTTATACAACCGGTACTTCTGTGCATCCGGATCTCCAAGCGATGAAGTGGAATTTGTTGTCGTATTAAATGTAGTCAGGATCGGACCCGGCTGGAATTCCGTCGAATAATCCTGAACAGCAGTCCTTAATTGACGTGTTGGGCGATGATACCCGATAAGCCAGATACCTGCTGTATATACTGCAGTTTTATTGGTTCCTTTGGGCCAGAACAATCCTGAGCTGTTCGTCTGCAGATAGTCGCAATACGGACCGGAAGCATTGATGTTCGCTTTGATTGTATTGACATCAAAGTATTTCCACCCTTTCAGGTTGATCTTACTCAGACCTTTATTGGTTGTGCTATTCGCTCTGTCCAACGGTGCTTTTGCATTCAATTCGCTCAATGCAATCAGGACAAGCAACGGCAACAAGAACTTTACAATGTTGTTTTTCATAAACCGTTATACTCCTTATTCTTCAGAATTCATTAAAATGACAGTTTTGCACCAAGACGGATGACGCGCGGAGCACTGAAGTTTCCAAGATTGTCGACGAGATAATCATAAAGCTTTTTACCATTCTCGCCGTACGTGTTCATAAATGTTTCGCCCTGTCCGGTCATAAAGAACCCGTCATTATCAGGCAATCCTGTTGCAGTATAAACATTGGTGACATTCTTTGTATTCAGCACATTGGCGATCCACACATAGATGTCAAGATCGACACCGCCGGAGATTGCAATCACTTTATTCGCTTTCAGGTCAAGATTGAAGTTCCATGGAGCGGTGGACGCATTCAGGTTCTCGTAAGGGACCGGAGCATTGATAGCGAACTCGTTCGAAAAGCTGCTGATCTGATCTTTTGTATAGCGGATACCGCTGGTGAACGTGAACAACAGGTTCAAACCGGCGCGCTGAAGGATCTTATTATCGAAGAACGTCGGACCGTCATTTTCTGTGAAGCGGTAATCAAAGCTGATGTTACCAAAATGCGTTCTGTCGAAATCGGTCGGTGACGGAATGACCGGGAAGTACGGCCTGCCGTTCGCACCGCTTCCATCCTGCCATGCGATATTGAAGTGCGTACCGGAAGCAGAACCGGTGGCAAGTGCATTCTGGATTGTATAGTTAGCGGTCAGCGCAACTCTGTTCGTTCTGCGGACATCAAAGCGGAACGTCAGACCGCGGATCGTACCATAGTCTCCGTTCACGTTACTGATGTATGGACCGTGTGTTGCACCTTCTGCCGGATAGACCTGGCGGATCACGATGAGGTCACGCGTATCTTTATAGAAGAAGGAAAGATCGAATGCGGAAACTTCACCCAACTGCTGTCTGAAACCGATCTGATAATCCGTTGTACGTTCCGGTTTCAGGTTCGGATTCGGATACTGTCTGGCAAGTCCGCCGGAAATGAATCGGCCGGCGGCAAGGCGTGTATCATACAGATCGTTCAAGGAGCTCAAAGCAATGAACTTTCCATATTCAGAATGGAATACCGTCTTGTCTGTTACCGGGAACGAGAATCCGATACGGGGGCTCAGTTGAAGTGTTTTATCGGCATCAACTAACATTGCCGGCGAAAGGATCGGCACACCATTCACATCGATTGTCTGAAAATTTTGTCCGTCCTTATATTTCTTTGTACCCGGATCGATATAATCAAAACGCAGACCGGCATTCACGATCAGGTCGGACATTTCGATCTTATTCTGTACGTATGCGCCGAACATGATCGGATGGCGTGGACCTTCACCGGAGAGATCGACCTTTGTGCCGGTCTTATCGGTGAACATACCGCCGTCGAACTCTTCTCCGTAGATATCATAACCGTAGAAGTTTACGTTCGTCTTTGTATACACGGCCCAGTCAGAACCTGTCGGATTGTCGAATTTGGATTTTGCAAAGTTAAATGCCGGCATGTTATACGAACGGATCGTATACCGCTGAACTTCAGCTCCGACTTTGAATTCCCAGCTGTTCGACATCTGGCTCACAAAATCCATACGGCCGGACAAGCTTGTGCGGGAGTTCTTGATGTAATTTTTCTGAGACATGAAACCGGGACTGTTCACCTGGAATCCATACAGCGAGAACGTCGGGGGTTCTTTACTCGGTCCGTTCAAGTATCCGTTATATTTGTTATTCGGATCTCCATAGGCCTTGTAATTGTCAAACAGGTACGCATCACCCTGTTCCTGGAAGAACGAATAGTAACCTGCGTTCACCGTAACATATGTTTTGGGATCGAGCAAATACGTCAATTTCGCATAACCGGAATAGTCTTCGTTGACTGTCTTTCCTGGCCGGAAACTGTTGTCGAGCATTCGAATAGCATTCAATCCTTTGGAAACTGTCCCGAAGGAAAGCGATGTTGCATAAGTTCCTCCGACCTTGATATTGAGTGACTTCAGGTCAAAGTAGACGTTACCGTTCAAGTTCCATGAGTCATTCTGGAGACCGCCGAATTCACGTCCTCCCTTAAGATCGAGTTTGTTAAAAGCATTTGTCAATGTTGACCGACGCCCGGTCGTTCCGTTTGGCAACGATGTTCTCAGTCCGGAATCGCGGTTGGTGACGACAAAATCAGCACCGGAGATAAAGTTCGAGTCTACGGTGAACGGAAGGTTCACGCCGTCCAGCCAGGTAGGATTGCTGCGGTTGAAGATGCGTGTCCCGGCAACGAAAAATTTGATTGAGTTGTTTCCCGGTATCACCGGACCGCCGACCGAAAGGACATATTCATTCTGTCCGTAGGAATATGTATTCAGGAATTTTTCCGTTCCGGACAGGAATCCGTCCGTGATCACTTCTGTCGTCACGCTATATTTCGACGATCCGATCTTCGTGGTCGTATTGACGACACCAGAAAGCGCATTGCCGTATTCCGCCGTCATACCGCCGATCTGCGTCGATACTTCTTCGATCGCTTCAGTGGACAACGTCAGCTGGTTCTGATGGTTCATCGGATTGTTCACAAGAACACCGTCCACATAGAACGCCATTTCACCGGTTCTGCCGCCGCGCACATACAAGTTACCGCCCTGCGACACAACACCGCCGGACATACCAACGAGGTTCTGAACGCCGCGCAGCGGAATATTCTCGATCTGTTCAGCTTTCATCTGCACAACAGTGTTTGTGGCACTCTTGCTCACCAGCGGAGTTTCCGCAACGATCTCAACCGCCTGCAGGTTCACCGCTTCACTGGAAAGGAAGAAATTCTGCTCTGTGGTCAGATCGATGTTCACGTTCACATTGGAGACGTTCACGGATTGATAACCAAGATAGGAAGTGCGGAGAGTGTAGTTACCGGGAGTGACGTTGAGGATGATATACTCACCGTTGATGTCCGTTGAGGCGCCTTGACTTGTTCCGGCGATCACAACGTTGGCACCGATCAGTGGTTCTTGAGTCTGTTTATCTCTCACTGTGCCGCGCAATTTTCCGGTCGTACCGACCGAAAACGCAAGAGACGACAAAATCAAAAGTGCAAAACTGAACGACAAAAATAGTCGGAGTTTTAAATACATACTGCCTCCAGAATTTGATTTTCGCTACGGCCGGCCGCATTTCAGCGACCGACAATAACAGGTGGGGTTTATTGAATAAAGAGTTGTAATAAAGTTCCTTCTCTAAAACTCTGTTACAATTCTTTATCGTTCTTACGGACAATTCTGCATTCGCATTTAGGAGACAACTCGCAACGAAAAAGATATCTGATCAAACTCTTCTCTATTTCTATACCTTCTCTGCACTGACGATCTTTTCATCCATTCCAGCACAACTGTTCTCCAAAACAACCAACATACTTCTTTGAAGCTCGTTCGATGGTAAAAATAACGAAAAGCCCCTGGGAGTACTCCCAAGGGCTTTTCAAGAGAATGATTACTTCATCATAACCATCTTTTTCACATCGGTAAAGTTACCGGCCTGGATCTTATACAGATACACGCCGCTTGCCAATGTTGAAGCTTTGAAGTCAACAGAATGTGTTCCTGCTGTCTGGAATCCGTTCACCAGAGTTGCAACTTCCTGTCCCAACATGTTATAGACAGAGATGTTCACTTGACCGGCATTCGCGATGGAATAGCTGATCTTTGTGCTGGGGTTGAAAGGATTCGGATAGTTCTGTTCCAACGAATACCCTGCGATCGCGCCGGCATTATCATTCACACTGGTCGTGGAGAAATCAACTGTGCGATAGATATAGTCAACAAGCGGTGCACCGGTGGAAACTCCTGTCGAGCTTCCGCCGACTGAGTCCGCAATGTACACGAAATGTGCACGGCGGGTATTTGCTGTCGGAGATGTTAATTTTTCATAAGCAGATACGAACAATGCACCGTCCGAATTGGCAAGCTTCTGAGCAGTTGTCCATGTTCCGCCAAGGTTGTTGGAATATGCATACCACAGATCGTAAGAACAGATACCGTTATATGTTGCAGGAACTTTACCGTCAACGATACGGGTCTGTGACCATGCTGCAAATACGCTTGTTCCGGTCGGATCGACTGCAAGGGTCGGATACGGATGTCCGATAGCATTACCACTATAAGAGTAGTAAGCGCTGTCGAAATCGCCAACGTGCGCATCAGCAACTCTCGAGATCAATTTCATGCTGGTCATGCCGGTCTTCCAATACAATGCGCCGAAATAGTTTGCGGCCACTGTATCAGTTGCACGGAACACGTTCTTTGCACCATAACCCTGGATCACCAGGTGCAGGTTGTTGTCTTTGTCAACTACGGCATCAAGTGAACCGAAGTTTTCGAAGAAGTTCTGAACTGTGTCTGTACCGTAAGCAACGAGATCACCGTCAGCAGCAATTCTGTTCCATGTCCATGAGATACCTTTGTCGGTTGATTTGAAATAGCCGAGCTGATCAGCGCTGTCTTTGCTGACACCGGGATATGCTCCGCCGCCGGTGATACAGGTAGCGATGAACAGGTTACCGTTCGGTGCGATCAACACTTCGTTATCAAGGTTACCAGCTGCGAACTGTTTGCCGGCAACTTTAGCAACGAGGGGTGTATCAACAGCAGAAGGAACAAACCATGTGGTTCCGAAATCGGTGCTCTTCTGGAACCAGATGTTGCTTCGTCCTCCATCATAGGTGTCGACCCAATAGATGTCGCCGGTGGATGATGCCTGGTCGATCGTCAAGGACGGATCGAGGATACCGGTACGGATAATGGAGAATGTGAAGTTACCTGAAGCCGGGCCGCCGTCGATTGCGAAGAAGCTGCTGGTATGACCAACAACTGCTGCGATACCTTCTGCTGCGCCGGTCTGCCATACGTCAATTGCGCCGAACCCTGAAGCCTGTGTTGCTTTCGGAACAACGTCGGTCGCGGTGGATAATGTGCCTCCGGTCCAATCGTATGTCTGATATCTGATCGACCGTCTGTTCAGCGGTGCAGCACCGGCTGCGCCGTTACGATGCATCCATTGGAAATGGACTTTGGTGCCCTGAACAACAACGTTTCTTCTGGAGCCGCTGTTCCAACCGTAGTCATAATCGGTGTTGCCGAGTTTCACGCCTGCTGCGGGATCTGCAGAAACCTTTTCAACGATCGTCTTGATCGGTGAGCCGGAAACATTCTGCGCTGCTTCAGTTGTAACTTTTTCAGCAGGTACACGTACACCTTTCTTCTCACTGATTTTTGCGGTACCGATTGTAGCTAACACCATGACGGCGGTAACTAAAAAAACAATAGCTTTTTTATACATGAATCCTCCAAAAAAGTTATAAATGAATGTGGATAGTGGGTGCAACGAAGATCAATTAAGAAAATATTTTCATTAATTATTAAAAAGATATATCATTTTGATACTTTTGTCAAGCTATATATTAAAAATAATTTAATATTGGCGAGCAAAACCGCTTATATCCTTCGGTTTTACAATCCTCTACCCTGTGTTCAATTTGCAAATATAGAAACGCCGAACCGGAGAATCAAGCAGTTTCACACAATTGTGGCAACGTTTTTGCTGTGAGATCTTTACCGTTAGCTTTTCCACTCGGAAGTGATATGCTCTATTTTAATCACACCCTTTTGCATTGTATCCCCTCATTACACCAGTTCATCCCAAAGTTGTTTCTCCGCACCCATACAATCATTACTTTTCATCCGAATCGACATCATCTTTTTCAACTTTCACCGTTTAGCGGAGGAGCTATGAAACTCAACAAAAAAGAGGTCGCCCAAAATCTTCGACTCTTCGGTTATAAACGTTACGGCACCATGAAACGTTTTGCCGAGGCGCTTGATATGAATCCCTCCACGTTGTATTCCGGTTATTTGAACGGACGAAGTCTTCCCGGTCCGGTGTTGATCGTGAAACTGATCGACCTCGGCTGCAATATCAACTGGCTGCTGACAAGCCGTGAGACCCCGTATGCCGAAGGATATTCCGAAGCTGGAAAAATTCAGACAGAGGACAATCTGCATCTCCACGCACCGATCTCGCGAAATGTGATCGCACCAACTTTCGGCGCCAATAAAAAAACAAACGGACTCTTTGCCGATGCGCGCCGATAGGTTCCATTCTTCCACTCCTGCGCTCCGATCTTCGGCGGAGATGAGTGAATAGGGCGGCACAGGATATTTGTTCAACGGATATTTTAGCAGCATGAAAACAAAAACATATTGGCAAAAGTACCGGACCGAACTGATGTTCTATTTCGGTTTCCTGACGATGCTGGGAGCAGCATTCTTCCTGCAGACGATCTTTGCCGATTCGTTCGAAGCAGCTGCGCCGAAACCGACCACGAATGAGACGATCAATGTTTTTGTCGACCGGCTGGTCGCGGCATATCTTTGGTTCCTGATGACGCCGATCATCATTTGGACCGCGGAGCGCGTATCAACGAAGTCACTCCCGTTCGTTATCGTTCTGATCGTTCATCTCTTTATCGGGCTGTTCTTCACATTCCTTCATATCCCCATCTATTCAACATACATCTTCATCGTGCATTCATTTGTCCCGTGGATGTACGGCGGTATCTTTGAAAAACTCCCGAATGTCACTTACACTGAATATGTCATTGGGTCGATCTCCAAAGTAAACCACGTTTATCGTCTGCTCTATTACAGCATCATCATTGCAATTCATTTTGCGTTCGATTATTTCCGGAAGTATTCCGAGAGGGAATTACGTGCGTCACAGCTGGAAGTGCAGCTGAAAGAAGCCCAGATCCGCACGCTGCATCAGCAGCTTCAGCCTCATTTCCTGTTCAACACTCTGAACGGGATCTCATCCCTGATGTATAAGAGCGTGGATGAGGCGGACAAAATGCTGACATATCTCGGCGACCTTCTGCGGATTTCGCTGGAACGGATGAACCTTCAGGAAGTACCGCTGAAGGATGATATCGCCTTCATCGAGCGATATCTGCTGATCGAAAAGACCCGTATGGGAGACCGTCTTACGGTGAAAACGAACTTTCATCCGGACACTCTCGATGCGCTGGTTCCCTGTATGATGGCGCAGCCGATCCTTGAGAATGCGATCAAACACGGAGTAGCACCGCAGGCCCGCCAGGGAACGATCATCGCCACCTCCTGGCGTGAAGCTGAAAAGCTCTTCCTTCAGATCGAGGACGACGGTCAGGGTTTCAACTCCTCTCTGGAAACCAATCTTACCAAAGGATACGGAATCAAAAACACGCTAGAACGGCTCTCTATCCTCTACGGTAAAAATTACACCCTCGTATTTACCAACAAAGAATCGGGCGGATTGCGTGTAACTCTTTCCATCCCATTTCGTATGCTAACGGATTAAATTCTCTTTTTTTCCTTCAACTCCATCCGTTCCTACGATAATATGATTCGTGCGATCATCGCAGATGACGAACCGCTTGCCCGCGAAAAAGTGCAGCTCTTTGCCCAAGGAGAAAAGGATATTGAGATCGTCGATATCTGCGCCAACGGACATGAAGCACTCGCTTCTTACCAACGGTACAAACCGGACCTGATATTTCTGGACATTCAGATGCCGGAAATGAACGGATTTGAGTTCCTCGCCCGGATCACAACATCACCGCTTCCCGGGATCATCTTTATTACGGCGTATGACGAGTTTGCACTCCGTGCTTTCGAATTTCATGCCCTCGATTACCTCTTAAAACCGTACGATCGGGAGCGCTTTAAAAAGGCTGTGGAACATGCACGGCTTTCTCTTCAATCGAATTCTCGTCCGGATATTACGGAAGAACAGATCAAGGCTCTGCTGACATCAATGAAACAGCCTGCAGCCGTTTTGGACCGTTTGATCGTGAAGACTGGCGGACGGGTGATCTTCCTGCGTATTGAAGAAGTGGATTGGATGGAGGCGGCAGGAAATTATGTGAAACTGCATACGGGGAATGAATCCCACCTTGTGCGTGAAACCATGAACAATCTGGAACAGCAGCTTCCCTCCTCAAAATTCATCCGTATCCACCGCAGTACGATCGTGAACATTGAAAAGATCAAGGAGCTTCAACCGTATTTTAACGGTGAGTATAAAGTGATACTGCAGAATAATACCCACGTCATTATGAGCCGAAATTTTAAAGAAAATTTTACCAACGTCCTCGGCAAACCCCTTTAAAAAAGAACATCCCGATCCAAGATCGGGATGTCTTCTTCTTTCATATATCTAATCTATTATAGAGTGACAACTTTGGCATTGAAAACGCCGTCGAGCGAACTGACCTTTTGAAGGACTGTATCCGGAATCGGTGTATCGACATTCACCACGGTCAACGCCCGTTCTCCCACTCCCGAGCGGCCGAGCGATAATCCTGCGATGTTGATGTTGGCTTCTGCCAGGATCGCGCCGACCTTTGCCAGCATACCGGGACGATCGATATTGGTGTAATACAGGAATGTTCCGTCCGGTGTCCCTTCAATGGAGTACTTATCCAAACGGACAAACTTCAGATGTTTGCCGCCAAAGACGGTCCCGGCGAACATCCGCTGTTCGGACTCGGTCTTGTATCCCACCGTCAGCAGATTGGAATAATCCTCGGCATCCGAGATCTTCTTTTCACTGATGCGCACACCCATAGACTGTGCAAGGACCGGAGCATTGATATAATTCACCGGCTGACTCATCAATTTGGAGAAGAGTCCGCGCAGCACGCCTGCTTTGATCAATTCAGAATGTTTGTGAAGGAGTTCACCGCTCAATTCAATGGACAATTCCTTCAGCTGGCCTTTCATCACCTGCGCCTGGAGCGAACCGAGCTTTTCCGCGAGGAGCAGATACGGTTTGATCTCGTTCGGTACACCGGACTGCAGAGCAGCAGCATTGACAGCACCGACAATTCCCCGGTCCTTCAATGCATCGGCGATCTGTTCCGCGATCTGAATCGCCACCTTTTCCTGTGCTTCTTCCGTCGATGCACCAAGGTGCGGCGTTGCCACAACTTTAGGGTGCTTTGCAAGCGTGTAATCTTTCGGCGGTTCTTCCACAAATACATCCAACGCGGCACCGGCGACATGTCCGCTGTCCAGTGCTTTCAGCAGTGCAGCTTCATCAATGATCCCGCCGCGGGCGCAATTGATCAATCGGACCCCCTTCTTGCACTTTGCAATGGTCTCATCATTCAGCAGCCCTCGTGTCTCATCACTCAGCGGAGTATGTACGGTAATGAAATCGGACCGGCGGTAGATCTCATCCAGCGAGACAAGTTCTACATTCATCTTCAGACCGACCTCAGCATTCAGTACCGGATCAAATCCGATGGTGGTCATGCCGAATGCCTGAGCACGAAGAGCAACCTCTCGTCCGATCTTACCCATACCGACAATTCCCAACGTCTTGCCGAACAATTCGGTCCCCATGAATTTTTTCCGGTCCCAGCGGCCTGCGACTAGGCTGGCATGTGCATTGGGAATATTTCGGGCGACCGCCATCAGCATGGAGAAGGTGTGTTCCGCCGTTGAAAGAGTATTCCCTCCGGGCGTATTCATCACAATGATGCCTTGACGGGAAGCCGCTGCAGAATCAATGTTATCAACTCCCGCCCCGGCCCGGCCTATCACTTTCATGTTCACTGCCTTTTCTATTATATCGGCAGTGACCTTGGTACCGCTGCGCACAACAAGAGCAGCGTATTCGTGGATGATCTTTTTGATCTCTTCCGCCGGAAGGCCGGGCTTCAGATCGACCTGGAAGCCTTCCCGGGTAAGGATGTCGACACAACTTTGTTCGATGGGATCGGTGATCAATATTTTCATACTATCCTCAAATAAATTCCCCAACACAGAGGTCGGGGAAGGTTTGTTCGGTAATGGTCGATAATGGTTGATAGATTATTTGGTCATCAGGGAATTCAATGTTGCCTTCACACCTTCGCCCATCGTGAATGTATGACCGCATTCCTTCAGTGTCATTTCCAATGCACCGATCATGGTGATCATATCCAATTCATCATAATAGCCCAGATGAGAGATACGGAAGATCTTTCCGGTAAAATCGTCCTGACCGCCGGCGATGGTAATACCGTATTTCCCTTTCAGGATCTTGTTGAATTGTTTCCACTCCACTCCCTGCGGAACCCAGACCGGTGTTACTGCATACGACGGGAAATCCGAGAAGAGTTTCAGTCCGGCTCCGACAACGCCGGCACGGATCGCATCGGCCAGCCGTTTGTGACGGGCCCAGACATTCTCGATCCCTTCGGCACGGATCTGCTGAAGTGCTGCATCGACGCCGATCACAAGCGAAACAGCCGGTGTCCACGGTGTGTCATTGTCAGCGTATGATTTCACTGCCTTCTTAAGATCAAAATAGAATTTCGGAAGTTTGGATGTCTCCATCGCTTCGATAGCTCGTTTGCTCAACGCAACAAAAGCGAGTCCGGGAGGAATCATTAATCCCTTTTGAGAACCTGTCACGCAGACGTCGATACCCCAATCGTCGAACCGCATCTCATGCGCTCCGACCGCCGTGATTCCATCCACGCAGACCAGCGCATTCGAATTCTCGCGGATCAGTTTTGCGAGTGCTTTCACATCCGTCGCAGCGCCGGTGGAGGTCTCACTGTGTGTCAGATAGACCGCTTTGGTATCGGGATTAGCTTTGAGTGCAGTGAGGATCTGCTCCTCCGTCGGGGCTTTCCCCCACTCCACTTTGATCTCAACAACATTCAAGCCGAAGACCTTCGGCATCTTCACCCATCGTTCGCCGAATTTTCCGCCGTTCGATGCGATGATCTTGTCGCCGGGTGAGAAGAGACTGACGAATGTGGATTCCACTCCGCCTGTCCCGGAACAGGTCAGTGTAAGCACCGGCTGTTCCGTTTGGAAAAGATATTTCAAATTTTGATTGACGCGGGTAAGGATCTCGTTGAATTCCGGATTACGGTGATGGATGATCGGTTCAGCCATTTTCAGCATCACTGTTTCGGGAATGGGGGTCGGTCCTGGGGTAAAGAGACGTTTTTTCATATATAGTCCTCACAAGTTAGCATTGTAAGAAAAAGACCGTGCGGGGTGTACGGTATGTGGTGGTACGTTGTTACGCTACAGCGGTAACAAGTTTTGACGAAGGAAGTTCCTTTTCTTCGATCTGACGATCGACCGTCTTTAACAACTCGATCCTGCCATCGCCGGTCACCGCTGAGAACGGCTGAATGCCCGCAAGATGTTTATACTTGCTGAGCTGGGAACCGATGGTATTCATTTGGGTGATGAGTTTGTTCTTCGGCAGTTTGTCCGCCTTGGTCAGGATGAGCAGGAACGGGACCTTGTAGAAATCCAGCCAGCCCATCATGGTGTTGTCGAGTTCGGTTGGTCCTAACCGTGCATCGACGATCTGGATCGCGAGTGCGATCTGTTTTCGGGTGTGAAAGAACTCCTCGATCATCTGCGTCCAGCCTGCTTTCACATGTTCCGCTACTTTCGCATAGCCGTACCCGGGAAGATCGACAAAATACAATTCTTTGTTGATCAGATAATAGTTCAATTCCCGTGTCTTGCCCGGCGTCGCACTGACGCGGGCGATGTTCTTACGGTTGCAGAGTTTGTTCAGCAGTGAGGATTTACCGACGTTGGAGCGGCCGATAAAGATGATTTCAGGGAGATTGGTCTTCGGAAGTTGTTTTAAGTTTGCAACACCAACAACAAAATCAACGGTAGATATTTTCATACTCAAAACACACAGAATTGATGATTCGCTACTAAGAAGAGCAAAGGATAGCAATTGCTATCCTTTGATTGTTCCAATTTATGCTGAAGCGGTGTCGCCTGCTTCGGCCGCGGGTTCGCTCTTCGCCTTCTTCTTCTGATTGACGCGCGTACGACGATCCTGTTTCTTTTTCACCGGTTCGGCCGGTGCATCCATACCGAGTGCATAATCCACCAGTTCGATCATCGCAACATGGGCGCCGTCACCGAGACGCTGGCCCAATTTGATGACGCGGGTATATCCGCCGGGACGTGATGCGACCTTCGGAGCGATCTCGTTGAACAGCATCGTCACGACCTCTTTGTCATTGATGTGACGGGCCACTTCGCGGCGGGCGTGAATGTTCTTCGGTCCGCCTTCCACCTCTTTTGCAACGGCATTCTTGGCACGCGTGATCAGTTTCTCAACGACCATGCGTGTCTCTTTTGCTTTTGCGAGTGTGGTCTGGATCCGTTTGTGACGCAGAAGCGAAGTTGAAAGGGAGTTCAACAATGCTTTACGATGGCTTGCGGTCCGTTGTAATTTTCTTCCTGCTCTTCCGTGTATCATTGCAATAGGTCCTTTTAGTCGCTGTCTTTCAAATATTTGTCCACATCCATGCCGAATGTGAGGTTATTTACTTCCACGATCGCCGATAATTCCGCCAGGGATTTACGTCCGAAGTTACGGAACTTCAACAATTCTGCTTCATCCTTCCGGACGAGATCGCCGAGGGTCTTGATATCCGCAGCACGCAGACAGTTGTGTGAACGGACGGAGAGTTCGAGTTCATCGACCGGCGTCAGCAGGATCTTGCGGATGCGGGAGATCTCTTCATCTCGTTCGTTGTCCTCTTTTTCCGTTTCCTGAGTTGCATCAAAATTGATGAAGAACTGGATGTGGTCGCGGAGCACTTTTCCGGCATATGCCACAGCATCTTTCGGAACGATGGATCCGTCGGTCTCAACTTCGAGCACCAGTTTCTCATAGTCCGTCTGCTGTCCGACACGGGTCGATTCGACATTGTAACGGACATTCACGATCGGAGTGAAGATGGAATCGATGGTGATCATGCCGACCGGCTGGTCCGGCATCTTATTCTCTTCTGCGGTGACGTATCCTTTGCCGCGGCCGATACGGAATTCAATCTCAAAATCGGCATCCTTGTTCAGGGTGGCGACATGGAGTTCAGGATTCAGGATCTCAACTTCGGGGCTGGCTTTGGAGATATCGCCTGCAACGAATTTCCCGGGACCTTTCAGATGGACCGTCACTTTGCCGACTTTTTTATTGGTCGCTTTCAGACGGATCTGTTTCAGATTCAGGATCATGTCCGTCACATCCTCGACCATACCGGAGATCGCGGTGAACTCATGAACGATCCCATCGATGCGGATCGCCGTAATGGCATATCCGGGCAGTGAAGAGAGAAGAACGCGGCGGAGAGCATTTCCGATCGTTACGCCATATCCTTTTTCCAACGGCTGAACGATGAAACGGCCGAAACGGTCTGTACCGGAAGACTCTTCCAGTATGACATTGTCCGGCATTTGAAATTGTGTATTGCTCATAGTTTGGTTCTCACCAAGTAAAGAAAAAATTCATTTGGATTATTTCGAGTACAACTCAACAACAAGCTGCTCGTTTGCAAGCATCGGAATCTCTTCACGTTCCGGCACGCGTAAAAATGTTCCGGACATTCCGGCTTTGTCGAGACTCACCCATGTATAGACCGAAGCATCTTTAACGCGCTTCATGGCATTATGGATGATGTCCAACTGGCGGCTCTTCTCACGAACGGTGATAACATCGCCGGTCTTCAGCTGGAAGGAAGGAATGTTCACTTTCTCCTTGTTGATCCGGAAGTGTCCATGGGTCACCAGCTGACGCGCGCTGCGGCGTGTCGGAGCAAATCCCATGCGGTAGATGACATTATCCAGGCGAAGCTCAAGCAGCTTCACGAGATTGTCACCGGTCTTCCCTTTCATGCGCGTCGCTTTCTCGAAATAGTTCCTGAATTGACGCTCGAGTACACCGTAGATGTACTTCATCTTTTGTTTCTCTTTCAATTGCAGAGCGTATTCAGAAACTTTCATCCGTTTCCCTTTTCCGTGCTGACCCGGACCGTAGGGACGGCGTTCCATGAATTTATTCGCTTTGCTGCTGAGGGCAATTCCCAGTTTACGGGATTGCTTTACCACTGAACCGGTATTACGTGCCATTCTGTTTTAACTTTCTTTGATTAAAAAAAGATTACACTCTGCGACGTTTTGGAGGACGGCATCCGTTGTGCGGGATCGGCGTCATGTCGCGGATGATCGTCACTTCCAGACCGGCGGTCTGCAAAGCTCTGATCGCTGCTTCGCGTCCTGAACCGGGACCTTTGACGAATACTTCCACTTTCCGGAGTCCGAGATCGTATGCCTCCTTGGCGGCGGATTCAGCCGAGACCTGAGCGGCGTACGGCGTGTTCTTCCGGGATCCCTTGAACGCATTTTTCCCGGCTGATGACCAGGCGATCGTGTTTCCGTAGGTGTCGGTGATCGTGACAATGACGTTGTTGAACGTCGCTTTCACGTACACTTTTCCGTTCACGTCAACGTGAATTTTCTTTTTCTTTTTTGCCGCAACTGTCGGCGCTGCTTGTTGTTTAGCCACAATATTCCTTTCAGAGAACTAATTACTTCTTAGCGATTGCTTTTTTCTTTCCTGCAACGGTCTTACGTTTTCCTTTACGCGTACGGGAGTTGGTCCTTGTGCGCTGTCCCCGAACCGGCAGACCTTTACGATGACGCAGTCCGCGGTATGCTCCGATGTCCATCAAGCGTTTGATGTTCATCTGATTCTCCGCGCGCAGAGCGCCTTCGGTCTTATAATCAGTCTGGATGATCGTACGGATCTTGTTGACCTCTTCATCGGTCAACGAGCCGATCTTCTTGTTCTCATCTACCCCTGCTTTGGCAAGGATCTCTTTGGAGATGGTATCACCAATTCCGAAGATGTAGGTCAGTCCGATGACAGACCGTTTATTTTTTGGTAAATCGACGCCAGCGATACGAGCCACTGAATACTCTCCTAAATTTTAACCTTGACGTTGCTTGTGTTTTGGATTTTTCTTGCAAATGACCATCACTTTGCCCTTGCGGCGGATGATCTTGCAGTTCTCACAGATCTTCTTTACTGATGCACGAACTTTCATGGTCTTCCCTTTAACTCTTATTTGTAGCGATACGTTATTCTGCCCTTTGTCAAATCATACGGTGAAAGTTCCACCGTTACTTTGTCGCCGACCAGAATCTTGATATAGTGCATTCGCATTTTGCCGGAGATGTGTGCCAGAATCTCATGTCCATTGTCCAGTTTCACTCGAAAGGAAGCATTGGGCAGTGTATCGGAGATCACTCCGTCAATTTTTATCGCGTCTTGTTTGGCCATTAATTATAGATAGTTAACACTTCTGCTTTGCCTTTGCGAACCACGATCGTATACTCAAAGTGCGCTGAAGGTCTTCCGTCTTGTGTTACGATCGTCCACCGGTCCGCTGCCGTCATCACTTTGAATGTTCCTGCGTTCACCATCGGTTCGATTGCCAGGGTCATTCCCTCTTTCAATACCGGTCCTTTTCCTGCTTTTCCGTAGTTGGGAACCTGCGGATCCTCGTGCAACTCTCTTCCCACAGCATGTCCTACCAGGTCCCTCACCACTGAAAATCCCTCTGCTTCAACATGCGACTGAACTGCGTATGCGATATCGCCGATCCTATTACCATCAACCGCCTGCTCCACTGCACGGTCCAGCGACTCCTTTGTTACTCTCATCAATCGTCGCTTCTCCTCGTTCACTTCTCCCACGGGGAACGTATAAGCACCGTCTCCGTAAAATCCATTCTTCACTGCGCCCACATCGATCGAAACAATCTCGCCTTCCTTCAGGATCCGTTTTCCCGGAATGCCGTGGACCACTTCACTGTCCACTGAGATGCATAACGTTGCCGGAAAGAGATTCTTCGGATCGGAACCGTACCCTTTGAATGCCGGAACCGCCTGACAACTTCTGATATAATCTTCCGCCATCGCATCCAACTGGGCCGTCGACACTCCCGGTTTGATCTGGGTCCCGATCAGCTTGATCACTTCTCCCACGATCCGGCTGCTCTCACGCATCAACTCGATCTCTGCCGGAGTTTTAATACTTGTCGCCATTACCGTCCGATGCGGCCTTTGATCTTACCGCTCTTCATGAAACCGTCGTAATGACGCATCATCAAATGTGACTCGATCTGCTGCAGTGTATCCAACGCCACACCAACGGAGATCAGCAAACTCGTTCCGCCGAAAAAGGATGCAAAACTTGAAGTGATGCCGAAATTGACCATGAATGTCGGAAGTACGGCGATGATCGCCAGGAAGATCGATCCCGGCAGCGTGATCTTCGTCAGAATATTGTCGATGAAATCGGATGTATGTTTGCCCGGACGAATACCGGGAATAAATCCGCCGTTCTTCTGCATGTTATCGGCGACATCGTTCGGATTGAAAGCGATCGCAGTATAAAAATAGGTGAAGAACACGATCATCAGACCATAAAAGAATGAGTACGTATACGATGTATAGCTGAAATATTCTGCAATGGATCCGACGAATTCACTTTCCGGGAAGAATGTCAGGATCGTACTGGGAATGAACATCAGCGATTGCGCAAAGATGATCGGCATGACACCCGCCGTATTCACCCGCATCGGGATATATTGTGTCACTCCACCGTACACTTTGCGTCCGACAAGACGCTTCGCATATTGGACCGGAATGCGGCGTGTTCCCTGCGTCACCAGGATGACACCGGCAACGATCAGCAGCATCAATCCCCAAATGATCATTTCAATGATGATGGGACGCGCACCGGAACTGACCAATTGGATCTCGTCAAGCACTGCGTGCGGGAACCGTGCGATGATTCCGATGAAGATGATCAGCGAGATACCATTCCCCAGACCGCGTTCAGTGATCTGCTCACCGAGCCACATCATGAACATCGTACCGGCGGTCAGGAAGATCATGGTGCTGAATGCAAAGAACATCCCCTGCACTTCAACAGGAACGATAGGAATTCCGTTGGCATTCAAACTTGTCAAACGAACACTCACACCCCATGCCTGCAGCAGTGCGATCACGACCGTGCCGAAGCGTGTATATTGATTGATCTTCTTCCGGCCTGTCTCTCCTTCTTTCTGAAGTTTCTGAAAGAACGGAACGACCGCGCCGAGCAGCTGGATGATGATCGATGCACTGATGTACGGCATGATGCCGAGAGCGAAGATAGCGGCGTTGCTGAACGCTCCGCCGACAAAGAGATCATAAAGACCAAACAATGTATCGCTCGCCTGATTCCGCATCGCATCCGCAAGCACTCCCGCATCAACGCCCGGAAGCGTGATATGCGAACCGATACGAACAACGATCAGCAATCCTGCGGTGAACAGCAGACGCGTCCGAAGCTCCTCGATCTTGAAGATGTTCCTGAAACTTTCCGTGAATTTACTCATTGATAGTCAGATTAAGTTAAGAAGCAACTTTTTCGTTGGAGATTTCTTTTGCCGATCCGCCGGCTTTTTCGATCTTTTCAACAGCGGATTTGCTGAACTTATGGGCCGTGACGGTCACTTTTGCCTTCAACTCGCCGTTGCCGAGGATCTTCACCGGTTCGCGTTTGTTGGAGACTGCACCGATCTTCACAAGCACTTCCGGTGTGACGATGCCGTCAGTGATCTTCTTGTCGTCGACCAGTTTCTGGATCAGATCGATGTTGATCACTGCATATTCAACACGGTTACGGGGGGTAAATCCGAATTTCGGAAGACGACGGACAAGCGGCATCTGACCGCCTTCAAAGTTCCTTTTCAGACCTGAGCCGGAACGCGAACCCTGTCCTTTATGACCGCGCGTAGAGGTTCCGCCGTGGCCGGAGCCCTGGCCGCGACCGATACGTTTCTTCTTCTTGCGTGAGCCTGGTGCGTATGTTAAGTTGCTGAGAATATTTGGCATTACTGTCTCCTGTGAAGTACTATCGCCCCGGAGCCGGAGCTCGCATCTTCAGAATAATAAATTATGATTTGACTTCTTCGACCGAGACCAAGTGTCTGACCTTATTGATCATTCCCAGGATCTGCGGAGTCTCCGTATGGATGACCGAATAGTTCGGACGGCCAAGACCGAGCGCTTTAATAGTTGCTTTATGCTTTGCCAGCGTATCGATGATGCTGACCTTCTGTGTAATTTTTATTTTTTTCGGCGCTGCCATTGTCACTCACACTCTTTAAGGATCGATTAGTTTTGAAAAAGTTCTTGAACTGAGATTCCGCGTTCCGCTGCAACCATCCGCGCATCGCGCATGGACAGAAGAGCACGAAGCGTCGCTTTGACAACGTTGTGCGGATTTGCCGAACCCATTTGTTTTGTCAGGATATCCTTCACTCCGGCCATTTCAAGCACGGCACGCACACCGCCGCCGGCGATCAGACCGGTTCCGGGTGCTGCGGGACGAAGGAGCACTTTGCCTGCGCCGAATTTTCCCAGCGCATCATGAGGCACGGTACCGTTGATGAGCGGTACTTTGACCACATTCTTCTTTGCATCATCGGTCCCTTTGGAGATGGCATCAGCGACTTCATTCGCTTTGCCGAGTCCGATACCGACATATCCGTTACCGTCGCCGACAACGACGATCGCGTTGAAACTGAACCGCCGTCCGCCCTTCACCACTTTTGCAACACGGTTAATGTGGACCAGTTTATCTTTCAGATCGAGATCACTTGTTTTAATTCGAGCCAAGGTACAACCTCACAATTTAATATTTGTTCGTTTCAAATTTGTTGCTGTCGTGCCAGGATTCGAACCTGAATTAACGCCTCCAAAGGGCGCTGTCCTGCCATTGGACGACACGACAATTGGACAGCACGACATACAGTGTTAGAACTTCAATCCGCCTTCGCGAGCACCGTCGGCAAAAGCCTTCACGCGTCCATGATATAGATATCCGTTCCGGTCGAACACGACGGAACTGACATTCTTCTCGATCGCCTTCTTTGCGAGCAGTTTTCCGACGAGCGAACTTTGTGCCGTCTTGGTCTTCACCGCCTTGACCTCTTCCTTCACTTCTTTTGAATTTGTCGACAAGGCAACGATCGTCTTTCCGGTCGTATCATCGATGATCTGACCGTAGATATCGTTCAGACTGCGATAGACGGAAAATCGGGGACGTTCCACCGATCCGAATACTTTTTTCCGGATGGTCTTTTTAATGTGCAAACGCCGCTTGGTAGTGTCTTTTTTAATCATATTCTCAATTCACAAAGTTATTATTTCGAGCTTGCCGCTGTTTTACCGGCTTTACGACGGAGGATTTCACCTTCGTATTTCACTCCCTTGCCTTTATACGGTTCCGGAAGTTTGAAGGACCGGATCTTTGCTGCAACGAGTCCGACGAGCTGCTTATCAAAACCATTGATAACGATGCTGGTCTGAGTGGGAGTCTCGATCTTCACTGTTTCCGGTGCGCGGAAGATGATGGGGTGCGAGAATCCGAGCGCTAATGCCAGATTCTTCCCTTTCATCTCGGCCTTGTAACCGACGCCGACAAGTTCCAATTTCTTGGAGAATCCTTCGGCGACACCTTTCACCATGTTGGCAACATTGGCCCGGGTCGTTCCGTGGATCGCCCGGTTCATGCGCTCTTCGGTCTTGCGGGTGATGGTGAGTTCGCTTCCTTTCAGCTCGACGCCGACATTCGGATGCAGTTGTTCTTTCAACTCGCCGTTCTTTCCTTTGACGGTGATAACACCATTATTCACGGTGATAGTGACGCCGCTCGGAACTGTGATAAGTTTTTTTCCTATACGTGACACGTTCTCAACTCCTTTTACCAGATAAGGCAGAGAACTTCTCCGCCGACATTTTCTTTGCGTGCTTGTTTATCGGACATCAAACCTTTTGACGTTGATACGATCGCGAGACCGAGACCGTTGCTGACACGCGGAAGGTCCTCGACCGGACGGTAGACGCGGCGGCCCGGGGTGCTGACACGGCGCGAACCTTTGATCACATTGGAGCCGGCATAATACTTCAACGCAATGCGGATGACACCCTGTTTATCATCGGTGACAACATCCCACTTGTTGATGAGTTTATTCTCCGCAAGGATGCGGGTGATCTCCTTCTTCACATTGGAAGCGGGGATCTCGACTTTTTTGTGTTTCGCCTGGATCGCATTGCGAAGGCGAGTAAGATAATCTGCAATTGGATCTGAATGAGCCATTCTGAATCGTTCTCCTAAAAGTTACCAGCTTGCTTTCGTAAGACCTGGGATTTTTCCTTCGTGTGCTAATTTTCGGAACGCCATACGACCAAGACCGAATTTTCTGTAAAAACCGCGTGTGCGTCCAGTCTGGAAGCAGCGGTTGTGCAGCCGAACAGGGTTGCTGTCTCTCGGAAGCAGACGCACAGCATCCATATCGCCCTTTTCGATCAACTCCTTGCGGAGTGCAGCATACTTTGCCACCAATTTTTCACGGCGCTTCTGACGCGCAATTGAACTGAGTTTTGCCATAGGATTCCTTTAGCTTGCTTTCACTGCTGGTTGTTCACGTTTGACGAACGGAACGCCGAACAATTTCAGCAGTTCCATTGCTTCCATATCCGTATTCGCTGTTGTTACAAAGGTGATATCCATACCAGAGATCTTGGTGACGCGGTCCGCATCGATCTCGGGAAAAATGATCTGTTCTTTGATGCCGAGCGTATAATTTCCGCGTCCGTCGAACGAACGGTCGGAGATACCGCGGAAGTCGCGGATCTGCGGCATGGCAAGGCTGATCAGACGGTCCATGAATTCATACATCATCGCGCTGCGCAGTGTCACGCGGGCACCGATCGGCAGATTCTGACGGAGTTTGAAATTCGAGATAGCCTTCTTCGATTTGGTGATGGCGGCCTTTTGTCCCGTGATCGTTTCCAGTTCTCCCACCGCAACATCGAGCAGTTTCGCATCCTGTGTAGCCTGACCGACACCGATATTCACGGAGATCTTTTCAAGCTTCGGCACCTGCATCACGTTCTTATACTTGAACTGTTTCATCATTGCAGGGACGATCTCTTTCTTATACTTCTCTGCAAGACGCGGATAGACTCCCGCTTCACGGACGCCGGGTCCTTTTTTCTCTTCTTTTTGCTGTTTCTTCTCTTTTGCCATTGTATTTTTCATTAGTGTGATACGTTATCCGCGTACCACCGATTAGGAAATTAGAACATCTCGCCGCTCTTCTGAGCTACACGCATTACTTTCTTCTTGCCGCTGACGGCATCCTTCGTGCGCGAATAACCGATACGGGTCTTTGCCCCTGTCTTCGGATCCTTCAGCATCACATTGGAGGAATGGATCGGTGCCTCTTTCTGCACAACGCCGCCCTGAGGATTACTCTGGGAAGGACGGGTGTGGCGTTTCATGATGTTCACGCCTTCCACGATCACGCGGTTCTTTTCCGGGAACACTTTCAGCACTTTACCCTCTTTGCCTTTAGAGTTTCCGGAGATGACGACAACGATATCATTTTTCTTTACATGCATGACTTATTCTCTTTCTGAATTACAAAACTTCGGGTGCAAGGGATACGATCTTCATGAATTGACGTTCGCGAAGTTCACGTGCAACGGGTCCGAAGATACGTGTGCCGCGCGGTTCGTTCTGCTGATTGATCAGCACAACGGCATTCTCATCGAAGCGGATGTAGGAACCGTCCTTACGGCCGATCTCCTTGGTGGTGCGCACAACAACAGCCCGTGACACTTCACCTTTTTTCACGCCTGCCCCGGGGATAGCGGATTTCACCGACACCACGACGAGGTCTCCGACCGACGCATACCGACGGTCATGTCCGCCGAGCACGCGAATGCAGCGGACCTTCTTGGCGCCTGAATTATCTGCAACAACTAAATTGGTTTCTTCTTGGATCATTATCGTCTCCGAACTGTCGTACGTCTATCGTTCAATTATTTCGCTTTGGTCACGATCTCAACCAAGCGCCAGCGTTTCAGCTTGCTCAGCGGACGTGTTTCCATGATCTTTACGGTATCGCCGATGCCGGCCTCATTCTTCTCGTCGTGCGCATAGAATTTGGTCGTCCGCTTGAAGTACTTTTTATACAACGGATGGGCGACTTTGCGCTCGATGGCGACAACGATGCTTTTGGACATCTTGCTGCTGACGACTTTACCGGTTCTGGTCTTACGATTATTTCTTGTTTCCATTGAGTATTCTCTTCTCTTACTTTGCTGCAACGTTTGATGTGCCGAGTTCACGTTCGCGAATGATCGTTTTCATTCTCGCAATGTCCTTGCGAAGTGAAGTAAACTTTGATGTGTTTTCGACCTGACTGGTCGCCTTTTGGAACTTCATAGTGGACAATGCCTCGAGGTTCTCTTCGATGCGTTTGTTCAGTTCCTCGTTGGTCATCTGTTTTATTTCTTGTGATTTCATGTTCTCTTCCTTACGCTACAAGGTCAATACGTGTAACAAACTTTGTTTTAATCGGAAGCTTGTGTGTTGCAAGCTTCAGTGCTTCCTGAGCCAATTCTTTATTGATACCGCCGACCTCAAACATGATCCGGCCCGGCTTCACGACCGCCACCCAAAATTCGGGAGCACCTTTACCGCTACCCATACGGGTCTCAGCCGGTTTCTTCGTGACAGGCTTATCCGGGAAAATGCGGATCCAAACCTTGCCTTCGCGTTTCATCAATCTGGTCAATGCAACACGAGCCGCTTCGATCTGACGTGCAGAGATCCAGCCCGGTTCCATCGCTTTCAGACCGTAATCGCCGAAAGCGATCGTTGCACCGCGTGTCGCCACACCGCTCATGCGTCCGCGTTGTGCTTTTCTAAACTTAACTCTTTTGGGCATTAACATAGTTCAAAACTCCAGATGCGATTCTAATTATTTCGTTGATGCTGAACGGTCCAGCACTTCACCTTTGCAGATCCATACTTTCACGCCGATCTTTCCGTAGATCGTTGCCGCTTCCGCATGAGCATAATCGATATCCGCGCGCAGCGTGTGCAGCGGGATACGTCCTTCTTTATACTGTTCAGTGCGCGCGATCTCAGCTCCGCCGAGACGGCCGCCGCATTTTACGCGGATCCCTTCAGCACCCATTCTCATCGCTGCTGTGATCGCCTGTTTCATAGCGCGGCGGAAAGCGATACGTCCTTCAAGCTGTGACGCAATATTTTCTGCAACCAGCTGCGCATCGAGTTCGGGACGCTTCACTTCGCTGATAAGGATCTTCACTTCCTTATTCGTAACCTTCTTCAATTCCTCTTCCAGCTGTCCGATCTCTTTACCGCTCTTGCCGATGACCACTCCGGGACGGGAGGTATTGATGGTGATGCGAGCATTCTTCGGTGTGCGCTCGATCAAAATTTTTGAAACACCTGCTTTTTTCAGACGGTTGCGGAGGTAGTTCCGCACCATCATATCTTCCTGAAGTTTCCCGGCGTAATTTTTTTCGTCGTACCAGTTGGAATCCCAACCTTTGATCACTCCTAAACGAAAACCGACCGGATTAATTTTTTGTCCCAAAGTAACTCCTCAGCTGAAAATTATTTTTTTTTGCTTGTTCGTTTGTCGACAACGATCGTCAGATGATGCGACCGTTTGATCATTCTGTATGCCCGGCCCATCGGCGCGGGAAGGATACGCTTCATCTGTGCGCCGCCGTTCACGTAGACCTCTTTCACGATCAACTCATCCGTGCTGACACCGGCGTTGACATCCTTGTTCTGAAAATTCGACACCGCAGAGCGCAGGACCTTCTCGGCCGATTTCGCAGCATGCTTCGGCTGGAAATGGAGGATGTTCATCGCTTCGCCGACCGCTTTTCCGCGGATCAGATCGATGACGATGCGCATCTTGCGCGGTGATGTTCCAACAAATCGTTGTAGTGCTCTTGCTTCCATGATTCTCGACTCCAATTAGAATGATTACGCGGCAGATTCGTTCTTGACACCGGGATGTCCGCGGAAGATACGTGTCGGTGCAAATTCACCGAGTTTGTGTCCGACCATTGCTTCCTGAACGTATACCGGGATGAACTTATTGCCGTTGTGCACAGCAAATGTATGTCCCACGAAATCAGGAGAGATGGTGCAGGACCGCGCCCACGTCTTAATCACCTGTTTTTTGTTTGACTTGTTAAGCGCTTCTACTTTCTGAAGAAGACGCGCATCAATGTATGGACCTTTTTTGAGGGAACGACTCATAATACTCTCTTAATTACTTACGACGCTTAACGATATATTGACTTGAATGTTTTTTGCGCTTGCGGGTCTTGAGACCTTTTGCTTTTTGACCCCACGGACTGACCGGATGACCGCCGCCGGATGTCTTTCCTTCACCGCCGCCCATCGGATGGTCGACCGGGTTCATGGCAACACCACGGACATATGGACGGATACCAAACCAGCGTGAACGTCCTGCTTTACCAAAACTGATATTCTCATGATCCAGATTGCCCAGCTGACCGATGGTCGCATAGCATTCTGCGAGAACATTGCGTGCTTCGCCAGAAGGGAATTTCAAAAGAACGAATCGGCCTTCTTTTGCCTGAACTGTTGCAAAGTTACCAGCCGTGCGTGCGACCTGTCCGCCTTTACCGGGACGAAGTTCGATATTGTGGACCTGCGTATTGACCGGAATGGCACGGAGCGGAAGAGCATTTCCCGTGACAATGTCAGCAGTTTCGCTGGCGATGATCTTTGTTCCCACGGTGAGTCCCTGCGGTGCAAGGATGTAACGTTTATCACCGTTCACATAGTTGATCAGAGCGATGTAGGAGGAACGGTTCGGATCATATTCGATCGAGACCACTTTCCCCTCGATGTTGCGGTTATTCCGTTTGAAATCGATCACACGATAGCGGCGCTTGTGTCCACCCCCGCGATGACGCGATGTCACGCGGCCGTGATTATTGCGTCCGCCGGATTTTGTGATCTTCTCGAGAAGCGATTTCTCGGGAGTGCTCTTCGTGATCTCTTCGAACGTTGCAATCGAGTAATATCTCGTTGCAGCAGTTGTCGGTTTTAATTTACGTAATGCCATGTCTTGCTCTTCCCGTTAAACGTTAGCCAGAAAATCAATTGTTTGTCCGTCTTTCAGCGTTACGACCGCTTTTTTCCAATCACTGCGCTTTCCTGCAATGCGTCCGCGTTTCGTCATCTGCGATTTCACTTTCCCCTTCACATTCGATGTGCGCACGCTCGTGACATTGACGTTGAATTTTTTCTCAACGGCCTTAGCGATGGAAATTTTGTTTGCATTGGGATCGACCTTGAAAGCGTACTGACGTTTGGCTGTCAGATCGGTCATTTTTTCGGTCAATAAAGGTTGTATTAAAGTCGCTGCCATAATCGCTGCCGTCAAAGATTAGTTTGCAAATGTTTTGTTGATCACATCAACGCCGCTCTTTTGGATAACGACGACATTGTTGTTCAGAATATCATAGGTGGATGCTTTTGCCGCTTCCAGGATATTCAATTTCGGAATGTTCTGACCTGATTTCAACACACCCTGGTCCGTCTTGGAGGTCAGCAACAGCACTTTCTTACCGCCGATCTGAAGTGATTTCAAGATCGTCGCCATATCTTTCGTTTTCGGAGTGGAGAACGAGAAATCCTCAACGATCAAGATCTGCTGATCCTTCGCTTTGTATGACCATGCTGATTTCCGAGCCAGGCGTTTCACTTTTGCCGGAAGTTTCACCACATAATCATGCGGTTTTGGTCCGAAGATCGATCCGCCGCCGGGCATCAGCGGTGAACGGCTCGTACCTTGACGGGCACGACCTGTCTTCTTCTGAGAGAAGGGTTTCTTTCCGCCGCCGCGCACTTCATTACGTGATTTCACTTTGTGCGTACCTTGACGCTGGTTCGCCCAGAATGAACGCACTGCCTGATAGATCGCATGGTCGTTCGGTTCGATTTCGAAAATATCCGCTTTCAACTCTACAGTTTCACCGGACTTCGTTCCATCTTTTTTTAAGACTTCAATATTCATAGCAGATGCTTCCTGCGATCAGATTACTTTGTAATTGTTACGTAAGTATTTTTTGCACCGGGAATAGAACCTTTGACAAGGATCAAATTCGATTCCGGGATCACTTTCAGAACTTTCAGATTCTTCACGGTCACATTATCGAATCCCATTCGGCCTGCCATGCGCATTCCTTTGAAGACGCGGGAAGGATAGGAAGATCCGCCGATCGAACCGGGTGCGCGCTGACGGTCAGATTGACCGTGCGTCTGGCTTCCAACGCCGCCGAAATGATGCCGGCGAACAACACCCTGGAAACCCTTACCTTTTGAACGAGCGGAAACGTCAACGGTATCGCCTTGTGTGAACATGGAATCGACCCGGACTTCCTGACCTAATTCCAGTTTCACGCCGGTGATATTCCGGAATTCGCGAAGAAGACGAAGAGCTTTGGCTCCCGCTTTTTTGAAATGACCTTTTAACGGTTCATTGACAAGACGTTCAGCTTTCTGGTCGAAGCCCAGCTGCACTGAATCATATCCGTCTTTATCTTTTGTTTTGATTTGAGTGACAAAGCATGGTCCTGCTTCGATGACGGTGCACGGCACGGAAACGCCGTTATCGTCATACACGCTGGTCATGCCTATCTTTTTTCCTAAAATTCCACTCACAGGTATATTCTCCTTGAGAACTTTCTAACTTATTGGTTGAACTGCATTATTGCTGTACCGATGATGCTCAACCAGTTACACTTTGATTTCAACGTCAACACCGGCCGGAAGATCCAATTTCATCAACGCGTCGACCGTTTTGGAACCTGACGACAAGATGTCGATCAGTCTCTTGTGCGCTTTAATCTGGAATTGTTCGCGCGATTTTTTATCGACGTGCGGCGAACGGTTGACCGTGAAGACCGAACGTCTGGTCGGAAGCGGAATCGGTCCTGAGACCACCGCTCCAGTTGACTTCACAGTTTTGATGATTTTTTCTGCAGACTTGTCGATCAGATTATGATCGTACGAACGCAATTTGATTCGAATTTTTTGGCCAGCCAATGTTTCTCTTCTCCTTGTTCAATCTCCCGGTGCACAACCCTGTGCACCGGGATCTTGACAGAATTATTTATTACTCAATGATCTTTGTGACAACACCGGATCCTACTGTGCGTCCGCCTTCGCGGATAGCGAAGCGAAGACCCTCGTCCATAGCGATGGTCGAGATCAGCTCGATCTGCATGCTGTCCACGTTATCGCCCGGCATCACCATTTCAACGCCGGCCGGCATCGTCACAACACCTGTGACGTCCGTGGTGCGGAAATAGAACTGGGGACGGTAACCATTCACGAACGGCGTATGACGTCCGCCTTCTTCTTTCTTCAACACGTACACCTGTGCGGTGAATTTCTTGTGCGGGGTGATCGAACCCGGTTTTGCAATGACCATACCTCGTTCAAGATCGTTCTTTTCAATACCGCGGAGAAGAATACCTGCGTTATCGCCTGCCTTCACTTCATCCAGTTCTTTCCGGAACATTTCTGCACCGGTGATGACTGTTTTCTTATGTGCACCGAGACCGATGATCTCAACTTCATCTCCGACCTTTGCACGTCCTTTTTCGCAACGGCCTGTTCCAACGGTACCGCGACCGGTGATGGAGAAGACGTCTTCGATCGGCATCAGGAACGGTTTGTCGATATCGCGAGCCGGTTCCGGGATGTAGGAATCAACTGCAGCCATCAGATCGAGGATCGGTTTGAATGCCGGATCATCGATCGGTTTCTGTGCAGCAAATGCTTCGAGAGCTTTGGTCGCTGATCCGCGGATGATCGGGATCTCATCGCCGGGGAAGTTATAGGAAGTGAGCAACTCACGGAGTTCCATCTCAACGAGATCGAGCAGTTCCGGATCTGCAATATCCACTTTGTTCAGGAACACAACGATACGCGGCACACCGACCTGACGAGCAAGCAGGATGTGTTCGCGGGTCTGCGGCATCGGTCCGTCTGTACCGGCAACCACGAGGATCGCGCCGTCCATCTGCGCAGCACCGGTGATCATGTTCTTCAC
>CALRIY020000022.1:0-37966 GCA_943364975.1 Synechococcus sp. UW140
CGATCGTGATCGTGAAAGCTGTTTGATATCCGTCCGATCCTATCGCTTCCAGGTCCATCTCAAAGTGTTCCATGCGTTAGGTGCATCAATCCGAATCCGCAGTTTCTGTCCATAAACATCCATCCTCAGCACATTTTCTACGCGATATAACGTAGAAGATCCCTTTTTTCCGGTGTGGAGATGCGTCCCGCGAAAAAAACGGCGAAGTATCGCCTTGCCTTCCTTTTAAATTATCTATAAATAGTATCATACGTATTTTGGGGTGATGCCATGAGAACGATCTTGATCATTGATGATGACGAGAGTTTCCGAGCAACGTTACTGTTTGCGCTGGAAGGAGATCAGTTCACAGGAATGCAGGCGGAGAACGGCAGGAAGGGGATGGAAATGGCGCTCGTCAATCCTCCGGACCTTGTGCTGTGTGACATCTCCATGCCGGAAATGGACGGATTCGCTACACTGCGCGAATTCCGTGCGCACGACAGGCTGATGGCGATTCCATTCATCTTCCTGACCGGGAAGAGCGATTCCGGACTCATGCGGCAGGGAATGGACCTGGGTGCAGACGATTTCCTGGTGAAGCCGGTGATGGTGAACGAAGTGAAAGCAGCGATCACTGCACGGCTGAGCAGACTCGAGATGATCGCGCAGCAGGGTGAGGAGAACGTGCGGAAGATGCGGGTGCGTCTTGAAGAACTGATGATCCTTGCCGAAGTGACGAAGCAGATCAATGCCGGAGTATTGTTTGAAGAGATCTGTGAGCAGGTGTATACGTCATTCAAATCATTCATACCGTTCAACCGGATCGGAGTTTCGCTGATCGAGGAACAGTCCGGGATGGTCGTAGCGCAATGGGCAAAATCCGAATCGACCGATCTAAGGATCGGCAAAGGATACCGTCAGCCGCTGAAAGGGAGCAGTCTTGAGAACATCCTTGCCACCAGACAGCCGCGCATCATCAACGATCTGGAAGAATATTACCGCAACAAACCGGGATCCAAATCGACGGAGGATATCCTGAAGGAAGGGATCCGGTCCAGTCTCACCTGTCCGCTGATCGCCATGGGGAAGAATATCGGATTTATCTTCTTCTCCAGCAACGAGAAGAACCGGTACAAATTCGAACATACGGAGATCTATACCCGGCTCGCAGGACAGCTTGCAGTCGTGCTGGAAAAAGCGAGACTGTATCAGCAGCTGATCGAACTCAATACCATGAAGAACAAGTTCATGGGGATCGCTGCTCACGACCTGCGTAATCCGCTCGGAGCGATCATCGGATTCTCTGACCTGTTGAAAGAGGATCCCGTGGTGAAGAACAATCCCGAATTGGCGGAATATGCGGACTACATCTCCATGGCGGGAAATTCAGCCATCGCATTGATCAACGATCTGCTGGATTATGCCGCCATTGAGAGCGGTCACCTGAGCATCGTCAAAGAGCCGGTAGAACTGATCCCGTTCATCACCGAAGCGGTGACGACACATCAGATGTTCTCCCGTTCGAAGAACATCTCCATCGATTTATCCGTGGATCCGGAATTGTCGGCAGAAGTCCATTTTGACCGGCGGCGGATCCGGCAGGTGCTCGATAATTTTTTGAGCAATGCGCTGAAATATTCCCATCCGAATACCCGTGTGATGTTGCGGTTGGTGAAGCAGGGGAATTCCCTCCGTTGTGAAGTGACCGATCAGGGGCAAGGGATACCGAAGCACGAGCTGAAGGATCTCTTCCACGAATACTCCCGTACATCGGTACAGCCGACTGCAGGAGAAAAAAGTACCGGTCTCGGACTCGCCATTGCAAAGAAGATCATCAAGGAGCATTCGGGCGATGTCGGTGCTGACAGTACGGTCGGCGTCGGAAGCACGTTCTATTTCAACATTCCGATGGAAGGTACTGTATGAGGATCGATCCTATGGATTATTGGAATGAAGCTGATGCCGCGGTTACTGTTTGCGATACGAACGGGACAATCCTTTTCATGAATGAACGGTCGCAGCAGGTGTTCGAAGCCGACGGAGGAAAGATGCTGATCGGGACCAATCTGTTCGATTGTCATCCGGAACCGGCGTTGACCAAACTGAAGGAACTGATCTCTTCCGGCAGGACGAATATCTATACCATTGAAAAGAACGGCAGGAAGAAAATGATCTATCAGTCTCCCTGGCGGAAGGGCGGTGTGACCGGTGGGATGATCGAGTTATCATTTGAATTGCCCGACACGATGGAACATTTTATCAGAAAATAAACAAGAGAATGTTGTCCTGAATGGGGACGGCAGCACGCGGATTCTTACGGATCATGATCGCGGGCGGCTCTGATCTTTCTGCGGCGATGTTTTCAAAGAATGCATCTGTTCTTTTGCCGGTAAAATTTTTCGGAAAAAACAGAGATCCATTGACGGAATATCAGTAGCACGACAATGTATTCAGCATCAGAATATTTATTTTAGAAGAACCTCCGGGTCGGACTGATGTACGATTCGGAGGTTTTTTTATTCTTTATTGGGTAAATACCCCGACGCTTGCATCGTAAAAATGTTCGTCATGCCGAACTCCCGCCTGCCAACATATTTTTTTGTAAAGCGGGCAGGTGTTTCGGCATCTATAGTTAAGACCCTGAAACAAGTTCAGGGTGACGTATTAATACCCCGCTGCTTGCCCGCCTGAGGCGGGCTTGCGGCGGGAATGATTTATTGTATTGAGGATTATTCGCCGTAAGGAACTCTCCGCGGACCCGTTGCAGAATTGAACCAGATTAAAAGTGCAGAGGAATAACGATCTATGAAACATCCATTGATCTCCCTTGAACAGAAACGCTTGAGAAGATATTCGATCCTGGCGGCTTGTATGCTGACTGTCTTTATCGGATCATCCCTTGTTTGGAGTATCTTTAGTAACCGTGTCCATATTTTGGAAATTGCGAAATCGGAGGCACGATCGAACTTCAATAAGGATTATGCCATCCGTTCGTGGGCATCCAAACACGGCGGTGTGTACGTTCCGATGAATGAACGGACACCCGCGAATCCTTACCTGAGTCATCTTCCGAACAGAACGATTCTCCACCCGAACGGTGATACATTGACGCTGATGAATCCCGCATACATCATCCGTCAAATGTTCGATGAGTTCCCGAAAGAGTACGGAATCGTCGGCCGTATCACCAGTCTGAAACCGCTGAACATCAACAACAGTCCCGATGCGTGGGAAAGCAATGCGCTCCGTTCATTCGAAGCGGGAGTCAAGGAGGTCTTTGAGGTCGCAACGATGAACGGCAGGGAATACCTGCGGCTGATGCAGCCGATGGTAACACAGAAAGAATGTCTGAAGTGCCACGCATCGCAGGGATATCGTGAAGGGGATATTCGGGGCGGGGTCGGCGTTGCCGTTCCGATGGAACCGCTGTGGGGGATGGCGAAGAGCGAGCAATTCAATATGATCCTCGGTCATCTGCTGTTCCTGCTGATCGGATACTCCGGGATCGGATTTTTTTATGTTCAGATCTCCCGGCAATACAAGGAACGTCTTTTGCTCGAGAATGATACCCGTGCAAAGGATGAACGCCTGAGACTAGCACTCCAGTCGGTGGCGGACGGCGTGTGGGACTGGGAAATACAGACCGGCAAGACCGTCTTCAACGAACGCTGGGCGCAGCTCCTCGGCTATACATTGGCCGAGATATCACCGACGAGTATCGAGACATGGGAACAGCTCATCCATCCCGACGACAGAGCACGATCGTATGATCTTCTCCAAAAACATTTCCGGGGAGAGATTGAGACATATGAATGTGAAGCACGCATGAAACATAAGGACGGGAATTGGGTGTGGATCCTGGATCGTGGTAAAGTCGTGGAATGGGGAGAAGACAAAAAGCCGGTTCGAATGACGGGAACACACGTAGACATCACAGAACGGAAAAGAAATGAAGAGATCATTCAGCGGAATATCGAACGCCATGAAACGATCCTGGAGACACTATCCGAAGGAGTTGCGTTGAATGAGATAGTCTTCGATGAGAATGGAGAGATGATCGATTACCGGATCCTTGAAGTGAACCGGTCGTTTTATCAGACCGCCGATTATGTCAGCGGAGTGACCGTTGTCGGGAATCTGGCCACCAATGTGTACGGGATGGATCTTGAGACCATTCGAACATTTTGGCAGCAGCACAAACATGTTACCTCTACCGTTACGACCGAATTTGTCAGTCCCATCAAAAAAAGCATCTACAGCATCTCCACCTCTCCCTTCAAAAATAACAGGTTTGTGACAACTTTCCGGGACATTTCCGCCAGCAAGCGTGATGAACAGATCATTCGTGCATCGGAAGAGAAACTGAAAAAGGCACAGCGTTATGCCCGTATCGGAAGCTGGACATGGGAGATCAAGACGAACCATCTGGAATGGTCGGATGAGATGCACCGTATCTTCGGATTGGATAAGGGGACATTTACCGGTTCACTCTCCGACATCATCGCTCAAGCGATCCATCCCGATGACCGCTCAAAGGTCGAACGGGCGAATCTTTCCGTGATCAACGATCATCGTCCGATCCCGACCGAGTACCGTATCATCTGGCCGGATGGATCGGTCCACACAGTGTGGGGAGAAGCGGGAGAAATGATCTTCGATGAGCACGGCGGACTGATCTCACTCAGCGGAACCGTTCAGGATATTACGGAACGGAAGAGAACGGAAGAAAAGCTGCAGCAGCTATCTCAAGCCGTGGAGCAAAGTCCCGTCTCGGTCGTGATCACCGATACTGCCGGAAATATCGAATATGTCAATCCGAAGTTCGAAGAGGTGACCGGTTACCGCTTGGACGAAGCACGGGGAAAGAATCCGAGGATCCTTCAATCCGGCCTCACCGCACCGGAGCATTATCGCAGTCTTTGGGAAACGATCTTGCACGGGAAAGAATGGCAGGGAGAGTTCAGCAACCGGAAGAAGAGCGGCGAGTTGTATTGGGAATCAGCGAAGATCTCTCCAATCCTCAACTCAGACGGAAGGACGACGCATTACCTGGCGATCAAAGAGGATATTACGGAGAGAAAAAAGACCGAAGAGCAGATCCGTGCCAAGGACTCCGAGTTCAGAAAACTGTCCGCGAATGTTCCCGATCTGATCTATCAGTTTACCAGAAGACCAGACGGGTCCTATTGTGTTCCCATCGCATCGGAAGGGATCAGGAACATCTTCGGATGTGCGCCGGAAGATGTCGTCGACGATTTCTCTCCGATCGCGCGGGTGATCCATCCTGACGATGCTGAAATGGTCACCCGGGATATCGAGTACTCTGCGGAACACCTGACATACTTTGTCTGTGAGTTCAGAGTGCTGATACCGGGAAAGCCGGTACAATGGATCTATTCCCGTTCAACACCCGAACGCCTCCCCGACGGAAGTGTTACCTGGTATGGTTTCAATACCAATATCACCGAACGGAAACATGCAGAAGTGGTCCTGCAGAAGAGCGAGGAATTATTCTCGAAGGCGTTCAAGACGATCACCGAGTCCCTTGCGATCACGTCGCTGGATGAGGGGAGATATATCGAGGTGAATGATGCATTCCTGAAAAAATCGGGATTCAGCAGGGACGAAGTGATCGGGCATACATCCAACGATCTGAATTTTTGGGTCCACCAGAGCGAGCGGCAAACGTATGTGGAACTGCTGATGCAGCAAGGGTTCACCAATAATATGAAGGTCCAATACCGGATGAAGAACGGGGAGACACGGGATTTCCTGGTGTCGAGCGATATACTCATCCTGGACGGCAGGAAGTGCATATTGAGTTTTATCAATGATATCACCAAACAACAACGGAATGAATCACTGTTGAAGGCAAGCGAATTGAAATTCCGCACCCTGGCGGATTTTACCTATGATTGGGAATTCTGGAAGAATGAACAGGATCAGATCGAGTACATGTCCCCTACATGCGAACGGATCACCGGATACACACAGGAGGAATTCATTTCAGATCCGCAGTTGATCGAGTACATCATCCATCCCGACGACAAAGCGATGATGTCCGAACACCTCTCCAATGCACATACAGCGGAGATGCGGGGGCATGTCGGCGAAATGGAATTCAAGATTCTCCACAAGAACGGCGCAGTGATCCATATTCACCATGTCTGCCGTCCCATCTACGATGAGCAGAACCGGTATCTCGGCAGACGCGTCAGCAACCGTGATGTGACCGAACGGAAGATCGCAGAACAGGCGCTGCAGCAGGCGCAAAAACTGGAGAGTATCGGAACGCTTGCCGGAGGCATCGCACATGATTTCAATAATCTGATGAATGCGGTGCTGGGACAGTCTTCGCTTGCTCTCAACAAACTTCCGAAGGAAAATCCTGCCGTTAACCATATCCTCAAGGCGATCAAGGCGTCGGAACGGGTGGCGGATCTGACGAAACAACTCCTCGCATATTCGGGAAAAGGAAAATTCATTATCGACGAGATCGACCTCAATAACCTGGTCAAAGAAAATATCCAGTTCCTGGAAGTGTCGATACCCAAATCGTCACAACTGAAATTCGTGTTCGGTAATCCTCCCCCGTACATCAAAGGGGATATGAGTCAGATCCAGCAGATCATCATGAATTTGATCATCAATGCCGGAGAAGCTATCGGCACAGAGCCCGGATCCATCAATCTCAGGACCAGCATCATCGAGATCGGTCAATCCACGATGGAGTATTCACGCTATACCAATCTTCCGCTCGAGAAGGGATCGTATGCCCTTCTGCAGGTGCAGGACACAGGAGGCGGTATGAGCCGGGAAACACTGAGCCGTATCTTTGATCCGTTTTTCTCGACAAAATTCACCGGGCGAGGACTCGGACTGGCGGCAGTCCTGGGGATCATCAAGGGCCATAAAGGGGGATTGCGCATTGAAAGTGAGATCGGGAAAGGGACCCTCTTCGAGATCCTCTTCCCTCTGGCAGTGCGGACCAAAATGACTGAAGTGGAAAAGGGATCGCCCGAGGTCGCCGAAGGGAAGGGGGCGGCGATCCTCGTGATCGATGATGATCCCATGGTGATTGAATTGCTGGAAGATGTGCTGACGGATGCCCATTTCTCGATCGTGAAGGCACTGGATCCGAGGGAAGGGATCGAGATCTATCGTCAGGATCATCAAACGATAGCATTGATCATTCTGGATTATTCCATGCCGACTATGGACGGGAAAAAAGCATTCGAGGAATTGACAGCGATCGATCAGAATGCGAAGATCATCCTTTGTTCCGGCTATTCGGAGGATGAAACCCTCTCTTCATTCGGGAAAGACCGTCCTCTTGCATTCTTTCAAAAGCCGTATCAGACGGAATCTTTATTGAAGAAAATATTGGAGATTCTTGCCCTTTCTCAATGAGCCGGAACCGATCTTGACCGCCGGTTCCGTGGAGTTGTGAAGGGAAAACCCCTCTGTTGATGGAAAATCGACGTCACGATTCTCCTTTTAAAATGACGAACGAGAGTCGTGCAGGACTCTCGTTCGTGTTCGTAGCGCGTACGCTTGCCCGCCGTCTTCTTTGGCGGGGGAATCCCAAACCAGGGATTTTTTTCACGCTGCGAGGACCCGCCGCTGCAAAAGGTGTTGATATGATTCGGTAGGCTAGCCGCACCTTCGGCGGACGAGTCCGTCCACGGCTGCAAGTCGATTCCATAGCGGTTGAAAACAAATTACCGACCATTTTAAAACAGGAAAAGAGAGTCGTAAGGACTCTCTTTTCAGTTGTAGCGCGTACGGGAATCGAACCCGTATTTAAGCCTTGAGAGGGCTCCGTCCTAACCGTTAGACGAACGCGCCGGTTAACATTCTCCAATTTACGAAAGAGTGGCTCTGGTTGCAAATGTAATTATTGTTCCTCATGTTGTCGGTGTGTGATAGAGCGAGACGGTAAGAAATACAACAACATACATTGGCGGTTATTCCGGAGCAGAAGATGGTGGACGGAATGATCCCCATTTAAGAATTAACCATTGGAACAGGACAAGCAAACAATGATCAAAGCAAAAGGATACGCGGTACATCACGCAAAGGACGTACTGGCACGATGGAATTTTCAACGGCGCGAGCCCGGCCCTCACGACATTCATATTGAGATACTCTACAGCGGAATCTGTCACTCCGATATCCATCAAGTGCGGAGCGAATGGGGGTCGTCGCGTTATCCGATGGTGCCGGGACATGAGATCGTGGGACGCGTGACTGTTGTTGGAAGCGCGGTCACAAAATTTGCGACAGGGCAACTTGCCGGAGTCGGCTGCATGGTCAATTCATGCATGGAGTGCGGCAACTGTAAAGACGGACATGAACAGTATTGTGAGCAAGGGAAAGTGGTGTGGACGTATAATTCCGTGGAGCAGGACGGTGTGACACCGACGTACGGAGGATATTCCGACTGCATCGTCGTTAACGAGAATTTTGCCGTTCATGTTTCGGACAAGCTCCCTTTATCCGGTGTTGCACCATTGCTGTGCGCAGGGATTACAACCTATTCACCGCTTCGGAAATGGAAGATCGGCAAAGGACATCGGGTCGGCGTGCTGGGCTTGGGCGGACTCGGGCATATGGCGGTAAAATTCGCTACGGCATTCGGCGCGGAAGTGACGATGCTCAGCACTTCTCCCGAAAAGGAGAAAGATGCCCAGCGGCTCGGTGCGCATAAATTTTGTCTGACCAAGGACGCAGCTCAGGTGCGCCAGTTCAAGAATTATTTCGATTTCATCATCGATACTGTCTCCGCGCCGCATGATTATAATATGACGCTGCGGATGCTCCGCACTAACGGGATTCAGATCTGTGTCGGCATTCCTCCCACGCCGATAGAACTGAAAGGACAGCTGCTGCTGGGGAACAGCCGCGCGATCACCGGATCCTCCATCGGCGGTATTCCGGAAACACAGGAAATGCTCGACTTCTGCGCGGAACACAACATCGTCTCCGATGTTGAAGTGATCGACATCGCTGCCGTGAACGAAGCGTACGAACGGGTGCTGAAGAGTGACGTGAAATACCGGTTTGTGATCGATATGAAATCGCTCCGCTGATCAGCGCAACGGCGACCCAAGATTCATCTCATCAGGATCATTTTCTTTGTGGTCGAGAAATTTCCCGATGTCAGCCGGTAAAAATATATCCCTGATGACGCGGGACGTCCGATCGAATTTCTGCCGTCCCATTGCACGGTATACGTTCCTGCTTCCATATTCTGAGAGATCAGCGTTATCACGATCCTTCCGAGTGCGTCATAGAGGACGAGCGAAGCGGCTCCGGCGTACTGCAAAGAGAATTGGATCTTCGTCTCGGGATTGAACGGATTGGGATAATTTTGAGTCAGTTCGTATCGAACGGGTGACATCTGCCGCCGGACTGACGTCGGTTTCCCGAATTTTGCGTCCGCCGTAAATTCGAAAACATCATCCGCCGTGAACGGTTTTGTCGTGTATGCGGTATAGACCGCCTTCTCCGAAACCCCGAACTTCTTGTCCATCGGATTGATCCTTTTGAATGTGATCGATGCCAGTGTATTCCCCGTTGCGATCCGATACGGCAGCGGGGTGAGAATGACGATCTCCTCCTCGATATCCCATTGATTGCTCTTGAATCCGGCCCCCGTTTTTTCCCGCACCATTGCCTGGAACAGAGTAGTGTCATAGAGAGATGTGATGGTGAACGGAATCCGAACAACCTTCCCGTACGGATTTGCTGAACTGCCGACCGTGTCCATCGGCTGAATGAATTCACCGAGACTGTTCGTGTCGAGCGTCGAGAAAGTGATCACCATATCGAGCGGTGCGGGACGAAATGTCCCGATCGAAGGACGCGCATACCGGACAGACACATTTTCCGTTACGGAGGAAAGACTGAAACCGCTTCGTAAGGAGTCCAGTCCCAACGGATCGTTGCGGAACCAAAGCCGCATGCCGTCGATCATTTTCCCGCTTCCGGTCAGATGGGTCATCACCTCGTTCACCGTTTTGATCTGAGAAGAGGTCAGATCCGTGAGGGAGTATGTCAGATTCCCGTTCAGGGAATCGAACGCGACCCGGTACCGATCTCCTGTTAATAAAGCACTATCCGCTACCCCCGGAATGACGGCACCGGTTCCATGTCCTTTTGAATGTTTCATCGTTGCGGTATCGGTCAACGCAGAATAATAGTTGATGATCTGGAACGGCGCCGATTCTCTGCTTGTCGTTTTCCCGTTCGCCAGAACGTCCACTTTCATTTTTGCCGAACGGGTATTGGCAACCATCCGGGAATTGAACAGGAAGAGACCGGAATTTTCTGTCTCTTTGATCAGTGTGTATGTTGCTCCGTTATTGTCGCTGTAAAAAATTTTGACCGACACGGGATCACCGTCCGCATCGCCGGCGATCCAGCGGACCGGGATCATGTCTTGAAAATTTCCTTTGACAGGAGAGATCATTACGATCTCCGGCGCGGCATCACCCGGTCTGTTCAGCGTAAAATATCCGTCGCTGGAGTCATAGGAAATCGCCCCGTCTTTATCGATCGAAAGATGAACCTTCGTGAATATCCCGTCCGGCAGTTGCGAAACATCCCATTGAAACGATCCGTTGTTGGGAAGTCTCTTGGCGATGGTTGTCCACCATGTCTGCTGATAACTATTCCCGTAATAGAGTGTTACCGTTGAATCGCCGACCATCGGATCGGTGGACCATGTAATCATTACTGTATTTGATTGAACGATCTGGTCCTGTACCGGCGACGTAATGGAAACGCGAGGACCGTGGACAGTGAAGAGCACATCATAGGCTTTGCGGATATGGTCTGCCTTTGCCGTGAGGGAAGCAAGATCATCCGCAAACAGATAAACGACACCGAGTGTTTGAGATTCTCCGGACTCCAGCGGGAAATTTCCGCTACCCAAGACCATGGCATAATCACCGGTATTCCATTCCGGCGGATAGAATCCGTTCTGCGAGAAATTTCCGGGGAGTGTGTACAGATACATCAGACTGTCATTCTTCGGCCGGTTCGCGCCGCCCCACGGCACGGAGACATAACTCGACAATCCTTTTGATATCGGAGTTTCCGTAAACAATGTGCCGAAATATCCAGGAGGGAGAGCCGGAATATCGCTCAGATGATCAGGATCCCATGAATATGCCAGCGCTCTGGCGGAATCGAAATTCGTTGCATCGTCCGCGAAATTATTCGCACCGCCGATATGCGGATCGCCGAAGATCACTCCCCGCATCGCCGGAAGATCTTTCGGACTGACATTCTTCATGGAATATGTTGTCATGAACATATCTTCCAGGGAAGGATGTGTGAACAGGAAATGTCGTACTTCCGTTTGTAATCCGAGTCCCCGGCGCGACGAATCGGCAGGGAAGGGAATATAAGAGAACTCCTTGTCACTGCTGTCCGTCAGCACGTAAAACGATTCAAGATCGGCGATCGCGGTGCCGGCTTTCCCTTTCCATGAACTCCATGATTCCGGCCATGTTGAAGGATTAAGATTATTGGCAAACTCGGCTTCTCCTTTCCTGGCATATCCTGCTTTCGGCAGCCATCCCCATTTACTCAGGTAATCGGGAGCAAAATCCCCGTCCGCTGTATTACCGTTGGACGCACCGAATCCATCAATGAAAATTGCCGCCGAATCCAATCCATTGTTCACCGGAACTTTCGTCCCGGCCATAAAGCCAAATTCATATCCGTAACCGAGTCCTTTCCACGTCAGATCATAGACATTGGCGATGACTCCGGGACCGCTGACACTTCCGGTATTATAGACGATCGTCTTGATCTTGTTTCCCGACAGGACAAGACTGCGGACCTCCGGTATTGATTGGGTGAACAGGTGCTGTTCTCTTTCGATCTCTTTTTGTGCGATCAGGGGATGAAAAGAACAACAGACGATGGAAAGGAAAAGAGAAAGGATGTTTTTCATGACTGGTCCAAATGATAATGTCTTGGTTCAACAGTGCAATATCACTGAAATTATTTCAGCAGTCAATCACGCGAACACGTGATGCCGTCATTAGAAACGGACCAAATAATCCTGAATACGGGACGAACCGGCGAGACCATCCGGGTCAAATGGATTGCTCGATCACAGAGAGAGGTCATTGCAAAATCATCGCAAAAAAAGTATTTTAATGAATGTCTGAACAAAAACACGCCAGCGAGAGTGAACACGATCTTGAACTGCGCAACGATATTCTGAAGACCGTCGCATATTTTGCACTGTTCGATTATCCGTTGACAACGGACCAGATCTATACATTCCTTCCGCGAAATTCGGTATCGCCGGAACACGTTGCGAAGAGTGCCGAGGAACTTGCCGGTGATTGTCGTCTGACACAGAGCGGGGGATTTTACATGCTGCCGGACTCCGATCCTTCGATTTCCGGCGAGCGGATGGTTCGGGAACAGAGAGCAAAACGGATGTTCGCAACGGCCCGTGCCGTCTCACATCTCATCAAAATGTTTCCCTTTATCCGCGGAATCTTTATCACCGGAGCGCTTTCCAAGAATGTTGCTGAATCGTCGGGTGATATTGATTTCATGATCGTCACCGTGCCGGGACGGCTTTGGATCAGCAGAACATTGCTGACACTGTTCCGCAAAGTGTTCCTCTTCGGAAGTTCCAAATTCTTCTGCACCAATTATTATGTCACGGAGAACGGACTGCAGCTGGATCGCAGAAATCTCTACACCGCCGTGGAGGTCGTCACAACAAGGGTTGTGTGGAATGCCGATGTATATGAAACGTATCGTCGTGAAAATGGCTGGACGGCCGAATTCCTTCCCAATTATCGTTCCGTTCCGGACGAACGTTTGCTCATCTCCTCCCGCCGTTCCATTATTCAGCGTCTGGCAGAACGGGTCCTATTACTTCTTCCGCTTCGATCGCTGGATGAACGTCTGATGGAGTACCACCGAAAGTATTGGCAGGAACAATACGGTTCCGAAGGAGCGACGGATTTTAATTCCAAATTCATCATCACTCCGGATATTTCCGCAAGCTGGCCTGAGGACAGACAGGTCCCCGTACTGACACGATTCCGGGCAACGATCGCCCGGCTTGGATTGCGGTGATATGGCAGCCGAAATCCTGTTAACACATTCGTACTTCCTCCACTTCGATCCGAAACAGCAGGCGGCACACATGCCGTATCCGCCGCTTGGAACATTGTACGCCGCCTCAGTTCTCCGCAATTCCGGTCATTCCGTTGCACTCTGTGATATGATGCTGTCGGAGAATGAACAGGTTCTCCGTACCGCTTTGCGCGACCATACTCCAAAACTTCTCGTCATTTACGACGATGACTTCAACTATCTGAACAAAATGTGCCTCACGCGCATGCGGGAGGCTGCGTTCGTCATGTCCGGCATCGCCAAAGAGTTCGGCATCCCGGTGATCGTCCATGGTTCTGATGCGGCGGATCATGCTGAAAAATATATTTCCCGCGGTGCGGATGTGGTGGTGATCGGGGAAGGGGAGCGGACGCTCCTGGAAACGTGCAATGCATTGTTGGGACGGAGGCCGGAGTCACTCGGTTCGATCTCCGGCATTGCATTCGCCGACGGTCCGGTCATTCGGAAAACTGAACGGCGTCCGGTTCAGCAGCAGTTGGATGATATTCCGTTCCCGGCGTGGGATCTGGTGCCGTGGGACCGCTACCGCTCGGTGTGGATGAAACACCACGGATATTTTTCGGTGAACATGGTCACCACCAGAGGATGTCCGTATCACTGCAACTGGTGTGCAAAACCGATCTATGGACAGGTCTATAATTCCCGCTCGCCGGAGAATGTTCTACGGGAAATGGAATTGCTGAAACAGACGGCCGATCCGGACCATCTTTGGTTTGCGGATGATATCTTTGGACTGAAACCGGGCTGGGTGAACCGGTTTGCAGATCTCGTCACTGAACAGAAGATGAAGATACCGTTCAAGATCCAGTCACGCGCCGATCTTCTTCTTCGTCCCGGCGAAGTGGAAGCACTGGCCCGCTCCGGCTGCACGGAAGTGTGGATCGGCGCCGAATCCGGCTCGCAAAGGATCCTTGATGCCATGGAGAAAGGGATCACGCTTCAGCAGATCTCCGAGGCGCGGAAGCTGCTGAAGCACCATCGGATCGATGCTTCCTTCTTTCTGCAGTTCGGTTACACCGGCGAAACGATGGAGGATATCAACGCGACCGTCGCCATGGTGAAGGAATTACTCCCGGAGAATATCGGTATCTCTGTTTCCTACCCTCTTCCCGGGACGAAATTCTATGATGCTGTCGTTTCACAGATGGGGATCAAAAGGAACTGGACCGATTCGGATGACCTCGCCATGATGTATCATGGAACGTATTCGGCTGAATTCTATCGACGTCTCCACCGTTACGTGCACCGCTCCTTTAGACTGAAGCAGGGTTTGGACTATCTGTCCGATGTGATCACGTTTTCCCTCAAGCCATCATGGTCTGTTGTTCGCAGGATCATGTTGATCATCTATTATCTGCTGTTGCTTCCCGTAGATGCACTGCGGCTGAAACGCTCGATGAAAGGGAGCAACAGCCCTGAGACAGGAAGGGCCCAAACCGTACAATCATGAAAAAGCCCAATGATGTTTCAAATGCTGAATTGGTGGACAATGCTTTCACCGCTCAGGCTCCGTTGTTCGACGGCATTCAGCGGAGTAATCCGATGCTTGAATGGATGCGGTCCGTTGTTCAACGTCATGTCGATGCGCTGCTGAAAAGAGGGGATACGATATTGGATATCAATGCCGGGACGGGGATTGACGCGCTTCATTTTGCGTCGATGGGACATACCGTACATGCCATGGATATTGCCCAGGGAATGGTGGAACAGATCCGCAAAAAAATTCAGCACGATCACCTGGATGCTCTTGTGACGGCAGAACAGCGTTCATTCACGGAAGCGGGCGGACTTGCGCCGCGCAGGTTCGACCATGTCTTTTCAAACTTCGGCGGACTCAACTGCGTCCCCGATCTTCGTCCTGTTGCCGAACAGCTTCGGATGATCGTTCAGCCGGGCGGACTCATCACCATGGTGATCATGCCGAAGGTCTGTCCTTGGGAGATCCTTCATCTGTTGAAAGGGGACACGACCATCGGGCTGCGTCGGCTTCGGAAGGAAGGGGTGATCGCTCACATCGAAGGGCATTTTTTCCGGACATATTATTTTTCAGTGCGCGATGTTGTGGAAGCGTTTGGCGGTGAATTCTCCGTCGTCAGTCTCCGCGGTGTCGCTTCATGTTCACCTCCTCCGTATATGGAAAAATTCCCGAGACTATTTCCCAGCATCTATGCATTCCTTCAACGCTGCGATGAGACGCTCTCTCTCACTCCGCCGTTCAACCGCTGGGCTGATCAATTCATTCTGACGCTCCGGTTCACGGGAAAGTGATCGATCATTCTTTTTTCTGTCACTCCGGGCAAAGAATTCACTGTAAGAAAGAGAATTTCTTTGTATATTCATCCGAATATCGTCGGAATCATGACACTCTCTTTGAACAAAAAAATATTCCTCGTCGGCGACAAGATGCTCATCGAGCCGGACAAGGGTCAGGAGAAGACCCCGCACGGACTCTATCTTCCTCCCGGCGTGAAGGAGAAGGACAAGGTCCAGGCCGGATACATCATTAAGGTCGGTCCAGGCTATCCCGTGGTGAATCCGAACTTCATCGATCAGGAATCATGGTCCGCTCCGAAGGATCCGGTGAAATATATTCCCTTGCAGGCGGAAGAAGGGGATTATGCATTGTTCCTTCGTGACGCCGCGATCGAGATCGAATTCGAAGGGAAGCAGTATCTCATCATCCAGCAGTCTCATTTGCTGATGATCATCCGTCCGGATACACTGGCCGGTTTGGGATTGGGAATAGGAACGGGCGGCCAATGAGCAGTGATCTCCATATCTTCAGTGAAGCGAATCTGCATGCACAGCTGCAGACAGCGCCGTTCACCCAGGGTTTCTACACGGTCAAATTTTATACCACGGCAGGGATGCTCGCAAAGGGCAAAACGGACGAATTGTCGGAATTCTATCTGTATCCGTCCGGCGGAACCTTGCGCGACAGCACATTCAATCTTGTATTCTACGATTCACAATTCGACACGTACCGCGGATTCAAACCGCCGCATCTGAAACGATAGGGAGATTGCTTCGGTCGTTTTTGAATGAGCAGGACTCCCTCGCAATGACAAATAATATTGTAATTTTGTATTCATGTAATTTTGGAATCATTCTTCATGCCCTCACCTAATCTCAATTCACAAGAAATCCTCGAAAGTATTTCCGGGGGATTCTTTGCGCTGGATACTAATCTTCACTTCACGTATTTGAACAATGCTGCGGAAGAAGGGACCGGGCTCCGCCGGGCGGATGTCATCGGCAAGCATGTATTCGAGATCTTCCCGAATGCGGAGAAAGCGGAGCTGGGGGAGAAATATATCCGTGCGTATGAGACAAAGACTTTCCAGTCGCTTGTCAGTCAGTATAAGGACGGCAGTCACGAGAAATGGTTCGACATCCGTATCTACCCGAATGAGAACGGACTGGGCGTATTCTTCCAGGATGTGACCGAACAGATGGTGCAGGAGCGTCAGAGGGAGCTGCTGCTGGATATTTCGCACGCCATCAACACGGCGGGTCAGCTGGAGGATCTCTGTGCAGAAGTGGTGCGGGTGATCGCGAAGAAATATGAACTGCCGCAGCAGAATGTTCTGCTCTATTTCCACCGTCCGGCGGATGAACAATTGATCCTTCTCGCTCCCGAGCTTTCCCTGACAGACCTGCAGAAAAATCTCTACGCGCTGTCCCTTGCCAGCAGTTCAAATTTTGCAAGCATCGAGGCCTTTTCTACCGGCGGAAAGATCGTTACCACAGACATTTCACGGAGCGTGCTGTATTCGTTTGCCCCGGAAAAGGTGGTCACGGCGACCGTTACCACCCTGGTCTCCCTTCCGCTCCGCATTGAGAAGGAAAAGCTGGGTGTTCTGGAAATCCTCCTCTATAATTCACGCGATTTGGTGGAGAAGGAGCTCTCATTCCTTTCCCTTCTGGCAAGCGAGATCACCGTCGGCATCAGCCGTCGCGGATTGATCGATGAGCTGCGGGTGAAGAATGTGGATCTGGAGATCCAGCGGGCGCAGACGATGGAAGCGCACGATAAACTGAAACGGTTCCTCGCTTTCTTCAGCCATGAACTCCGTTCACCGCTCAACTCCATCATCGGTTTCTCCGATCTGATCTCGGAAGAAGGAACAGCGCTGACACAGGATGCACTCGTGCAGTACAATTCAGCCATCAAATCGAGCGGCACGCATCTGCTCCACCTCATCAATGATATTCTCGATCTCTCCAAGATCGAAGCGGGGAAAATGGACCTCCGGTTCGCACCCGTCAGCATCCGCAATCTGGTGGAGGGCGTAAAGCATGTCGTTCAGCCGCAGGTCGATGCGAAACGGATCACTCTGGATGTGGTGATGGATGAAGAGTTGGATGATATCATTGCGGACGGGGTGCGGATGAAACAGATCCTGCTCAATCTGATCACGAATGCCCTCAAGTTCAGTCACTCGGAAGGGAAGGTGATCCTTTCTGCAAAGAGGAAACAGAACGACATCGAATTCTCGGTGCAGGATTTCGGCATCGGTATCCGGAAAGAGGAGATCAACACATTGTTCCAGCCGTTCCAGCAGACCGATGCCGGAACGAAGAAGATCGAAGGGACCGGGCTCGGTCTGGCGATCACCAAGAAACTGACGGAACTCCACGGCGGTTCGCTCTTCGTTGTGAGCGAGTTCGGCGAAGGAAGCACATTTATCGCCCGCATCCCGATGATGGTTCAAGTGGAAAATGAAGCGGAAAAGGTCTTTAAGAAGATCTCCGAAACAGCGGACAGCAGCCGGCAGAAACGTGTCCTGATCGTTGAGGACAAACCGCACGCACGCACACTGCTCCATACCTATCTGACCGAATCTGGATATATCGTTGAGATCGCGACAAACGGCGTGGAAGCACTGGAGAAAGCGAAATTATGGAAACCGGATGTGATCACGCTCGACATCCTCATCCCGGTGAAGGATGGTTGGCAGGTGCTGCGTGAATTGAAGGAACATCCGCTCTGCCGAGAGATCCCGGTCATCATCATTTCCATGGTGGACGAGCGAAATGTCGGTTTCGGTCTCGGCGCCGTTGAATACTTCGTGAAACCGGTCCAGAAAAATGAACTCCTTGCCGCCGTGAAACGGGTGGAAGGACGTTCCTCACAGAATTCCGCGAAGATCCTTGTGATCGACGACGACAAGTCCGTAACGGACCTCGTGCAGATCATCCTCGAAGCAGAAGGATGCACGGTCATCAAAGCGCATAACGGCAAGGACGGACTCGCGCTTGCTGCACAGGAAAAGCCGGACCTGATCATCCTCGATCTGGTGATGCCGGAGATGTCCGGATTCAATGTCGCCTATCAATTGAAGCACAGTTCCGCTACGTTCACCATTCCGGTGATGATCATGACCTCCATGGAGATCGACGATGAAACACGCGAACAGCTGGAAGGCTTCGTCGTATCCCTGATGAAAAAATCAGGCTTCACCAAACGTGATCTGCTGAACGAGATCGCGGCGATTGAAGGGAAAAGACACTGAAATAACGAGTGTAAAAAAGTTTCAGAGTGTTCATTGGTGCAGTGGAATTGACTGCACCTTTTTTTATGGAATCCGGCACCGGTGGTCCTATGAGCAACATCCTCATCCGCAGATCCAATCTCATCGATATCCCGTTGATCGAGCAGCTCTATAAGAATGTTGCGGCGGTGAAAGGGGGACTGGCCAGAACGGAATCCGAGATCTCCCGAGAGTATGTGGAACATTTCGTCTCGAAAAGTATCGTCAACGGTATCCAATTCGTTGCGACGGACAGTGACACGAATACCATCGTCGGAGAGATCCACTGCTTCGGCACCGGCATCAGCACATTTGCCCATGTGCTGGGCGATCTGACGATCGCGGTCCATCCTGAATTTCAAGGACAGGGGATCGGCAAACTTCTCTTCGAAGAACTGCTGAACGATGTGCGGACAAATCGCCCCAATATTCTCCGCATCGAACTGATCGCCCGTGAGAGCAATGAACGTGCGCTTCGTTTCTATGCTACGCTCGGCTTTCAGCAGGAAGGGCGTCTGGTGAAGAGGATCAAAAGTGTGGACGGCGGATTCGAGGATGACATCCAGATGGCGTGGCACCGAAGTTAACAAAGATACGTAGATGTAGTCCACCTCTAAGGTGGACTACATCTGCGTATACGATAGAGTGACTCATGAAATCATTTCTTCTTATTCTCGTGTTGCTCCTCTTCTCCGGCTGTGATGAACAGTTGTCGCAGCCCGGACCGTCCGATCCATACCAGCTCTGGCTCAATCGGAATATCCATGATTATACCATAGAACAGGTCCGCAGCTGCTATTGCATCGAAGGGGGACAGCGGATGAGATTGACCGTCCGTCAAGACACCGTTCTGCAGGTGCTTCGACTTTCAGATTCCACCATCCTATCCGCCGAAAAAGCTAAGTGGTACCGTCCTGTCGGCGCACTGTTCGCGATCATCAGGAATAATTCGACCGATTCATTGGTGATCCGTTACAATGCAGAATACGGATATCCGGAATTCCTCGACATCAATCCCCAGCAGCATCCGTATGACGGCGGTGAGCTGATCGAAACGTCGAACTTGCGGGTCAATTAACGTGAGAATAAGATCACTATCCGATCGTTATAACACTTGCCAAGTTTTCAAAACTTGGCAAGTGTGAATGTTGTTCGACAGTTTAACTGTCGGGCAGCAAAAAGTCGTTATAACACCTGCCAAGTTTTCAAAACTTGGCAGGTGTGTATCTAAAATATTATATCCAGCCCGTACATTGTTACTCCTCCGTCGGCTGCGGCGCAAGGTTTGCGAACCGTTTGATCTTCTGCGTGGTCGTCTTGAGCAGTTCGTGGTCGCGGATGATGAATTTCCGGATCTGCTTGTAACTGCTCAGCTGCTTGTTCACCTTGGTCACTTCATCAGCGATGATCTGATGGAGCAGCTCCTTCGTGATCACTTTGCCGGTGGATTCCGACAGTTCAATGAACGCTTCGGCATCCACGACGATCTGCGCCGCGATGATCTCATCCAGTTTCGGGTCGTCCGCACCGTACACCAGCGATTCCATAATGTACGGACTCCGGTTGAGCACATCCTCGATCTCTTCCGGGAAGACATTCTTTCCCGACTTCGAAATGATCACATTCTTCTTCCGTCCGCTGATGTGAAGGAATCCGTCCGCATCAAAATATCCCAGATCCCCCGTTTTGAACCAGCCGTCCTCGAACACATCCGCCGTGGCACCTGGATTTTTGTAATACCCAAGCATCACATTCGGCCCCTTCCCGTACACTTCGCCGATCCCGTCCTTGTCCGGATCCTTGATCTTCAGTTCCGTACCGGGGAGCGGGAATCCTGCCGCATCATCCTTGAACTTGTACGGTGAATTCAGGGCAAGGATCGGCGAGGTCTCGGTCAGTCCATAGCCTTGAACGAAATTGAATCCGAGATCCCGTAGTCCTTTCGCCACCATCGGATCCGGTGCTGCACCGCCGGCAAGGAAATACCGGATGGAGCCGCCGAATTTTTGATGAAGTTCCTTGAAGACGGAACGTTTTGCCCCTTTCCATCCGACAGTCTGCAATACATCGGTGAATTTGATCAATGGATTCAGCACCGATGCGACCGCCTTCTTCTCCTGGATTCCTTTGTGGATCCGTTTGAACATCTTGTCATAGAGGAGCGGTACGCCGAGCAGGATCGTCGCTTTGACCCTCTGCAGATCGTCCGTCACCGTCTTGAGCGACCGCGCAAAATGGATGGAGCAGCCGGCGTACAGGGGAAGGAGCATGCCGCACGTGCATTCATACGTGTGATGGATCGGCAGCACGGAGAGGAACCGGTCCTCCGGATACATCATGAAGATGCTCAGCATCGCCATCAGATTGGTGGTGATGTTGTGCTGCGAAAGCATCACCCCTTTGGCCCGTCCGAGCGTGCCGGAGGTGAAGATGATCACCGCCATCTGCTTCGGGTCGATCCGCGGTCGTTCGTCCGAGGTGAGCAGTTTTGCGGATTGCATCAATTCCATCATCGAGTGGAAGGAATGTTTCGGGGAGACCGGATCCATGGAGATGTAGTGCTTCACTTTGTGGAGCGATGAATGTGCCTCGATGAAGATCTGTTCGAACTGGGAGGTGAAGATGACCGCCTCCGCATCCGATTCGTGGATCACATTCAGGATCTCGTTCTCATGAAGGTTCCGGTCGATCGGAACGATCACATAATTGAAATAGGTTAGGGTCAGATAACTGAGCGCCCATTGGACACGGTTCTCTCCGATGAGTGCAACATGGCTCCGCTCCTTGATGCCGAGCGAGCGGAGCGCAGCACCGAATTTTAATATATTCTTGAGGATGCCGCCGTACGTCAGACGCGGCAGAGGAGTGTCGTTCAGATCCTCCAGTGCAAGTTTGTCGCCGTACCTTTGGGCGGATTGGATGATAAGATCTTGCAGGGAATTGATGGTCGGAACGGAATGAACCTTCACGGGGATTTGCATGATGTCCTCAGCAAAAAAAGAAAAATACGTCGGCTCAAAGGTAGAGGAATTTCTCTCTTTGAACAACAGAAGAATTGTGTGCAGAAGACAGAAGAGTCTTGAATGATTGCGGCATGGTTTAAAACACAACAGCTCCGTGATTAATCCCGGAGCTGTTGTGTTTCATGGACATCATGTCCAGTGTGTTATTCGCAGTTCACGATCACGTCGATCTCCACCGGATGTGCTCCCTGGATCTCCTGATCGACCGCACGGACAGTGAAGACATTCTTTCCTCTGTTCAATGTTCCTTCCGCAACTTTCCCGACGCCGAATGCGCTCTTTCCTTTCCGCCACTCGTAGTTCACTTTTGCATCTGCCGGACGGTTCACCGCGGGCGCTTTCAGAATGATCGTCGGATTCGACGGATTCCAGTCGATGGTTTGTGCCGAAGGACGTTCCGTGAATGCGAGCGAATCCCATACACTGATCGTCAATGGAGCTTGAGCAAGGGCTTTTCCGTTCGGTGTCCACGCAACTGTTGCCGTTTGCTGACCGGATTTCTGCGGCACCCACACCGGATCGACTGCAGCATTCGTGACGAAATTGATCTTCCCGTTTGAATAAAGCTGATTCGCATTCACGGCAGTACCGACGATCCACGATTTCGGATGATCGATCTCCAGTTTCGGCTGACCGATGACGAAGAACTCTTTCTGGACGGAATCAATCGAGTTCCGGACATTTCTGCCGTCGTCCGCGATCAGCAGGATGATGGTCCTTCCCGCGGTGAGCCGGACAGAATCGGGCTGAACGCTCTTGCCGTTCACCTGCCATAAGAATTTCAGCGGATCGCCGTCCGCATCGTTCATCTGTTCCGGTTTCAGAGAGACCGTTTCATTCTCGTAGAGCAGTTCCGGAAGCGTGAAATATGGATTCGGTTTCGAGTTGATCCGGACCGCCGTTTGCTTGCTGACGGACTGTGTGGAGGTCCGGGAGTTGTCTGTGATCGTCAGATCGACCGTATGGGAACCGGCGGAAAGATTCGCCGCAGTGACGATCGGTGTTGTTCCGATCCTCTTCCCATCAACCGACCAATCGAATTGTGCGATGATGCCGTCCGTGTCGTACGATGTTGAAGCGTCCAGAACAAGCTGATCGCCGAGCGCAGCGTCGGACGGGATATTCCATGAGATCACCGGCGGTTCATTCACAATGATCTTCTTCATGATCGTGGCGGAATTGCAGTTGGTCGACGATGTGATGTTGATCGTCAACTCTATCTCGTATGTTCCGGACCGTTTGAACCGGTACTGCACCTGCTGCAGCGCGGAACTTGTTACAACGGTGTCTTTTCCCAGTTTCCATCGGACTGAAGAGACCGTTCCGTTCGGTTTTGAAAGAGCCGGATCGATACTGACAAGTTCGCCGATGCTCACTCGCTCCGGCATGGTGAATTGTGCGGTCGGTCCTTCGATCACGCGGATCGTCGAGGTGACCTGACTGACCTTGCTGCAGCGTCCGCTGCCGCTTCCCACGACGGTAAGCGTGGCATAATATGTTCCAGCTTTTGTGTACGCATGAGACACCTTTGAACCGAGCGAATTGATGCCGTCACCGAAATCCCAAGTGTAGGAACCGATCGGACCGTTCGGATCGATGCTTCGGGTTCCGTCAAAATCGAGCGGAACGTTCACACAGATGGTCGTATCGGCGAACGTCTGATATGCGACCGGCGAACCTTCCACGATGATCGGAATGGATGCCGTGGTCGGCTGGTCGGCAAAGCCGTCATCCAGCAGAAGTTTTACGGTATAATATCCCGGAGTCTTGTACGTGTGCGCCGGATTGGTCTCGGTGGATGTTGCTCCGTCGCCGAAGTCCCATTTCGTGGAGACGGCATCGCCGTCCGGATCATAGGAGAGCGAACCGTTGAAGAGGATCGTCTGACCGGTGCAAGAATAGACAAGTGAATCCACAACGGCGACGGGAGGTCGGTTCACCAGGATCTTCACTGTCTCACGAGTGAGACTGTTCTTTCGTCCTTGTCCGTCGTTTGCCGTCAGCGTGATGAAATGAACGCCGCCGGAAGGTGCATCCCACGTGAACGCAGCCTTGTTCACACGTGTCCTGTCCGGAAGGAGCCATTCAAAATTGACTGCATGTTTGTCGATATCATAACTCTGGCTTGCGTCAAGCAGAATGCGGCGTGAGTTCGTCCTGATGAGCGTCTTGGTGACGATGATCGGCGGTGCGTTCACAAGGATGTTCTTCTGCAGCGACTGTGCGGAGTTCGCAAAACCTGCATCGTCATTCACCACCGCCGAGACGGTCACTGTACCGGATTTGGTGAAGGTCTTGGTGATCTTCATTCCTTCGGCTGTCGAACCGTCCGAGAAATTCCAGCGGACATTCGTGAGATTCTTCGTCTCACGGTCGGTGGAACCGTTCGCTTCGAATGTGACAGGAATATTCGGCTCGGCGACCTCCGGTGTCATTTTCCAGCGGACGACGGGAGGATAGTTGATGTGGATCGACAGTGTCTTCATGGCGACAGCATCATCGAATCCGGAATTATCTTTCACTTTCAATGCGACGGCATAATCACCCGGTTCATCGAACGTGATGGAAGGATTGACGCCTGTGGCGGCCTCGGTGCCGTTCACATACCAGGTGTATTCAGAGACTGACCCGTCCGGATCGCTGCTGCGTGAACCGTCCACCTGCAGCGGCCGTGTCGGTTCCCATTTCGTCGGGAGAGAGAACTGTGCGGTGGGATAACGGTTGATCACCAATTCATGCGTCGTCGTCTGGATGCTGTTCGTCTGTTTCTGCCGGTCATCCACGGTCAGGGTGATGGTATACCGGCCGCTCTGCTGATACTCATGCACAACACTGCGTCCGATTCCGGTGGATCCGTCGCCGAAATTCCACGTGTGGACAAGTTCCTTCTGATCGGCATCGGATGATCGTTCCGCCGAGATCTTTTGCCGAGCAGATGTTGATCGTTTTTCGGCAGTGATCACCGGGACCGGCGGAGCATTGATGTGGATAGAACGGCTGATGGATTGGACCGAATTCTCGACCGATTCTCCGTCGTCCGCAGTCAGCGTCACGGTGTAATCACCGGGTGTTGAAAAAGAGAGCTGAGTATTCTCTCCGTTCGGCGAGTGACCGGCGGTAGATGCCCAGGAGAATGCGACGGCAGGATTATCCTCATCGATCGCCGACGCCCGAAGACGGAGCGTGTCGCCGGGAGCCGCCTGTTTCACCATGTCGAAAGTCGGGATCGGTTCGGCGTTCACGCGGTATTTGATCGTCTGCGTGAAGGTAGAGTTGGATGTATTGGTCCGGTCGTTCGCTGTCAGCGTCAACGAATATGTCCCGGCACGGTCCTGCTTGATAGAGACAGAATTTCCCTTGTTGGTGCCGACGATTCCGCTGCCGGTCCAGAGGAAATCGAGTTCATCATTGTCGTTATCCGCGTCGTTCTCCACCACGAACGGGACGGCGGTCGAACGGCCGAAGATCGTCCGGAAATTCACATCCACATACGGCTGCGCATTGATGCGGATCTTCTGCTCGGCGACCGCTTCTGTGCAGGAGGAATTCGGCGCGCCGTCGTTCACGGTCAGTTTCACATCGTAGGTCGTCGGAAGAAGACTTGAAAGTGTCAGAACCTTCTCGTCGCTGCGGAATTCCCCGTTCACATACCATTGATACTGCAGCAGAGCGTTCTCGGGATCGGAGGACTGAGCAGAGGAGAGCGTAACGATCTCACCCGGCGCAGCGATCAGCCGGTCCGCCGTGATCACCGCTTTCGGCGCGGCATTCACGGTAACGGGGATCTCCTGCATCCAGTATTTCGGGAAGTAGACGCCGCGGGTCGGGATGAACAGCGAGACAAAGTTCTTTCCCGGTTTTTGGAAATCAATGTCCGCCGAGTCTTTTTCGATGATCGTCTTGCCGAAACTCCATTTCGGAATTCCGCCGGAAATATTCTTCTTTGATGCTTCACTCAATGCAAGGATCACGTTACCGCAGTTCGTACCTGCCCGCTGGACCGCTTCGATCACCGGTTTTTGCGGCTGGCGGACGATCGTCGGCTTCAGATCCCAGAGGATCGGGAAGAGATTCCCTTTGATCACAAGATTGTTCACTTTCAGCGGAGATCCGGAGACGGTCAGTCCCCAGCTGTTCTTCATTCCGTTCGGAAGCGCCGGTATCAAGAAGCCTTTCGGCACCGGAAGTTTGCTGTAACTCCCAAATTCATCACGGATCCCCACCTGCACCTGCTCTTCGCCGAAGGAACTGAATGCGGTCTGCTCATTTTCAAAAGGCTGGAAGGGACGGATCTGCATTTCGGCGGTGGGCGGAACGCGGTACAAACAGACGGAAAGATCGACAGCGAGAATGGACCAGTCATTCCTCTGTGCGGTGACGGAATTCGAATCCGCTACCACCAGTTGGAAACTGTTGACGTCATTACCGTCGCCGGCTCGTACGCGGAGGATCCATCCGTTCACGGTCGGGTCCACGGTGGAGAATTTTTTCCAGCGGTTGTAATACTGCTGCTCGTCCAGTGCGGTCAGTTTAACGGATGCTTTCGCACTCTTTGCGTTGACAGAGAGTTTATTGTTCGTGTACGAATAGAGTGCGTCGAACGGGATCAATTCGTAGGTGGTCTTCGTTTCCAAACCGCCCAGAATGATATCTGCCACTCCCCCCAGTCCGGCATCGAAGATGTGAAGCGTCGCTTTGGAGGCATTCGGTTCAGGTCTGATCCAGAAATCGTACTGGTGCTGCTGATCGCCGGTCTCTTTGACCAGAGCCTGATTTCCGGAGACAGACAGGAAGACTTCCTGTGAAAACAGAAAGGACGAGCAGAGAAACAGCAGGAATGAAGTGAACGATGTTCGTTTCAATTGGAATGAGAATGACAACAATGATTACCCGTTAAAAAGTTGAACTTAAAAAATAGCGTGACGTGAAAGTAACGATGAATATTGCCGGTCCCGATGATGTGTTATCGGGAAACGGCATTCATGGTTCTTCTGCAGGCACGAACAATTTTCCTGTGATTATTCGACCTGATACGTTCTGGAAATTACTACAATATTATCACTAATTGACTCAAATACCAGCGTCAATTGCGTCCCTTTCGCGTGTTTGACCGAGATTGCCCAGTTTCCCTGCGAATCGGTCTGGACCACGGATGCCTGTTCTCCGTGCTTCACTGTGATCCGCATGGAAGGATACGCTGTTCCCCGTGCCGAGATCTCGGCTGTGGACGGCATAAGCGTGGATCCTTCAGCCGGACAATTCCAGTCGATCTGCCCGACCCGGTTCGTGTCGATCGGCACGATGGAGAGCAGCCGATCTCTTGAGTTGCCCGATCGGTCCGTCGATCTGAGCGTCAGTTGTTTTTCGGATTGTTCAGCCGAGACGGTCAGCGAGAACCGGCCGTTGGCGTCCAGCGGCATCCCTTTTCCGTTCACGGTGAACTGTGCATCCGCTTCAGTGCTTCCGTTGATCGTCAGACGGGGAAGTGCGGTGTACCGTCTGTCGGTCTCCCATCCGTCCACATAGATGGCCGGGGGAAGTTTGTCTTCGACGCGCAGGATCTTGTAGACGGGACTCTCCATGCCGCGGAGTCCGAATTTGTCGATGCCGGTCAGTCGTACGAAGATCACGCCGAGTTCGATCTTCTCCAGATTCAGGTTCGGCTGTGTTGCGGTATAGACCTTCACGGCGGTATTGAATTCTTTCGTTCTGCACAGTTCCACTTTATATCCGGTACTGGCAGCGACCGTGTTCCACCGGAGCGCAAGATGATCCGAATAGATCACGGAGTCGATACCATTCCACATCAATTGCGGTGCGGCGAGAAGCGGGATGGGGGGAAGGGGATCCTTTCCTTTTTCCACGACCGTTCCTTCGTTAGAACGGAGTTTTACTTTTCCGTTGTTCGCCGAAACATCCATCGTGCCGTCATAGTTCGAAAGTTTTACGCGCCGTTCCTCCACGGCGCTTGCCCAGAATTTTCCGGAGCGGACCTGTGTTTCCGCCGTTCCCGCCTGGAAGGTGAAGTTATTCCGCTCTTTTGCGCTCTCCGTCAGTTTGGTCAGCAGACTCCCTTTCATCAGCGCGATGTCGCGTCGGACACTCTGATCGAGCTTGTCCATTTTCGATTCGCGTATCACTACCGTGGAATTCGGATCGACCATCACTTCTACACCGTCCGTGAATGCCAGCTGCGCAAAGCTCGCATCGCCGGTCTTGATCCCGTCCGCTTGCGCCAGCATCTCCCCTTTGTTCGCGGCTTTCCATTCGCCGAGGAATCCTTTTCTCCGGTCCACAATGCCGTTCTTCTCCGCGATCAGCGCGTCGATATCCTCGTTCCGTTTCTTCTCGATCTCTTTACGGATCTTTTCAAGCGAGATGAGATACAGTCCGCCGGACTTCGTCAATTCGGCATAATTTCCCTCCTTCACCAATGAATCATATTCCGCGGCAAAGGATGTTGCTCTCTGAAGTTCCTCGGGTGCGAATACACGCGCGCCGGCTTTCAGCAGTTTGTTGAAGAGATCCTTACCGGACTTTACGCTGCCGTGAAGTTTCGAGAATTTTTTGATCTGTGCCAGCGCATCGGCGGAGAGGATGAAAGAATTCGTCTCGACATCCCGTTCGGCAAAGGAGATCACCACCGCCCAAGCGGAGGGATCGCCCGTCAGCTCGATGCTCTTTTTGGAGATATCTCCGGATGGGAATTTCATCTGAGATAGTACAGGAAACGTGCAGAGCACGAACAACAATGTCAAACGTGTACGGTTCATATCGTTGAGACGATTGGGATGAAGAGTGTGAAACGGCAGCCGAGTTCAGCATTGGAGTCGAGAGTCACATTCCCTTTGTGGAATGTCATCACTTCCTTCACATGCGCCAGTCCGAGTCCGGTACCGATCTGTGTTGCCGATTTTTTGTTCGATATAACACGGAAGAATTTCGAGAATAATTTCTGCTGATCCTCGGAGGAGATGCCGTATCCGTGATCGGTGATGATGAAGAGGATGTTCTCTTCCTGCCGTTTCATCTCCACCTCGATCGTCCGCTGTTCATCACCGTATTTGACGGCATTCGAGACGAGATTCAGGAACGCTTCGCGCATCAGGTCCGGCGAGACCACCGTCTTCGGCAGTCCCTCTTCCGCGGTGAATGTCAATGCGATGGATTTTGCCGCCAATTGAGGCTTTTGGGAATCGCAGACCATCCGGGCAACATGGACGAGATCGGTCAACTCCGTATGATACTCGATCGTACGTGATTCGAGCCGCTGCACCTCAAGAAATCGGTTCACCAGATGATTCATCGTCCGGCTGCTCTCGTGAATGATCTTGATATATTCCGAGCGTTCCTCGGTTTTCATCTCCGGATCTTCCATGATGAACGACGCGAAACCCATGACGCTGTTGAGCGGGTTGCGGAGTTCATGGACGATGAAATTCATCATTTCTGTTTTCATCTTATCGATCATCCGGTCATTCGTCAGGTCATGCAGAACGATCAGTGAACCAAGTTTCTCGTTCCCCCGTTCGATCGACACATCATGCATCCGGAAATACCGCGGTTCACCCTCTTCGGTCTCCACTTTGATCTCTTTCTGATGGAACGAGATCAGATACGCGCCGGTGATCTCTTCGCGGGACGATTCCTTGGTCCGCTCGATCCCCGGGTGGTGGAGCAGATCGCTCTTTCCCGTTACCGGTGCTTTCTTCTGGAGTTCACGGCTCACCTGCAGGAATGAGTCGTTCATGAAAGTGAATTCGCCGTTCCCGTCCGTGATGCAGAGGGCATCCTCACTGTGAGAAAGGAAGAATTTGTTCTTCCATTCCTCCAGGATGATCTTCTCGACATTGATGCGCTGATATCTCTCCAGAACGGTCCGCATCGATTCGATCGTTCCTGCAACTGAAGCGATCTCGCGCAGTTGCGGGATCGAAACAGGCAGGGAGAAATCCAGTCCTTTCAGACGCTCGACATCCTTGACCAGCTGTGTTATGGGTGTGGAGAGTTGGCGGGAAAAATACCAGCCGAAGACCGCGACCAGTGCAGTCAAGCCGAGGATCACCGCAACGGAGATGATGAGCAGGTTCTGCACCGGCTGCAGGATCACGTCGTTCGGAAGTCCGATTAATAGGACCATCGGTGCTGCGGAGAATTTCGAGAAAAAGATCTTCCACTCCGTCCCTTGCACCGGCACATCCTGCATCACGCTCAGATTTTGCCACGTCTCGGGCATGATGGGGAAGGCGATCTTCGCATTGCTGTAGATGAAACCATGCACATCGCCGACCTGCACGGCAAAGATCCCTCCGATCGGAAGCTTCTCCAGCTCTTCAAGCAGGTTCTTTGTATCCGCATACAGTGTGATGTACAGTGGTTCATCGTTGAGCACGAATCCTTTACGGATACCGAAGATCTGTCTGCCTGTAACGCTGTCTTTCACCCAGAGGGTGGTAAGGGTCGTATCGCGGGAAGATGCGGTCCATCGCCGTGCGTCGGGATAGAAACTGAAGTTCGGGAATGCGGAACTTGTCGCGACAAAATCTTCGGAGAGGTTCGGCGACGAGAGGATGATCTGTACGATGGTCGTGTCGAATGCGATCTGCTGACGGATGAGGATCTCCACATCCGAAGGGCGTGTCTGCAGGTTCCAGGAAAGATATTGAGTGATCTCGATCCATTGCTCCAGTTTCTCATCGATGGAGCGGATGGCAAAATGCTGCAGCTGCTGGACAACGGTGGTCCGTTCTTCCACCACCTGTCGTTCATAGAGAGGTCGGATCATGAACCACATGACCCCGATGGAGAGGAGCACGAACAGGCCAACAAGGACAAAAATTCGGTGATGAAACGAGAGTCGCGGCAATAGATTCATTTTTTCGCGTTATTATAGAGTGATATTAAGGAAGAAAATACAAAAAATTCATTCGAAAAATTAGAGAAATTGATTATATTCATATAAGAATTATCAACGGGAAGTAGCTCAGCCCGGCTAGAGCGCTTGGTTTGGGACCAAGAAGTCGCAGGTTCGAATCCTGTCTTCCCGACAATAAGAAGTTTACATCCGTCCGTCAACGGCGGTGTTCATCGATCACTTTTTGTTCAAAAATTCCCCCGCATTTTGCGGGGATTTCTTTTTATGTTCTTCGCTGTTCTATACATCCTCGCTACACTTGCCGCCAATTATACCGCTACCTGGTTCATCCATTTCCCGTTTTTTGGACAGGTCTCGGTCGCAACATTCATCTTTGGGATCACCTTTACCGCCAGAGACCGGGTCCACAGCAAACTTGGACGGACAAATGTCTATATCATGATCGCCGTTGCGGCGCTTCTCAATCTGCTGGTAACGCTGCTGGGAGGTGTGGAATGGAGGATCGTCGCGGCATCGCTCATCGCCATCGTCCTGGCCGAAAGTGCCGATACGGAGATCTATCAGCACTTCATCACCAATACCTGGGGAATGAGGGTGTTGAAGAGTAACTCTGTCAGTATTCCCCTCGACAGTCTGCTCTTCAACGGCATTGCTTTCGCGGGAGTTTTCTCGAATGCCGAACTGGCATCCATCATCTTCGGTGAGATCGTGTTCAAAGGTCTCGTCAGTGCCGTCACAGCGCTCCGGCCGCTCGTATATTTCCGCTCCGCATCCTCCGGTTCGTGAACCGCATTAAAAAAAATCTCAACATTCCCTTTCTTGCATATTCTTTATTATTTGGCTATTATTTTTTGAATGAAAAAGCGCACGACCACATCCCGGAAACGCGATCATGTTGAGTTGACAGTGAAGAAGGATGTAGCATTCCGGAGCAAGACCGCAGGATTCGACGAATGGGATTTCATCCATAACGCCTTGCCGGAGATCGATCTGTCCGATGTCGACCCTTCCGTGAAATTTTTGGGAAAGGCACTCTCTTTTCCTCTGCTTGTCTCCTGCATGACCGGGGGATATGCAGAAGCAGAGAAGATCAACCGTCAGCTTGCAGAAGTGTGCGAGCAGTTCGGTCTCGCGATGGGTGTCGGAAGCCAGCGGCAGGCGATGGAAAATTCAACCTATCACCGTTCGTTCTCGGTTGTTCGGTCCGCAGCACCGTCAATTCCCATCATCGGGAATATCGGTGCACCGGAGGTGGCGAAATTGAACGGTGTCGAACCGGTGTTGAGATTGGCGGAACTCATTCGCGCCGACGCGTTCGCCGTCCATTTGAATCCGCTGCAGGAGTTTCTTCAGCCGGAAGGGAATACAAATTTCCGCGGAGTGCTGAACGGGATCGAAATGCTGGTACGACAGCTGCCGGTTCCGGTGATCGTAAAGGAGATCGGCGCGGGGATCTCTGCCGATGTCGCCGAACGGCTGCTGAATGTCGGCGTCCGGTATATTGATGTTGCCGGTGCCGGGGGAACAAGCTGGGCAGGTGTTGAGATCCTCCGCAAGAAGAAAAATGAACAGGCGGACTGGAATCCCTTCTGGGATTGGGGGATCAGAACGACCGATGCACTGATCGATCTGGCGCCGTTGAAAAAGAAATACCCCGAGTTGACCGTCATCGCTTCCGGCGGCATTGTGAACGGCGTGGATTCCGCCAAAGCCGTAGCGCTTGGTGCAGAGATGACCGCCGCCGCCCGGCCGCTGCTGAAAGTATTGATGTCCGGGGGTAAAAAGGATCTGCAAAAGAAGATCGAACAATGGAAGTTGGAATTCCGGGGAGCCATGTTCCTGACAGGCTCTGCAACCGTGGATCAGTTGAAGAACAAGAGAGCGATACAACAACGAACATGAATAAATACGAAAAGAAGTATCAACGGTATAAATCGCAGATCGATCAGAGGATACAATCCTGTGTCCGCAAGAATGAACCGGTTTCGCTCTACGATCCGATGAAATATGTTCTCTCCGCCGGAGGGAAAAGGATCCGCCCGCTTCTTATCGTCCTCTCCTGCGAAGCAGTCGGCGGCGCGATGAATGAAGCGCTCAATGCGGCCGTTGCCATCGAGGTGCTCCACAATTTCACCCTTGTCCATGATGATATCATGGACAATGCTGAATCCCGCCGCGGACGCGCAACGGTCCATGTGCGGTGGGACAGTAATGTTGCCATCCTCGTCGGCGATGAACTGGTCGCCTTGGCGTATCGGGAACTGCTCAAGACCAGATCCAAAGCCATTGCTCAGGTCGCCGATGTCTTTACCGAAGGGGTGGTGGAAGTGTGCGAAGGACAGGCATACGACAAGGAATTTGAGACACTCCGCGATGTCTCGATCGATGATTATCTGCTGATGATCGCCAAGAAGACCGGCAAGCTCTTCTCAGTCTCTTCAGAGATCGGCGCACTGATCGGCGGCGGAACGGAACGGGAGATCCGTGCGCTCCGCTCCTTCGGCACCTATATCGGACGTGCATTCCAGATCCAGGATGATCTGCTCGATGTGATCGCCGATGAGAAGGAATTCGGGAAGACCATCGGCGGCGATATCGTCGAAGGGAAGAAGACCTTCCTTCTTATCAACGCGTTGGAACGGGCGGAAGGGAAAGACAAAAAATTGATCAGCTCCATCATCAAGAACAAAGGGACATCCAAAAAGAATGTCCCGCTGGTGAAGGAGATCTACGAACGCTACGACATCATCCAGCTTGCGAAGCAGTCCATCGACAGGGATATCCGACAGGCGAATCTTCAGCTGGGGAAACTGCGGGATACTCCTGCGCGGGAAATGCTCTATTGGTTCTCCAACATGCTTTTGAACAGACAGTTTTAATCTATGATCGAAAAAGATGTCACCATCAAGAACAGAGCCGGACTCCACACACGCCCCGCTGCGGCGCTGGTAAAACTCGCCGCACAGTTCAAATGCGAGTTCTTCATCTATAAAGATGGTTTTGAGATCAACGGAAAGAGCATCATCGGAGTGATGACGCTCGCCGCGGAGCAGGGATCATCCCTCCAGTTGAAGTTCGACGGTGAGGATGAGCAGAAAGCGGCGGAAGCGGTTGTGAATCTTTTTGAACGCGGTTTCGACGAAGTATAAATCAGTGGTCGTTATTTTACCCGGTGCAGCGCACGGCAGGACCGGTCTGTACGAAATGAGTATGTGAATTGTGGAATCAAAGAATGAAATAGTGCTTCACGGTATCCCCGCCTCGCCCGGTATTGTCATGGGCAAAGCATATGTCTTTGCCAAACAAGCCCCGCGCGTGGAAGAAAAAGCGATCACCGAAGGTGAGGTCGCTCTGGAATTGGAACGCCTGCAGCACGCCATTGAACGCTCGGAACGTGAACTGCAGAAGGTCCTTCAGCTGACCGAGCAGAAGGTCGGCAGCCAGAAAGCGAAGATCTTCGAAGCGCAGATCATGATCCTGGCAGATGCCGTCCTCTTCGGCACCATCCGGAAACGGGTGCAGAAGGATCTGAAGAGCGCGGAATATGTCGTGCACCGCGAGATCTCGCGGTACCAGCAGATGATGATGAATTCTTCCGATGAGTACATGCGCGAACGTGCGCATGATGTGGAGGATGTGAAGAACCGCGTGATCCGGAATATCCAGCAGGAGAAACTGATCTCCCGCTTCGAACCCAATTCTATCGTCATCTCCGAGATCCTCACACCCGCCGATACCGTTCTCTTCAGCAGGAACGAGGTTCTTGCGTATGCAACGGACATGGGAGGAGTAACGTCCCATGCAGCTTTGTTGTCCAGATCCCTGAAGATCCCTTCAGTGGTCGGATTGAAGAATATTACCAAATTGATCCAGCCGGATGACATGATTATTGTGGACGGGTACACCGGTAATGTCATCCTCAATCCGACCGAAGAGACCATTACTCGATGCAATGAACGGAAAGCGGAACACCAGCAGTTCGACTCACGCTTGAAGGAACTTCGTGAATTGACTGCACAGACCATCGACGGAAAAGTGGTCCGTCTCTGCTGTAATATCGAATTCAGCGAAGAAGCACGCAGCGTCCATGAACAAGGTTCCAACGGCATTGGACTGTACCGGACGGAAGGATTGTTCCTGCGGACGGAGAATTATCCGAGCGAAGAGGAACAGTATGCGGAGTATCGCGCGGTCGTCGAGAGATCCAATCCGTTCAAAGTCGTGATGCGTACACTCGATATCGGCGGCGACAAGGTCGTCTCAACCTACCAAAGCGAAGAGAATCCATTCCTCGGATGGCGCGGTATCCGGCTGTTGCTGGACCGTCCGGATGTTTTCCTGACCCAGCTCAAAGCAATGCTCCGCGCCAGCGCGCACGGAGAGATCTGGATCATGCTGCCGATGATCTCCGGTATCAAAGAGATCCGGCAATCCAAAGAACTGCTGGAGAAAGCGAAGAAAGAACTCCGCGACAAGAATATCCCGTTCGATGAGGAGATCAGGATCGGTGCGATGATCGAAGTTCCCGCCGCCGCCGTCATTGCCGGCGAGATCGCGCAGGAGGTGGATTTTCTCAGTATCGGCACGAACGATCTCATCCAATATCTGCTGGCGGTGGACCGGGGGAACGAGGTCGTCTCCTCCCTCTATCAGGAATTCCACCCGGCAGTCATCAAAACGATCCGCTATATCATCCTGGAGGCACACCGCGCCGGAAAACCGGTGAGCATGTGCGGCGAGATGGCCGGCGATCCTATTGCGGTGCTGCTGCTGCTCGGGTTGGGACTCGATGAATTCAGCATGACCCCCCATATCCTGCCGGAGATCAAGAAGATCATCCGCTCCGTTTCGTTCACAGAAGCGAGTGAGATCGCCCGCCGCGTACTGGAAATGAAAACGGAGGATGATGCGAAAGATTTTCTCCGCGTGAACCTACACACGATGGTCCCCGAATTGCTGCTTGAATAACGAAGATGTAGTCCACCTTGAAGGTGGACTACATCTATTGATCACAACCCAAAATTCTTAACTTTAACTACATCTGAATTTTTATGATGAACGAATTAATTACACGCCACGACCCCAACGGGATGCGCAACCTCATCCTCACCTTTCCGAAACAGGCCGAAGAAGCTGTCGCCATCGGCAACGCTGCGAAGATCAAACTCAATGTCAAAAAGATCCAGAATATCATCATCACCGGACTCGGCGGCTCTGCCATCGGCGGCGATCTGCTCCGTGCATATTTGGCGGACAAATGCGATGTTCCGGTGATCGTCAACCGCCATTATTATTTCCCAGAATATGTCGGAAAGAATTCGCTCGTCATCGTTTCGAGTTATTCCGGTAACACTGAAGAGACGGTCTCAGCTTATAAGGACGCAATAAAACGGAAAGCATTGATCTTCTGTATCACTTCCGGCGGTGAAGTGGAGAAGTTGGCGAAAAAGTATAAACATCCGTACATCAAGATCCCCGGCGGACTCCCGCCCCGCGCAGCACTTGGATATTCCTTCTTCCCGACACTGATCGCATTGAGCAAACTAGGCTTTATCAAGGATCAGAAGAAAGAGATCAAAGAAACATTGTCTTTGCTGAATGCGCTATCTTTGCGGTATTCCAATCACGAAGCATCGGACAATCAGGCTCTCAATCTTGCTAAGACACTCCATGGCAAGCTCCCCCTTATTTACTCCGGCGCGGACAAATTTGATACCGTCAACACACGCTGGCGAGGACAGATCACGGAGAATGCGAAGACCCTGGCGTTCGGACATGTCTTCCCGGAATTGAATCATAACGAGATCGTCGGATGGGAGGTCCTTACCGATCTGATGAAGAAGATCCATGTGGTCATCCTGCGTGATGCACAGGACTTCAAACGCATCCAGCTGCGGATGGATATCACCAAGGGGATCATCGGCGGACTTGCTGACGGCATCACCGAAGTGAATACCGAAGGGAAATCCCTGCTTGCCCGCACGTTTTCACTTTTGTATCTGGCGGACTGGCTCAGTTTCTATCTTGCCATGCTCAACGGCGTCGATCCGAGTCCGGTCAAAAAGATCGACTTCCTGAAAGATGCATTGGGGAAAGTAAAATAACACGGACTTCTCATTTTTTTATAAGAGCATGGAATCGTTCCATGCTCTTATTGTTTTAAAAACATTTATCATCATCGGTGATTTTTGTTTTTTCCCCTTTCTTGACTTTCATCACAACACCCTCTATATTGACGCAGTTTTATTCGTGATTGTCCAACCTACTTTACATGGTGACCGCAATGTCAGAAGAAGTTGACGTACTCCGAAATGTCCCTATTTTCAGCGAATTAAGCGACAAAGACCTTGAGCATATCGCAGCTCTCGGCGTCCGCAAGAAATATAAGAAGGGGAGCATCATCCTGTTGGAAGAGGAGACCGGCGCCGCTCTGTTCGTGATTATCTCCGGAAAAGTGAAGATCGTCCGTATGGATGATGACGGCAGAGAAGTGATCCTCTCCATTCTCGGGGAGAGCGATTTCTTCGGCGAGATGGCGATCCTGGACGGTTCCACCCGCTCCGCCAGCGTCGTTGCCACTTCCAAATCCGAACTGTTCATGATTCATCGGGGCGATTTCCTCAAATCCCTCACCGATTATCCCTCCGTTGCGATCGGACTTCTGCGTGAACTGACCGGTCGTCTCCGAAAAGCCGATGCTCAGATCAAGAGTCTCTCATTGAAAGATGCCGCCGGACGTGTCGCGAATGTCGTGCTCCAGCTGGCGGATGATGTCGGCGTGTTCCGCAAAGGGAAAGTAGAGATCGATGAACTTCCGCTGCAGCAGGATTTGGCGAACATGGCCGGGACCTCCCGCGAAACGATCTCGCGCATGATCCACAAATTCATTAAAAAAGGATACCTGCAGCTGCAGGGGAGCAAGCTCATCATCAACGATTACGAGAACTTCAAAACACTTCATTCATAATCTTCATCACGGTTAACCCACTCTATGCTGAAAGCAGACCTTCATATGCACACGACTTTTTCGGACGGGATCTTTTCCCCGTACGAACTGATCAAGAAGTGCAAACAGAAAGGTCTCTCCATCATCTCCATTACGGATCATGACAGCGTTGCCGCATTCCCCGATGCTATTGAATACGGAAAAGAATTCGGCGTGGAAGTGATCCCCGGTGTCGAACTGAGTGCTCTCGTGGAAGAGAAGGATGTCCATATCCTCGGGTACTTCGTTGATTATACCAATCCCAATCTGCTCGAATATCTGGAGTTCTTCCGCCGCGAACGTGTGAAACGTGCGGAACGGATCGTTGCAAAATTGAACAGCATCAATGTTCCGCTGAAGTTCGAATCGGTGATGGAACGTGCAGGGA
>CALRIY020000023.1:0-37607 GCA_943364975.1 Synechococcus sp. UW140
GAATTGATCCGCTTTCCTGTCGCTAATCGAAGCTGGTGGACGCCGAGTTCTCGGCTGATGGAGTTCAGGGCACCATACGCCTGGTTCGCCCCGATGTTTGTATTGATTCTACCGCCTGTGGAAAATGCCATAAATACCTCCGTGTATTTCTGGTGTGATGGGCATCCTTGCCCATGATGTGAGAGGAAAAACCTTTTTACTCTACATGAATATTATCGGCACGTTGCCCGAATTCTGCAGAAGAATTCCGTCCGAACATTCAAAGGGAGTACATGGGAAAAGGGGACATGATGAACAATGTCCCCTTTCCCCCGAAAATCAATGAATTATTTGAATAGTGACAGGAATGATTGTGGTGAAGAATTTGCCTGCGCCAATTGAGCTGTTGCCGTCTGCTGCAGGATATTCAGTTTGGAAGCGTGGATCTGTTCCTTGGCCACATCCGCATCCATGATACGGCTTTTTGCCGCTTCCGTATTGGTAATGGCGCTGGTGATGTTGGATTCTTTTGTCTGGAGCCGGTTGACATAGGCGCCGATCTTGCCGATCTCCGCATTCACGGATGCAACACCCGTATCCACCGTAAGCGTTGCGATATTGGCCGATGTGACCGAACCGGCAGCGACCCCGAGAAGCGATGATGTATTGACGGACACAAATTCGACCGACAGAATGTCTGTTGCACCTTCGCCTACCTGGAATGATTGGGAATAATTCCCGGAGAGCAGGGATGTTCCGTTGAATTTCGTTTGATTGGTGATATCCTCGATCTCATACATCATGGAATTGATCTCGGATGCGATCGCGTCCTTTTCCTCATTGCCCATCGCTCCGTTCGCGGCACGGGTCTGCTTCTCTTTAATCGTCGAAAGGATATCCGCAATGGTCTGATACGCACCTTCGGCAACACCATACACACTCTGCGCATCGCCCACATTATCCAGAGCTGCCGTCATAGCGCGGATCCGGCCTTCCATCTTCTTTGAGATGACATATCCGGAAGCGTCATCGGATGCGGAATTGATCCTTTTTCCGGTGGCAAGTCTTAACTGATGCACTCCAAGTTCACGTGTAATATCATTCAGTGCGCTGTATGCCTGGTCAGCGCCGATATTGGTGTTGATCCTACCGCCGGTAGAGAATGCCATAAAAACCTCGTCAAATAAATGTTTTAATTGGCTTCCCTGCCGTGTATAGCCATCGCTTTTCCGTAAACGACGTTCGAACAATTTGTTCTAACAATTCCTCTAATAAGACGTCAATATCTGTGCCAATCATATTTAACCGATTTTGATCGTTTTGGGATTTTTCTGATTAGAAATGACTGTTTGATATTGGACATCTGTGCGAGAAAGATATGCAAAGGCTGAAAAAACGCTCTTACCATAAGTTTATTCCCTACTCAACAAGTGAATTCAAATGGATCTAATAACCTCTTGACAATGATGATGCAGGTTGGTGTGATTGAAAAACACTGAGCGAAGGAATCGCATCATACAAGTGTGATTACGCTATGCTCATTGCTTCGATCCGTTTTCGGATCGCGATGAACCGTGCCTTTTGACCATTCGATTCTTCCGGCAGATTCCTCGTCATGAAATCGATCCGTTCCAACGCCTTATCCAGATCGTTCAGCGACATCGCACTTTGGATCCCGATGGTCTGAAGTTTCAACGAACGGATCCCTTCATGCTCTGCCGCTGTCACGATCGCCTGAGCCCGCGTCATATCCCCAGCCGCTGCCGCGGCGTTTGCAAGCCCTTCGTAACAGACGATGGATCGGTAATTCATTTCCGGCAGGGAGATCGCAAGGTCATGCGCCAGTCCGGTGGAACGGCCGCTGTTCTTCCGGACCCGGTCCAAATACTTCAATGCTTCGTCGAATTTCTTTTGATGGGCAAGGATCCCCGACAGGAACCAGTATCCCATCACCTGCACAGGAACATATGCGATGGACCTGCGGCACCATTGTTCAGCCCGGTCCAGATCCGAACGGTGCATCTCGATCTCCACCAGGATGTTGCATGCCGATCCGCGGATACTCACATTCCGGTCATTCTCTACGGCCTTCAGCAGATGCACTTCCGCTTCGTCATACCGCTGCATCACACCATACGTATTTCCCAGCTGATAGTGGGCATAATAATCGTGCGGATTCTTCTCCAGTTGACGAAGCAGCATCTCGGAGTTCCGCAGACATTTCTGATTGATCTTTTCAAGACTTTCGCCGTATCCCAGATGTTCGATGAACAGATCGCTCTCCGCGATCGTTTTATTCATTCGCAGCAGGGACGGAAGCACCTGTTCGTGCACCACCCCTTCAAAGAAGATCTTCGGATGACGGCGGAAGAACCGCTGATATTGATTCACCTGTTCCACCGTCCCGGAATGGAGGATATGCCTGCTCCGGATGGAAACATTGTATGCGATCACCGATTTGGACGGTGCAAGCGCGCGCAGTCCGTCACCGTTTATCAGACGCTCATCCGCATCCAGATACAGGATCCAGTCCTTTGTCGCATAGCGCAGGGACTCGTTCCGTGCACTCGAAAAATTACCGTTCCACGGAAAATGAAAGATCTTTGCTCCGAACGATTCCGCGATCGCAATGGTGGAATCCGTTGACCCGGTGTCAACAATGACTATTTCATCGACATACGGTGCGGACGATTCCAAACACCCCTGGAGGTATTTTTCTTCGTTCTTCACGATCATGGAAAGGGTAATGGACGGCATACAAACTCACTCGTTCATGGATGTGCCCGGAAGAATTCTGTGGACCGCTCCCGGACGGTCCGGCTATGACCTTGATCCGGAACCGGTCTCAAGACCGGATACCGCTTGATCCAAATACTGCATGTTCTGTTTCGCCGATTCGTTGGACGGATCAAGCGTCACGACTTTATTGATCAGCACCGCCGCTTCTCTCCAATTCTTCTCCATGATCTCAACGACCGAAAGGTCATTCAAAGCATCGATGTGATCGGGATCGGCAAGGAGCACTTCCTGAAGGATGATGCGTGCTTTTGCTGTTTCCCCTTCAACGATCAATGATTCCGCCGCCTGAATTGAACTCTCTCCTAATGAAGCGGCCAAAATACCTTTCAGATATTCCAGATTTCCGATCGCCGTTTCATTCGATGGATCGAGCGTGACAACGCTCTTCAGATACTCCGCGGCTTCGATGTAATTCTTTTCCATGATCGCGGCGACGGCAAGATCATTAAGGATGTGGATATTCTCCGGATCACGGGTGAGCATTCCGGCAAGCAGGATCTTCGCTTCAGTCGCCTTTTCTTCACCCAGAAGACGTTCCGCTGTTTCGAGCATCGGGTCCGGCGCCGCCTGTTGGAACGACTGCTCGATCAGTGACCGCAGCGCGGTAAGATCCGAAAGGATCCTTTGCTTGTGGTGTGAAGTAATGGTTCGTTCGGCCATGGTCATTATCCTTTCCAATTCGTTCACAGCTGCATCTGCTTTCTCTTCTTCAATAAGACGATACACCGTATCGATCGAACGGATGATCTCATGCGGCACTTGAACACTGTTACGATCCGCAGATGCCTCTTTCTCCGGTTCAAATCGTTTGATCGGCAGAGAGTGCAGGAGTGAGATCCGTTCTTTCAGCTTTTCATACGCTTGATCCCAGGTCCAGGACTGATGTGCTTCCTGTGTTGCCCGGGCGCCAAGAGAATCCATTTCAGCGGGATGGTGCAGTGCATACACCATCAGTTCCTTCAGATGATCCAGCGAGGGCTCCAGCAGCCACGGGAGACCATCCATCTCATATTCTCCGATGCGTTTGTCAGTATAGAAGACCTTCTGCGCGTTGATCAACAGACTGTTCTTTTCCGAACAGAAGTCCAGGCACGCACCGCCGTTGGTCACGATCGCCGGAGTTCCGCACGCCATCGCTTCAAGGATCGGCAGTCCGAATCCTTCGCCGCGGTACGGATGGACAAGTACATCGCAGGCGGTATACAGCGATGCGATCTCCTTGTCACTCAGCATGGTATCGATATATTCAATCGCGGGTGCATTCTTCTCCTTTACGATGCTTGCGATCCTTTCCCTGCAGTTCATCCCCTTGTAGAATGAATCCCCTCCCATATCTTTGATCACCAGACAGACATCATCCGATGCAGTGAATGCCTGCGTATAGGCATCCAGCAGAATGTCGATCCCCTTCCGAAGGATCGTTCCGCCGACAAAGAGAAATTTGAATTGTTTCTTGGTCTTGAGACGGTACGGTGGAACGGACGGGTGGAACATACCGGGATTGATCCCGCACGGAATGACAAACACTCTGTCCGCAGGGATACCGCTGTTCACATACACATCCCGCACGTAGGAACTGATCACCCACATCTCATCGACCTGGCGGGCGAAAACATTCACCCATTCTTTCGGAAGGATCCCGAACTCCCACGGCTGGTTGATCACCCAGTGTCCCGCAGGCGGCGCCTCGAGGTTCGGCGGCCACTGAAGCCGCACGTGGATATCGGGCACACCGACCTTTTTCCTGAAATACGGCCGAAGGATCGACTCCGGATCCTTCTTTGATGGAGTGTACGTATCGTTCCCGTACGGGATGAGCGACAATTCTATCTTCTCCTTCGCCAAACGGATGCACATCTCCCGGTTGATCAACGCAAGAGAATGTTTCACATACTGCGATCCTTCCCACACCACCACCGGCATTCCGCTCTTGTCGACTGCCGACGATGATCGGTCCGGAACGAATTTCCACGAACGGTCGAACTGTTTCCCCCAATGTTTGAAGAACAATTCGAGATTCTTACGGACATGTGTGAACCGACCTTCGGACTGCCCTTCATGATGGATAACAACTGCGCTCGGTTCATAGAATACCTGCAGACCTTTGTTCCTCACCTTCAGACAGAGGTCGATATCCTCACAGCCGTTCAGATACGATTCATTGAAGCCGCCGACTTCCGCAAAGAGCCGGGAATCGATCAAAAGACAAGCACCGGTCACCATATCCAATGAACGGCGGATATTTGCTTCAGGATACTGCTCCGATTGATTGCGGTACGGATGGTCAGGAACGACCTCACATTTCCCGACTCCATCGAAATGGACCGGCTGCTGCAGCCGAAGAAATTCTATTCCGGCATGCTGTATCGTCCGGTTCGGATATAATAATTTCGCCCCGACGATTCCGACGGATTTCTCCTCCCGATAGACCGAAAAAAGATTCTCAAGCCATCCGCTTGTCGGTTCTGTATCGTTGTTCAGAAAAAGAAGATGAGTGCCGGTCGCTGCGCGGGCTCCGATATTATTCGCTTTGGAAAAACCGAGATTGCTTTTGTTCTCGATCACTGTGATGTTGGAATGCTGTCCCTTCAGCTCGCGCAGCAAGTCTTTCGTCCCGTCGGTCGAGCCATTATCCACAATGATAAGTTCAACATGCTCTTTGGAGACCGTACGATACAACGCCTGCAGACACGCCCGTGTGAGTTCCGCCTTATTGAAGACAGGGATGATGATCGAAGTGCGATCGTTCGACTTTGGAGCATCCTTCAGCGGCACTGCGGTTATTGCGGCGCGTGAGAGTGAATCGATCTCCTGTTTGACTGCCGCATCATTCGGCTGCACTTCAAGGATCCGTTTCAATAGCACAGCGGCAAATTCATCCGCACCGTATAAACGGTATAATGAGGATAAGCGGCGCAATGTGCCGATATCGTACGGCACGTTGACGAGTGTATTCTCAAGGTTCATGATCTCCGCAGAGTGCGGTGAACGGTACAGCGCGATCCTTTTCTTGGCGCGCCCGGTCAGTTCCAATCGGAATTGCTCACCGTCGTATCGAGTCAACGTGCGTTCATCGAACAGGAAGGATCTCTTGGATTTCACCAATTCATCATACTGAACATGCCAGCCGGCATCCCGCTCCTCTTTTGCGAACCGTGCGAGCCTTTCCTGATACACTTTATTCATTCCATGCTGTTCGCTTCGGATGGGATAATGGCGGAGAATGAACGGCACAGGATAGACCTTCCTCCCCTCAAATGCTGCGGAGTGTCCTCCCGTGGAGACAAGATCGACCTTATTCCCGGTATTCTTCCAGGCTTTGATCTGGGCACTGTCGAACCAATCCCCTTTCTCAAAATGTGTAAGCGCTTTTCGTACATCGGTCCCCGGGACAAAATTGTTGTTCACCGGACGAAAATTAAGAAGTTCAAAATTGATGGCGCTGAATCCTGCCTTATCAACGGTTTCAATTCCTTCGGAGAGTGTTTGTCCCATGTACGGACTCTCCCGGAATTCATCCGCATCCGCGTGGATGAACCAGTCGGACTCGAGCGTTTGTGCAAGCTCCTGTTTTCTGCGGAGGATGTCCCTCCAGACGTATTCCTTCTTGTTCCGTGTTGAATATCCGCTGTCATCCGGGAAACGTTCGATGTGTATCAGTCCTTTTCCCAGCCAGCGCGACGCCTCTTTCACCGTATGATCGGTGGAACAATTGTCCAAAAGATAGACCTGGACCCCGTTCGAGATCAGATCGCCGATGACGTGATAAATGACATCTCCCTCATTGAATGAAGAGATAATGGCAGTCACCGTGAACGGATGTGACGCCGCTTTCTGAACTGAAATCTCCGGCTGCGGTGCTTTCACCGGATCGACCGAGATCCCCATGCCGATCAGCCGGCGCGCTGATGCGATCGCTTCGGATGAATACAGATTGGGATGGTGCAAAATGATCTGCGCTTTCAATTCCTGATCATGCTGTTTTGCCGTTGTCAGCATGCTGTTCTTTTTTACCCGGTATTTGAACAAAACTTTCGGAAGACGGCGGAACGTATATCCCGCCTCTGCACAGCTGATCCAAAATTCCCAGTCCTCATAACCCCATTTCATCGAACGCTTATACCCGCCGACCGTTTTCCACATATCCTTCCGGTAGAAGGAACAGTAGGCAAAATAGTTTTGGAGGAAGAGTGTATTCCTGTCGAAATCGAGCGTTTGGACTATCTTTTGATCCGCTTCAAAATACTCCTGATCGGTATAGATCACATCGCAGCCGCTCCGCTTCATCTCGGCGAGTACCGATTCCAGCATCGTCGGTTGCAGAAGATCATCCGCGTCGAACGGAAGGATATATGTTCCGGTGGCACGTTCTATTCCGTAATTGCGGGCATCGGAAAGTCCTCCGTTCTTCTTTTCCAGCAGCACGATCCTCCTGCCGGGATACCGGCGGATCAGTTCGTTTGCTGTTTCGGACGTACGGTCCGTACTGCCGTCATTGACGATGATCAATTCCCAGTCGGTGAATGTTTGCGCGGCAACACTTTCTACCGCCTCCGGCAGATACTGCGCCTGATTGTAACACGGGATCACCACGGAGATCTCCGGTCTCTTTACTTCAGCAGCAGGGACGACCGTGCGGTGTGGTTGAGCCGGAGGAATCGCCACTGTCTGCTTTCCCGGCGCCGTTGTACCCGTATCACTTCCTTCTGTCAATCCCGGCAGCAGGGACCTGTATCGTCCGAGCATTCGCTCCGCATACTGCACATCATTTGATACCCTTGTAAGATCGACCGCTTCGCCGATCTGTGTTTCCGGATAACCGGACAGCATCTTGAACATGAATTGCACCTTCTCGGCGTCCGCATTACTGATCGCCTGTTCGGTCTGTCGGACCATCGCCTCAAATTCACTCCGGGTGATCATTCCCGGAGTACTGACCGTCAGTTCTCTGAACGGTATCTTCCCCATCCGTGCCGCGATGGAACCGAAACTGCTGCTGTAGCTGCCGTAGACCTTACCGGTCCGGGAGAGCATCAGCATCTCGATCAGCGATTCTTTCGTGCTCGTCGGCCGCTGCCAGTTCGGCATATCATATTTCTTCGGGATGGTGATGATCGATCGTCCGAATAGATGTTTCAGTTTTTGTTCGGTCTCTTTCGAATCGGTCGCCAGATAAAAGTGCATTGTAGGATCATGCTGCAGATACCGCTGGATCAGATCGATAAAGATCGTGTCCGGAGAATTGATGCTGCATTCCTCCCGGTCGGTCCGCCGGATATGGAGACCGATGATCGGCTGTCGGAAGTATTTTTCTTCGAACATCCTGGCATAACTAAGGATCTCTTCCGTCGGCACCAGTTGGGAAAGGGTGTCGCTCATGAGTTTGTCAAAAAGATCGTGCTCGATGAAGTCGGGGGTGAATTTTACCAGCGTATTGACGATGAGCGTTTCATCGGTATAGTGGATCAATTCATTGACTTTATGCGCGTCTTTCCGGTACAGAGGATCCGACCCGCCGCGGCCGCCGAACTGTGCGTTGGGTGATACGCCGTATTCAATGGTAACGGTCCTGCTTCCCTTGTCCGCTGTCGCTCTGTCAAAATCACTTTTGGATATTGTCATGTTCGACTGAAAGAGGTCATTGAATCCTGTATTGTACTCCCTCGCATTCGGAGGCCAATAGAGATAAAAATTCCTCCCGAGAAATGCGGCGATCGTCTTATAGATGGCCACTGTTCTCAGTCTGTTCCCCAATCCTCCGTCCGTCGTCAGGATCAGTTTCTTCCCTTTATTCTTGATCCTGTTCACATGCGCGTTCATGAGATAATGGTCCTTCGAATCCTTCCATCTCCTCCCGCCGCGGATGGTCCGGTACTGTTTTATCCTTTTGGTTACTTCGAACGAGGCGACCTTCACACCCAGAAAGTAAAAATGGTTCTTCGGATCGTTGATCACTTCATCGTATGTGATACCCAATTCCGGCTGGCGCGTGATCTCTGCAAAATGCGAGTTATGACAATCCACATTCGGTATACCGGTGCGGAGCGCCGGACCAAGACAGAGGAAATCCAGGTCATGGACATCCCGGATTCCGTATGCTGCAAGTGTCCCTCCGTTATCGATGCAGAGCCGGTCGACGGGGATATTCTGCGTGTGGATCCATTCAAGATATTGGCCGAAATACTGTTCGAACTTCGGCAAATGAGCGGCAGAGGAATAATTCAAAAAATGGACACTGTTCTCGTTGAACAAAAGCTGCGCATGTTTCAATGTCTCAACGTAGAGGTCCTGTTCCGTGATACTGCAGCTGCACTTCTTTCCGATATGTGCCTGACAGTCCGGGTCAGTGATATGGAAGCTGCTCTTGTTCAGTCCAAGACTGTCGCGCAGCTGGTTCTTCCACACCCGAATGCCGTTGATGTTCTTCGGACGGAAGATGATCACGCTGATGTCATACTGATCGGTGCCGGCGGGACAGCGTTTTTCGACCTCGCCGTGCAGATTCTCTTCCCACCACACTTTCCCGTAATGGATATACCGCAGGAGATTCGTCACACCGTTCTTTGAGAGCGATAGACGGACCCTTTTCTCTACTCCGGCAATGGTCTTGAGCGAATCGACAATGCTCTGTTCGAGTTGCATCTTTTGAGAGATGGGCCAAACGACAAGGATCCCTAATCCCGCATTGTTCTTGCACAATGTAAAGACCTCGTTCAGGGTCCCGGCGGCGGCAGTATTCGCGACCCCTTTCGCTGTCAGTTCGATCTTTTGGAATTTATTCCCGTTATAGTAGAAATACTTCCTCGGATCATAGACCGCATCGTCATAGCGGTGATCGCCGTGGAGCAGCTCGACCGCACCCGTCCCGTCAGGACCCAGCAGCAGATCGCTTCCGGAAGAGTTAATAACGCACTCTTCATTCGTTAGGCCGAGGATTGAATGTTGATCCCGGACAGTATTCATCGCTGCGAAGATCTTCTCGGTCCGCCGCAGATCGACCTGATTGAAGATGTCGATGGAATTATTATTGAAAAGGTATTTGGCGATCTCAATCGTCTGTTCGTGATGGTCGTTGATGTGAACCGAATGTTTTCCCAGACCGAACAGGGACCGGATACGCTCCTTAGCCTTCACAAGATCCGCCTTCTCATGTACATCGATCAGATAGATGCGGGTCGTTCCGTTCTCCGCAAAACACGGATCGGTCTTTGCCTGGATCCCTTCAAAGCCGTTCTGATACGAACCCGCCCATGCTTCCCCGTCGTACAGCACTTTCACCAGATTGAAGAGTCCGTGATAATTAAACCGGATCCCTTTCGAATACACGATGTCGCTCTGCTGCAGAAGGATCTCCTCTATCTCGTGATCCTTCCCCGATGCTTTCGGGTAGACGATCACTAACCGAGTATCTTTCTTGTACCGGATGTACGTTCTCGCCATCTCGTCAAGATATTCTTCTTTCAATCCTTGTGAGACAAAGTTCGTTTTGTTCCTGAAATAACCGGCAGAACACTCTTCCTGACCCATGAACGACGGGACCATTTCGTACGCGATCGGGGAATTGTACAGAATCGCCGCCGCTGTCCTATGCGCACCGTTCACCAGTTCTTTCCGCTCGTTGACCCAGATCCTGGACCTGTCTGCATCGAAACCATCGGCCTTGATATCCTTCAGAATGGTGTCGAAATCATTGACAAAACTGCTGCTGAGATTCTTCTGCTGACCCGTGAACTGCGGATTTTCGTTAAAGTTGTTCCAAACCTTCAGGTGCTGCAGATACAGCTCTTTCGGCCAGTTGGAAACGACCCCTTTCTCCTGCATCTCTGCGTAGAATAGTTTAGCGGCAACATCAAATCGCTTATAGGTCAGCAGAGTGACCGGATCACTGATGATTCCCTCACACTTTCCGCATAATTCCTCATCCATCAGTCGGATGATGTCATTCTCTATGATCAAGACCATGGGATGATGATATGCAGCAACTGTCTTTTGGATCTCTTCCAGGGAAGGATAACGGTTCGAGCCGTTGAACAGGGACGCGTGATCGATCAGGATCAGATGGTCACTCCGGTGGTGACTGCAGATCGCTTTCAGGTCCAAAAGAATGGGATGAAGTGCGGTTGTGGCTCCCGAAGCATTCTTTGCCTGAAGTCCATCGAGCCAAAAGAGTGCGGGCGTAGTCAGCGTATGGAGTATTCCATTGAGCGGATGCAGTCCTTCGGAATGTACGACGGACGTATGCGCCGGCGTGACCGCCAGGCATCTTTCTTTGTCGGCGGAAGTACTGTTTACATGGAAGGAATAGGATTCTTTGAAAGCATTCCCCGACACACCGATCATGCTGTTGCCGCAGGAGACCTTTTCGATCAGCGTCGCGAATCCGCCGATCTTCTGATAATGACCGATCAATTGACCTTTTGCCGCATCCGTAAGAATATTCTTTGAGGTTTTGACCTTCATGATCATAGTGATTCTCGTCGATGGTGATTGTCTGCCGTTCCCGTCACGCTCGGTGCTTCCTGAACCAGAAACATCCGCAGCCGTAGCTTTGAGAGTTCACAACGCTGATATCCGGATCACTCATCATACCGTGATATTTGTCGTCCGGTATGAGTGAGAACTCCACGAGCTGCAAATCCCCGAAGGCCGTGATGATCTGATCGTACGAATATATTCTGTGTGCATTGTACACGATCTTCGGTTTCCCGATCGGGACGACAAACAGCAGGTCCCCGTTCAGCGCCAGCACCCTGGACAATTCCTGGAATGCTTTCAGATCACCGTCGTAACATGGATTGTCGCCGTAGCGTCCGAGTCCGACATGTTCCACCACATGCATACAGGAAAGGGAGGGTATCGAGTTGTCATCGAACGGAAGCTGATACAGATCCGCCGTGCCGCAGTGTAATTGATCCAATGTCACCGGTAGCATCCGATAATCATAATAATCGATCGGAATAAAGGCGGACAATATCGTCGCAAAATAAGTGTAGGAGGAGATATCGACATGTTTAGCAGGATTGATCCTCTTCACGACTCTGGCAGCCCACGCCGTGTGATAAAGATAATGGTTGTCAAAATTGATCTGATCGGTCTTCTGATGGGTGATGATGTTGAAGTCTTTTTTCTCGAACGGAAAACGTTTGACTGTATTCTTTTCCTGCTCCAGCAATATGCGGTAATTCTGTGTGACCCAGTCACTGTCGCCGGCGGTGTTCTTTGCCGGCGGAACAGCCGGCGCGGCGGTCCCTCTCCCCGGGTCTCCGCTGTTCCTCAATTGCATAATGATTGATTCCCCCTGCCCCGCTTTCACTTCTTCTTTCACAACTGTATTCATTTAACATACTCCTCGAGTGAACAGCGGCTCAGGCACAGACCGCTGTTTGGATGGGATCGTAGAATTCCTTCATTTCATAGACCTGCATTTGGATCGTCTTGGTGCAGTACAGTTTACTCAGCGAATATTTGCTCGTTAATGTCCGGTCGCACAGTGAGGAAGCCTCCACCGGTTCGATCTTCAGGTTCAACAGGAATGCTTCGTTGATGATCTCCAGCAGTTCCTTCTTGGAGACGCTGTTCGGCGAATAGAGATGGAAAATTCCTTCGGCGTACGCATCCGTCGTCAGGATCTTTTCAATGACCTCTGCCAGGTACACATTCGTGATGCCGTTCCAATAATGATTCACCACACCCTCCACAGTCTGACCGTGCTGGCGTTTCGCCCATTCGATCAGTGAATGAGACTCCTCCCGCTCTTCACCGATCACGGACGTCCGAAGGATCATACAATGCGGACCCTCTCCGGCACTTTTCGACATGCCGTAGATATCGGCGGCATCACTGATATCATCCTCTGAATAATTACCCCGTTCACCGGAAAAGATGCTTTCTGAACTGATGTGGATGCACCGGATGTCATTCCTCTTGCAGAAGAGCGAAAGATTACGGGGAAAGATCGAATTGATCCTGATGATCTCTTCGCTCGAATACTGGTGGATCTTCTGCTTTGTGATCCCTGCGCAGTTCACCACGATATCCGCCGAGAGCAGCATCGGCTCCAATTGACCGAAAGGATGTTTAAGTATCTCAAAATCATGATGAGAGATCCGCTGCACGCCGTATCCGCGCGATTCAAGATATTCAGCAACGGCATACCCCAGCATCCCTTTTGCGCCGATGACCGCAATATTTTTCATGATCTCCAATGATGTGAAGGTGAAGAATCTGAACTCGGATTTACTTTTCCGATTCCTTTAGTTCAAACAGCGTGCCTGAAATTTTGCCGAAGATGTCCGTTTTTTGGCGTTTGTGATACTGAAGGATTGGCTAACTATAGACACCTGTGCGCACTATTAAACATGCAGGTTTTCCGCGGGAAATCGTACTTTTTCACGATCGGGATTTACATCCTGATGCGGATCGTTCAGAATAAAAAAATTTAATAAAGTTCGAAAAATGGAACATATTCATCATTTCAAACAATCAGACACTCATGTCTGCTCATTTTTTTATTTTTATCGGGATTATTGATGAAGTTTTCGGGGATCACGCCGATAGATATACAGAGAAGCAATAAAAGGCTTCATCAACCGGGCAACGGATGGCCCGAATTCTTTCTTTAACTATACGGAGGTAGTTATGCGTAGTTTTCTCGTCACTGTTTTACTACTTGCCTTAGCAGCATTTTCATACGGGCAAACGTTAAGCTCTCCCAGTAATAACGGAACGAATCAATCGGCAAAGGTGACCTTCACCTGGGACAAAGCAGCAAGTACCACGCCGAGTGGTTTCGAAATCGCTTATTCCACAACAACCAATGGAACAGATCTCCCGACCGGAACAGCGGTCCCAACAGCGTTAACGTTGGTTGCACTGAATACCGCAAATACCTCTAAAGGATATGTTGCGTACAGCGGTGCGTACACCGGCACAACATTTTCGTATAATTTGGATTCGATAAAATCCGTCGTCTTCGATGCAGGCACGAAAGTGTATTGGAAAGTACGGCAAAAAGCATCCGGCGTCTGGGCCAACTGGAGCGCCGCTTCCAACTTTACAACCGGTACTCCCGTCGTCACCCTTCCTGAAGGAGAACAGGATCCCGGAACAGTCTCCGTGACCTGGAATGCGTTCGGTCAGACCGTCAATAAAATGATGTACTCGTTGAACGGAACCGACTGGACCGATACGTTGGATATCACTTCCTCACCGACGGACTTCACCATTCCCAAAGGGAACGGATATTCCGAAGCGTATGTCGGTATTTTCAACGGATCAACACTTGTCGCACAATCCGATACATTCGCTGTATCGCAAAGTGATGCTGAAATCTCAGTCAGTGCAGACACATTTTCCGTCGGCACCGCAACAGATGCTGTTATCTGGAACGCCTATGGACGTACTGTCACGAAGATCCAATTCTCTGATGATAACGGCGTAACATGGGGCAATGCACAGGATCCCGGCACATCTCCTGACGATTTCATTTTCCCGGCAGGCGGCGACCGTGACAGCTGTGTGGTCGGATTGTTTGATTCAGCCGGTGTTGCCAACGGTACACCGCTCGTCGTTTCAGAATTGTTCTTCGTCGGTGCCAGCAGCTCCGAGTTCACCACCGTTCCGACCGGAACGATCGCTCCCGGATTCCATACCATCGCATGGGACAATGTCGCACAGGTCGAGATCGATAAGATCAAAATGTCTGCGGACAGCGGCGCCACATGGACAGCGCTTTCCTATACCCTCGCAGGTGATGTAAGAACGGCGTCTGCCGGAACATATTCCTTCAATTTCCTCAGCCCGGCTGCCGGTATCGAATACTGCATGGTCGGTCTGGTAAAAGCAGGTGAAACAGATCCGTTCGTTGTTTCGGATGCGTTTGAGCTCAGCCCCGGCGGCGCAAGCTTTACCATCCCGACGATGTACACCGATCCCGGTGCGGCGATGGTCGTTCCGGTGTCGATCAAGAACACCCAGCTGGTCTCCGGCGCAAGCGGGAAGATCCGCGCGTTCGATCTGAAAGTGAAATACAACGACAACTACATGACGATCGATGTTGATACCGCCGATGACAGCCCGATCTTGTCGTTGAAAGACGCCGATGATCAAACTGTCACCGGTTGGACGATCCAAAGCGCAAAGACCGAGACCGGTACGGATGACAATTCATCCTATATCCTCATCTCCGCCTTTGCACCGAACGTCTCCGATGCAGTATCCGAATGCGTCCTGAACATCAACTTCACCCTTGATACTACTGCGACCCATGCCGGTGCAACGAAGACATTGACCATTCCGCTGACACCCGCCGTTGCCGATGAAAAAGCCTTGGCAATCCCGAGTGCCGCCGTTGAATACACTGCTTCGGCGAACGTGAAGATCCTCACATCCATCACCGGTACAGTGAAGTATTTCTATGAAGCAGAAGATACTTTGATCTATAACCTGTCAGGTGAAGACTGGGTGCATTATGTCGATACGAACGACGTTGAAGGTGCATCCCATGTCAATTCACAGATCGTCGGCGTCGGAGCTCCGGAAGGACGTGCCGCAGGCGTATATAAGATCATCCAGGTCGAAGCAGGGAATGCCATCCGTTATGCACCGAGTTTTGATGCATGGCCGAAAGATATGCTGTCGGATCCGGATGACCAGGAAACAGTCGATTTCACCGGCGTGATCGATGCGACCGATGCAGCAGCAGCGTTTGCCGTCACGTTTGATGATCCCGATTCAGCGACCTATTCGACCAGACAGCGTATCGCAGCGGATGTGAACGAAGACGGAGTTGTCAACTCCATCGACGCTCTGTCCATCATGGATATCAACAATGGTGCAGCATGGTACGCGAACAATCCGGACCTCGGCTTGAACAGATGGGTCTTTTTCACCACCGCATCCGTTGAAGATCAGGATGCTGAGACATACTCCAGCGCTGTCAGAGACGCACTCGTACCGGAGATCGAAGAAACACTCGCTTCCGGCGAAGTATTCACCGGAAAAGATTTCCTTGGCGTCCTTCGCGGCGATGTCAACTTCTCGTTCCCGAACCTGACAGCACCGGCGGACCGTACCCTGAACAAATCGGCTGCAGCACCCGTCATCTGCTCCTTCCCGGAACTGATGCAGGTCAAAGCCGGCGATACAGTGTATGTCCCGGTCGATGTCCAGCTCAACGGAAAAGAACTGATGGCGTTCTCTGCATCCGTGAAAGTGGACAAGGACATGTTCTCGTCATACGCAGGCATCAAAGAAGGACCGGCATTCCCCTCCAAAAAAGGATGGTATACCGTCTCCAACTATTCGCCGAAGACCGGTTTGCTGACCTTCTCCACGACCGATCTCGCAGGAACACGTGATCCGATGAAGAAAGAAGGAACTGTCCTCTTCCTGAAATTCATCGTCTCCAAGAATGCAAAACGCGGCACCATCAGCGACATCTCTATCCCGAGACTCTCCATCAGTGATGTGGGTCTGAACACGCTCACAACATCGACATCGCTCGGTAAGATCGAGGTCACCCGTTTGGGCGGAGCTGTCGTAACGGAATTCGGTCTCTCCCAGAACTATCCGAACCCGTTCAATCCTTCCACAACGATCGAATTTGCGATCCCGAACAGCAGCAAAGTGGATATCGAGATCTTCAATATCCTCGGCCAGAAAGTGGCGACACTGTTCAGCGGTTACAAATCCGTCGGATATCATCAGGTAGAATGGAATGCATCGAACTTCGGTTCAGGCGTTTACTTCTATAAGATCAATGCTACCTCGGAACGCGGAGATAAATTCCAGTCCGTGAAGAAGCTGATGCTGATGAAATAGTCGGACAGTAATAGATCGCACAGTTCCAAAGATTCAGAAGCGCACAGCCCGTCACGGGTTGTGCGCTTTTTTTATGTGTCCGCGGAAATGATGAAGGAGTTCGGTATGTCGGGGCAGAGCATGTGCGGGATACCGGTGCAATTTCCAATACCCGTGCAGGACGAAATACCGCGGGAGCGGGACCAGGGAAGAGGAAGGGTTCCCCGGCATAGGTCGTACATAAAAAAGGTCACACCGTCCGGATGTGACCTTATATCGCGTGATGAGCGGCGTTTACTTTTGAAGCAGCTCCGACAATTCTTTTTGATCGATCTTCAGCCCGGTCGCCGCTTTCATCATCGCTTCATCCTCCGAGGAACCGACCCCTTTTGCGGTGAATGACGCTGTTCCGATCACCGCGTTGGCGGAATTGTCCTTCAGACTGACATTCGCTTCGAGCGTCAGGGAATAGAGCGTTCCTCCCATTCCCTCGATGGTGCTCGGGACTCCGGAACTCAATTCGACGATGATCCCGTTTTTGGACATGGTCACCACTTTGTATCCGATCTGGGTGACGGCGGATGAGATCTTTTCGGAGACCATCATTGCCAGTTTCTTGTTCTTACTGTTCACCGTCACCGAGAAGGCCTTATCGGACGCTTGAGCACTCCAGCTGAATGTCACTGCCGATGATGCCAGATTCTGTTCGAATTCACGGGTCAGTCCGGCAAGTGTTATTTTTGCTTTGATGGCACTGCCGCTCCGGACGATCGTTGCGAACGAAACCATCCCTTTGTCATCCGTTGTCTCCTCGCCGAGCTTGGTCTTCTCATCCAAAAGGAACTGTACCGGAATACCGGAACACGGAACACTGTTCACCGTCACCGCAACGGCGAACGGCTGCGCGAATTTCTCACCGATCTTCCCTTTTTGATTGTCCCCCCCCTTTTTCTCGATCTTCACCTGGGCGAGCATCTCGCGGATATCATTCTGCAGCGCCGCCGGATTGAACACGGAAGGGAACGCGAACGGTGCGCGCGCCGCCGCATTATGCATCACCTGTTTAGCGAGCAGCGGGGCGATCACCTGTTTGATCTGGTTGATACTCTGGATCGCCTCATTCAGTCTTCCTTTTGCCGAAAAATCCTTTGCTGCTGACCGCAGATCGCTTGCCTGCTTCCATCCGCTTTCTAGTTCCGAACGGAGTCCGCTGCTGTATTTATCCCGGTTGAGCACCAACAGTGCATACACCGTCATGGTCTGGTCGTCCGTCACTGTTTCGACCACGTCCGCACCGGTGATCTCGTCGTTCACCATCGTGCGGGACTGGCGCTTGAAGTCCGAATAGACCTGTTCGTCATCATTCACCGAGAAATTCTGCGTAACACTCTTCATTTCGGACTGTACCTGCACCCTCAGCTGCGTCGCGATATCGGACAATGCCGATTTCTTCGCTGCCTCCGCTCCCGTCGCACCGCTCGGCCCGGACCCCACACCGATGATGTATGCCGAGCCCGGATATTTCGGATGCTGATGGGAGGTGTACCATTCAGGAACCTGAGCTATCAGAAGAGTTGAAAGAAACAAAGGGCTGAGTATTCGTAGGACATTTTTCATAGTGATCATAGTTTATTGTGGTCTGTGGAATCAAGAACTAAATTGATCTGCTGCCTTCTCAAAATAGATATCACAGAGAATTATTGATATCATTCCACCCCGACAACGATTAATTTCCGGTTCAGTGTGATCTGTTTCAATTTCCCTTGTGTAAAATTATTATTGAACTCACGACGCAGTTCACGGTACAGAGCAGATGGGGATTGAAGATCCTTATCCTGGATCCATGCCAGATAATCTATCGTCCTTTCCGCAACGACATTTTCCTTCGTGCGGCCGGCGATCTTCTTCAGCGTCTTTGCAGCGGCATCGGCGATATCATACCGGGTATCTTCATCGAAATTTCCGAGAAGCGTGAAGATGATCTTGTATTGCGCACCGTTCTTCAGATCATCCTGCCAATAGGAATTGATGCGTGAGATGACATTGTTCAGCGCATTGGTCATTGCCGCTTCCACCAGCGCGCTCGCCGGTGCGGCCGATTCTTCGCTGTATCCGGTCTCCGTGCCGAGCAGCCGCGCCGTTGTCGTCTCATACGCGCGGATCGAGACCGATGCTTTGCGTACTTCGGATGTTCCGACTTTACGTGTATCGACCGTGAGAGTATAGGAGACATAGATATCGCTTCCGACCGACAATGCGATCATGTAAGAAAGATCCTCTTCATGTCCCTTCACGCTCAGCTGTGCTTTCTGTTGTTCGTATATCTGCTGTGCCTGTTCCGGAGCGACAACATTGTATTTTTTTTGCGTCAGATACGATTCAATGACCGAAGCACCCTGTTTCAGCAGCGGGTTGGAGCGAAGCTCCGCAAGGGGATTCTGCCCCGGCTTTACTTCCGGAAGCGCCATCAATGTCGGCAGACCGAGTTCGTCCGTCACATCTTCCAGTTTCTCGATCACTCTGCGGTCGGTCAGGTATGTTTGGATCGCAGCGCGGTTGATCCTGAACTGTTTTTCGACGCGGATCTTCTCGCCTCCCGCTAATTTCACACGGCTGTCGAAGCTGTTCGCTTCCCATGCGACGAATTTCTGGATATTCTCCGCTGCAAAGAACTCCTGCTCCAGCGGACCGAATTTCCTCTTTTCCTCGTCGCTTCGGATCAATCCGTCAAGTCCCGCGCCGCCATAGACCACAAAATAGACCGCCGCCTTGCGTGCATCGATCTCGGCCATTTTCACCGATTCCTCTTCCTTGAGACCGAACATTCCCGAAACTCCGCCGGTCCCTTTGGATTTGATCAGCACTTCATTCGATGTGACCGCTTCAATGAATGTCGCCTGACGGGATTGGGGAAGGTTTCCCTGGGCAGAAAGTGAAGATATAATGAGGAAAGCTGCAGTGATGAAATACTTTGTCATATTTTACCCCAAATACGTGGAAGGATAACGGTGTATCGATCAGACATCACCCGGCGGATGATGTCTGAATATATTCAAATAAGCATTCTGCCGATTTGATCTGGATCAATTCAGCGACGGCAGCGAATAATTGAACCAGACGAACCATCCGAGTCCGGAATACTTCACTTCCGGACCTTTTGCATTCTCCAGTTTGGTCTCGTTCTTATCCTTATCCGTCACGGTAACATTCCATTCATTATGTGCGGGGGCACCGGAGTATTCCGCTCCCCCTCCGATCGAAAGTTCCGGGGTGATATAGATCTCCAGTCCGGCTTTCGCATCGAACCCGAATGCGGAATGCATCATCGCATAGGTCAGATCGTCGCCGTTCTTATCTTTGGCGACATCCGAAAGATAGGTAAGATTGTACCGCATGTCCGCCTGGATGATCAGTCCGAATCTGCGGAAATAGAATTTCTTCAGGAGACCGACATCGGCATATCCGCCGAGTCCCGGGCCGGCATTCTTCGAGCTGTCATATTTCAACGAGGTGGACGAATAATCAATGAAGAAGAATTTTCCGGTCATATTCGGGAATCCGAGCGCTGCGCTCATATTCAGCCAGAGTTCTGAGACATTTGTTGCGCCGGCAAGACTGAACTGAAGTGCGGCTGTCGGTCCGAACATTCCGGAGTAATCCTCATCCACTCTCAGCCAGAATTTTTTGCCGTCAGGAAGGATGAACACATCGTCGAACTTCGACATCTTGAAAGGGATTTTACCGAATCCGCCGATGCCGTTGATGCCGAGCAGCGGGATCTCCGTCACATTCAGTCCGGCGGAGTAATTCGAACCGGTGATCGTCTGTGCATATGAGAATTCCGATTCATTCGCCTTATTGTTGCCGACCTTTCTCACTTTGACAAAACCGCGCCGCTCTTTGGAGATATTCCCTGCTTCATCTTCGACGAGTTCTTCCACCCAGTATGAATCATCCAGTCCAAGACCTTCACGCGAACCGAGGTTGAGACTGATGCCGAACGTGGAAGTTTCCGTCACCCCGCCCGTCAGTTTGAAATCCTCCATCTTTTTCGTTTCGTTGTTCACATTCACCGCACTGATGTTCACGACGGATTCGAACACATCCCGGTCCGCTGATCCTTCAACTCCGTCATCCTGATCTTCCGACCGCGTGATGGCATCTCCGCTCCACCCTCTTGCAGCTCCGGCAAAGGTGATCGAAGCATTATTCGCTTTATCGATCTTCATCCGGTACCACAGCAGACCGACCTTCATGGAATGTGTGTAGGTCGTATACGCCTGTTTCCGGACAACCTTACCGGCGTCATTTTTGATATCGCGCTCACCGCGGGCGGTCGTTCTCGAGTGATACTCGACATACGGGACGAACAGAAATCCGGAGTTCAGAATGGATTCCAGCTGCGCGGCAGAGAGTCCGGCGGATTGCGCCTTCGTGGCAAGGAAAGTATTCCGTTCCGCTTCCGTCACATTCTGCTTGCTGAGCAGTTCTTTATTCATATCGATCAATTCAAGGAGCTTCGGGGCAAGTGTCTTTTCGATCACCGGACGGACCTGTTCCGGAGAGACAGTGTTCAGACGGGATGCATCCTCCGCGAACTGGGAGACAACATTGTCCGGAAGCGCCGCATAGTTGAACCGCTCCATTTGAACACTTCGACCGATCGCAGTGGAAATATATTCTTTCTGCCGCTGATCAAGAGAGGATGAAGATGCCGTCAGCACCTTGTTGACGAAAGAAACGACTTTCTTTTTGTATTGCGAATCGGATTGACCTGCGATGAGGAATAATGCAGCGATAACCAGGATGATCTGTTTTTTCATAGCTCCTCGGGGTTAATTTGAAACGTTGCTGAAAGCGGGTGGGGTTGTTGTGGGCGTTCACGGGATCGAACCGCGGACCTCCTGCTTGTAAGGCAGGCGCTCTGAACCAGCTGAGCTAAACGCCCTGATTTTATCTAGAAATATATGAAATACTCGTTGCCATTCAAAGAAGAAATTCAATGAATCAATCAGAATGGTTTCTTCAATTCAAAAAGACGTATAACCATTTACTATCACTAATTTGATTAAAAACATTGCAGTTATTACAGAATATACCACATTCAAATTGGGATACTTAAATCTCTAGCAATTTTTTCTTGTGAGATATTTCGAGTATCCCGAATAGTCCATAAAATACTAAAGACTATCTTAACTGTTTCTTTCATTAATATACGTTGTCATTCCCGCCCGCCTGCACCAAGGGTATCGCTTTGCGACCGAACGGGTAGGCATTTTTTATTAGCGACTTGCCTGCACCAGGCAAGAAATCCAATATTCTGGATGCCCGATAGAAGCTCAATTTTTTGGAGTCTCGCAAGACGGAGTCCCAAAGAGCGGGACCTTCGGCCAACTGCCTCGTTGTGGGGATGATAACCTTTTAGAACGTCATTCCCACATGTTTCTGGTGGGAATCTATTCTACAGTAGAAGAAATCATCCGCTAAGTGCGCGAAAATTCGCAAAGAAGAACAATCCACTAATAATACGAATAGTCACAAATAATATTTGTGCTTTCGTCATTCCGGCACGCCTGCACCAAGGGTGCCGCATTGCGATCGAACGGGCAGGCATTTTTTTTAGAGACTTGCCTGTACCAGGAAGGAAAACCAATATTCTGGATGCCTGATAGAATCTCCGCTTTTTGGAGCCCCAAAGAGCAGGAGCTTCGGCTAACGGTCACGTTGTGGGCATGAAAAATGGATTTTGAGATGGGTTCTATAAAGGGCTTCTTACAACTTCTACAATACTAAAAACCATTAAACATGTTTTTCCGATTCTTTTGATAATGATTGCAGCTGCACATTATTCTTCAGGATGAAGATCACTCCAATAATGCCGGGAATAATGGCGTTGGCAAAGAATGTTAAAAAGAACACATTAAAAGCAGTGGCGGCAGAAATGCCAAAAAAGCCTAGAAAAAACATCGCGGCCGATTCCCGCACACCGATATCCCCTATAGCAATTGGAAGGAGAAAATTGTTAACGAAGATAATGCACGCCGTTCCGAGGACGGTATGCCATAGTGTAATATGTTCGAATGCATTAATGAAAATAAAATATTGAAAAAAAGAGATCCCATAGCTGATAATCGTAAGCAGGAATATCACGGCACTTTTTTTGGGGTCAAGAGAATTTCCGATAATATCAACAGCTTTAAAGAGCCGGTGCTCTTTAATTTTTTGGGGGAGTAATATTAAACTTCTTTTCAACGTTTGCGGTGTCAATGCCAAGCCAATCAGAATTACAGCAAGGAACAGAACAATCAGCGTATAAGCAGTATGCCAATATTGGGTATAATATTGTGAAACAAAATATGCCGTCCCCGTCATGCCGATAAGAAATGAAGTGATTATTGTGTAGGACTTCTCGATAACAATCATTCCAACAACGTGAGATCGCGGAACTGTTCGATGTGTCATAACTCTTCCTACAAAATCACCAAACTGAAACGGAGTAAAAAAACCGAATGCCCTGCCAATGAATAATGATGCAATAATTTCTTTATTGTGGATCGTCGTATCGACCATGGAGAGAAGATATTTCCATCGAACAAAAAAAACAGAAAACATGACAAAGGAAAGCAGCAAAAAGACAATAAGATTTGACAAGTTCATCAGTGATAGCGAACTAATGATCACTTCAACCTTAATGTAGTGGATCAATGAAAACAACAACACCGTTGCAATAATACTCTTTAAAACAAAAATATGTGTAGGATGGGATCGAAGAAGGTTCAACATGAATTAATTTATTTCCAGGTTGGCGGAAGGAGATGACCCGCAGGACTCATCAGTAAATAATAGAGATCATACACGATATTACCGAGCACCAATCTCGACATTGTGAAGTGGAATACCTTTGCCTGGGGAGATATTTGTAGATAATCCAAAATGAATTTTATCGTATAGGCGGATATGGCGAACAATGGACTAATGAAGAAAGCTATTGCAATGGCAAGCAACAACAAATAATAGATACTATAAAAAATGTTTACCAAGGTATTCGAATAGTACCTTCCGGTAGAGATATATCGTATTCTTTGCCGAATAAACTGCATCACTGTTTTTGGCGGATTTGTCATCGTGTGACTGAGCACAGGATGTAAGAAGCGTATGTTCCAATCTGTAGTTTGTTGAACTAACTGCACAAATAAATCATCATCGCCTCCAATGGCACTTTTTATCCGATCAAAACCGCCCACTTGTTCATACACTTCTTTGCGGTATGAGATGTTCGCACCCGACCCTAAATACGCCTGTTGTAATCCAATACTTGCAGCACAAAATGTAAATTTTTTTATGTCCTCGAACGAAAAAAACAATTTTGCAGTAGCATTCGTCATATCTATTTGATTGTTCCTATAACTACCCACAACCATGCCAACATCATCGGTATATAACTTAGATATTTCACTAAGCCAGTTTGGCGGGACCACGCAATCAGCATCTGTAAAGGCCAGCACCTCATTGTTACTGATTGCAATTCCATGACGCAAGGCATTTTTTTTGTTCCGGTATTCAGAAGTATTTTCTGTGAGAGAAATGATTTTTAACTGAGGATACTGTTGTTGCACATCCTTGGCGATCTTCAAGGTAGAATCAATACTTCTGTCGTTAACGAGGATCACTTCAAAGCGGTCGGAGGGGTAGCCTTGAAGAAGTATCGACTTCAAACACTTGCGAATACTTATTTCTTCATTTCGAGCAGCAACAATAATACTGAAGGCAATGTTACGGTCAACTTTCTGTGAAGCCGTAAAAGCGAGACCTCTTCGGATCAAATATGTATATATCGCATAAGCAAGCAACAGAGCAACAGTTATGACGGTCAGCAACAAATTCATAATTAAAATACAGACGCTTAAATTGTTTCATCCGTGAAGAATAAGGAATTCAGATTGATCTTATTTCGAGAGCTTATTAACTGTTAAAAGTCGACCCATTAACGAGCTATAAGTTTACTACAGAATGAAATTGCATTCTGATAAAAACCAAATACATCAATCATAATTATAATGAACTCCAAAAAATATATCCCATTTTTTGCTGTAACTAGGCCCATAAAGATATTCTTGTGGATTTAGGATAAAAGCAGTGCTAGTTGAAGTTACTTCAGTAGTAAACCTACTATAGAGTATGTGGAAATCAATTGCCAGATCCCTCACTGGCTCATATGATCCAACAATTCCAAACGTCTGCTGTTTTGTAATCGGACCATATAAAAAATCGGGTGTGGGTAAACGATATTGGACCACAGTAGAATCTTTTCCACCTTTTCTAAGAGATTCAAACTTAATTCCAATTTCCAAATTAAATAATGGACGATACCAAACACCGGCAGAAAGCAAATCAGCGTTTTGTCCAATCCAATGCCCCAAATTGATCGAATGGTTTTGATAAGTAGCATCAGGATATTTATGGTTGTAAATCCAAGGTTGTGTTCGGGTATATTCAAGCATGATGCGTGAATCATTTTTAATAATATTATACCAATCACCACCAATGGTAAATCCAATTTGATTCCTCTGTTTATTTGGATTAAACATTGCTCCAGTTGCAATATGATCGACAAATAAGTCAAAATGATATGAGTGATTTGGTATCATATTCATATCCAAAGAAAAAAACATCTGTGAATTATCTAAATCACGTAACCAACGCTCAGCACCATTGAAAAACATGAAGGGAATCAAATAAATCAATTCAGGATTTCTGCTGCCATAGATCTCTGACTCTCCGACAGAAATATCCAATCCAGAAACGGGAGTAAATTCCCATATATGTGCAGCAATATATTTCTGAACTGGAACTCGTCGAACTTTTTCTCCATCAGGTCTACCCACTAAAATAGTCGAACGAAGACTATCTATCAGATTTGAAAATAACCAGCCATGAATATATGTAAATGAAATGTCTTCCCCGATAGGAAATTGTAATTTTACCTGAGGATATGCTGGTGCTTTATCTGAGAGTATTAATGTTCCATTCTTCCCCGCACCCCACGTGTTTGGCAACATCTCCGCTGAAAAAACAAATTCTCCTATCTCAAATGATGCCTGGGCTGAGATTATACTGTATTGAGTAGATGTTGGATAATTAATTGGTGATTGAACATTTGCCGGTATATTAGTGAGTGGGTTAGCAATTTGTTGAAACGTACCAGAAATATTATTATCACGGTGCATTAATGACAATCCAACATATTTTCCCAAGTTTCCGTAAGCCATTAATCCACTCGAACGGATAATTGATTTTTTTCCATCTGCGCGGTTTTGATATGACATTCCTGCGATAAAATCAAACTTGAAGTTTGCATCTTTACTTTTATAATCGTACAAATGCCATCGATCATCAATTTCGCCTGCGAATCCAGCCATTATCAATTCATCATGAAATTCTTCCATGTAAAATTTAAATTCGTTCCGCTCAACAGTTGTCAGCCCTGAATTTGAAGTGTCAATTCGCATTAAATTTTTAGCAATTTGAGCCCTCGAAAGCGGTTTGACAGCATCTCGATAGTCAACAATTATTTGTTTTGCTTCCATTTTATCCAAGTATTGATAGACTGGATGAGTCGCAGGAAGATAGACAGTTTGTGAATAGACGAAAAATGGAAAAACAAAGAGAATAATAGTCTTCATAATTACATAATTAAGTTAAATTTAATATTTATTTAACAGTAGCATATCACCCAAAGGCTGAAAAACAAACTATTGTTGAGGAAATTCAATCAAAAATCGATCTACAGCATCACGCCAATCGGGAATTGAAAAACCTAGATCTTGTTGAAGATGCACATTGGTCATTGCAGAGAAGAGCGGGCGCTCAGCCGGGCTCGGGAATGCGCTCATCGGGACAGGAACAATGGTCGAAGGGAGAGAAAGTTTTTTCGCGACGTAGCGTCCCCATTCGTACCGCGATGCATAATCGGAATTGGTTAGATGATACAATCCGTTCAATCCTTTGTCGAGAGATCGGAGGGTCACAGCCACCAGGTCGATGGTGCAGGTAGGGACGGAGACCTCATCCGATGTCAGTTTCAGGACCGGATTCTTCTGCGACCACTGTAGCATTTTGTGAATGAAATTCTGTGCGCCGTTCCCGAAGACCCAGCTCGTGCGGAACAGAAGGAACTCCGCACCGCTGTTCAACACCGCTTCTTCCCCGCCCCGTTTTGTTCTGCCGTACACATTCAAGGGATTCGGAGCATCCTGCTCCGAATACAGCTCTCCTTTAGTACCGTCGAATACGTAGTCCGAGCTATAGTGAATCAGAAATATATTCTTCTCCCTGCAGAGTGTTGCGATATTATGTACAGCAGTCGTATTGATCAGCATTGCAGTCTCCTGCTGCTGTTCGGCAAGATCCACCGCATTATATGCGGCGCAGTTGACGATCACGCTCGGTTGAACAGAATCGATGAATGAGGAAAGCGTATCAATAGAAGTGATGTCGCAATCTTTTTCGTCAGGAGCCGAGAATGGCTGCCCGAGCCGTGAAAGATCCTTTGCGAACTGTTTGCCGAGTTGACCGTTGGCGCCGAGAATGAGGTATCTATGTCTACTCATGAGATTGCTGCATTAAGAATGGTAATGATCATACCGGAGATCTTCGAGGAACACTCCCAGCAGATCTTTTTGTGATACTATTGGATCGGATATTTTCCAATCAATATTGATTGTAGGATCGTTGTACCGTAAGCAGCGTTCGGAGTCTTTATTATAACCATTCGTGCATTTATAATGGAACAGAGCAGTTTCAGAAAGAACTGAAAATCCATGAGCAAACCCCGGCGGAATCCATATCTGTTTTTTGTTTTCCGCAGATAATTCAACCGAAATACATTTTCCATAGGTCGGCGAATCCTTTCGAACATCTACTGCAACATCGAGTACGGCGCCATCAAGCACCTGACATAATTTCCCCTGTGCAAACTCACCGTTTTGAAGATGCAGGCCCCGAAGAGTATTTTTTTTTGACCGTGAGATATTATCCTGGACGAACGTAACCGGTCCAAGGTATTCAACGTATTTCTTTTCGTGAAAGGATTCGTAGAAATACCCACGGTCATCTGTAAATACCGAAGGTTCGATAATGAGAACATCCGGGATCGCAGAAATGATCGTTTTCATAATTCATCGTTCGCGATAACACGTTCAAGATATTCACGATACGATGACCGCGGCATTTTTGACACAAGTTCGATGAGTGCCTGTTTAGAAATGAATTGCTTGTAATATGCGATCTCCTCTATACAAGCCACTTTGAGTCCTTGCCGCTCCTCAATCACTCCGAAAAAATTAGAGGCTTGCAGCAATGCCTGAGGTGTTCCCGTATCGAGCCATGCGACCCCTCTGCCGATCTTTTCCACGAACAATGTATTTCGTTTCATATATTCTACATTCACATCCGTAATTTCCAATTCGCCGCGAGGAGAAGGTTTGAGATTTTCGGAAATACTCACGACCGAATTATCATACACATACAGTCCGGGAACGGCATAGTTAGATTTAGGGGACTTAGGTTTTTCTTCTATACTGACCGCTTTCCCATCCTTATTGAATTCGACAACACCATACCGCTCAGGATCCGATACACGGTATCCAAACACTGTACCTCCGGTATTCTTTTCCAACGCGCTATAGAAGAAATCTAAATTACCATAGAAGATATTATCCCCTAAAATCAATGTGACGGAATCATTCCCGATGAATTGCTTCCCGAGAATGAATGCTTCAGCGATTCCATTGGGTGCACTTTGCAATACATACGATATTGACATACCGAATTGAGAACCATCACCGAACAATGCCTGATAATGCGGGATCGTCTCAGCGTTGGAAACAATCAGAACTTCTTTGATTCCACCTAGCATCAATACGGATAATGGATAATATATCAGAGGTTTATCGTAAATCAGCGTCAGCTGCTTACTGTACACCCTCGATATTGGATACATCCTGGAGCCGGAACCGCCTGCTAAAATAATGCCCTTCATTCAATTTTTCCTGTTGTTCTTGGTAGAATTATGAATACTGTGATTCGTAATATTTTTGATAATCACCGCTGATGATCCGCTCCCACCACTTCTTGTTCTGCAGATACCAGGCGATGGTCTTCTTGATGCCGTTCTCAAATTGATATGCCGGGACCCACCCGAGTTCGTCCTTGATCTTTGACGCATCAATGGCATAGCGGCGGTCATGCCCCGGACGATCCTTCACGAATGTGATAAGCGATTCCGGTTTGCCGATCTCCTTCAGCACCAGCTTCACAATATCGATATTCTTCCATTCGTTATGTCCGCCGATATTATAGACATCACCGATCTTCCCTTTGTGCAGGACAACGTCGAGTGCTGAGCAATGGTCCTCTACATACAGCCAATCCCGCACATTCGAACCGTCTCCGTACACAGGGATCGGTTTATCATTCACGGCATTGGCGATCAGCAGCGGGATCAGTTTTTCGGGAAATTGATAAGGACCGTAATTGTTCGAACACCGGGTGACAACACCGGGAAATCCGAATGTATGCTGATAGGCCAGCACGAGCATGTCGGAAGAGGCTTTGCTTGCGGAGTAAGGACTGTTCGGGTGGAGATGCGTCTCTTCCGTGAAATATCCAGTTGCGCCGAGCGAACCATAGACTTCGTCCGTTGAAACGTGGAGAAACTTTTCGATGCCGGTCTCGCGGGAAACATCGAGCAGCACCTGAGTACCGACAACATTGGTATGCACGAAAACGGCAGGACCAGTGATACTTCTATCCACATGAGATTCCGCTGCAAAATGAACAACAGCGTCGATCGCATGATCCCTGAAAGCCTTCAGTACTTGTTCGCGGTTGCAGATGTCCCCTTTGACAAAGGAATAATTCGGGTGCTTTTCCACTGCTGAAAGGTTTTCGAGGTTCCCGGCATACGTCAGTGTATCAAAATTGACGATTCTATAGCCGGGATATTTGTTCAGCATAAAATGAACAAAATTACTCCCAATGAAGCCGGCACCGCCGGTAACGAGAATGTTTTTCATCAGCTCCAATAAATTGACAATAGGGAAGGTGGGAATGTAGTATTACTTCACACTTAGGATCTATTAGTATGCGCCTCTTCCAAAAAATACGACAGGAATAGTCTCAAATAGAATCTCTAAATCAAATAGTAACGACTGGTTTTCAACATAATATAGATCAAGCAGTATCATATCCTTAAATTTAATCTCACTACGTCCCGATATCTGCCACAGTCCGGTCATTCCGGGTTTCACTGAGCCGCGTTCCTTGATGGCATCCCAGAATTCATCAGACTCATTAGCCTTTTCGAAATCCTTCAACGGCAGCGGACGCGGTCCGACAAGACTCATATCCCCCATCAGCACATTGAACAGCTGCGGAAGTTCATCGATGCTCAGCTTCCGAATGATCTTTCCGATTTTGGTCACACGGGGATCGTTCTTCATTTTGAACAATGCACCGTCCGATTCGTTTTTATCCATTAATTCTTGCTTGATCTGTTCGGCATTGGTGACCATACTTCGGAATTTAATGAAATCGAACTCCAATCCGTCCTTCACCGAACCCCGGCGTTGAAAAAAAAATATCGGTCTACCGCTTTCTATAAAAATTGCGATAATAGTAACAATGAAGATTGGTGAAAGAAGACAAATGATGATTGCTGAGGCAATAAAATCAAATACTCGTTTAAATATAGCTTTTGCGATCTTCAATCGTGAACGCTGAGGTGTAGAAATTGTAATACCGGCTATATCGTAGATCCTTGATATTTTCAGCAGGTCCTCTGCATGCGGGGAGATAACTTTTAGTTTCACCCCATTTTGTTGACTCAATACTTTTAGATACGTAAATCCATTCATTGATAGATCAGATGAAGGTATAAATATACGATCTATTTTTCCGTCAGCAACAATTGAGCGCACCTCATCCTTCGTATACTGCGGCAGAACTGTTGGCTCTATGGATTTCTCTTTAACGATAAATCCTTGGGTCTTATATCCAAGTTCAGGAAATGCGGTAAATCGATAATAAAGTTTTTCTGCATCTTTTGTTAAGCCAACTATTAATGTTTTATGGACGCCATATCCTTTCTCCTGGAAGTACAGATTTATCCTTTTTAAGATAAGTCTGGCAAGAAGCAAGAGAAATGGAAGCGTCACCACGAAGGTAATAACTGATTTTTTTCCCACGAATGTCTGCGCAAAACTATTGATTGCAAGCGCAATCAGAACGCTGATGACAAAGGAGCGAGCAGTGATGAAATTTTGAAGACGCAGACTCAGGTGAAAGGAACCCCTGTAGAGACCGAGCATAGATGCGACGATCAGATAAATAACCGTGAAGATCGAGAAACCGATCAGCAAATTCTCATCGGGGGTCACATACTGGATCGTTTCACTCCATTTCAGAGAAAAAATGACAAACCCCCCCGTCCAAATCGCCGAAACATCCAGCATCTGGGAAATGAGAATAAAAAATAATTTCCAGTTTCGTCGAAGCATTTAGTACTTCAAACGGGGTTTAATGATCGATTGGATTTTGGTTACAACAGTCTGGATCATGCCGCCATACAGATGTTTTGCACCGACATAACCCAATGAACCAATGAAAGAGAACATAAACATCAACAATACATAGACACTTCGTCTGGGACTTTCCTTGATAGTAGTTATCCTGGCAGCATCGAGGATATTGATGATCGGCATGGTATTGATCTCATCGATCTTCGCCAGTTCAAGTTGTTTCTTCAATTCAAGAAAGATGGCCGAATTGATCTCGACATCACGTATCAGTCTCTGCTGTTCTAGCAGCAACAACGGCGATCCTGAAACGGCACGATTCCTTTCCCGAAATTCGCGTAATGCATTCTCGGTATGGGTAAGATCATTTTTAACATCAGATAGACGATGGTCGATCCATTTTCGCCGTTCGGAGGCGCTGGAGATCCGTTTCGTCCTGATGAATTCGTCAAGACGCTTCAGCGTTGTATTGATGATGTCTGCGGCAACCTGCGGTTCGTCGGAGAGCATCGAAATTGCTATGATCCTTGTTTTTTTATCCAAACTGATATCAAGAGATTTTATCATCTTTTCATAGGTCTTATCGTAGTTCTTTTGCGGATCAACATCGTGATACTCGAAATATTCAATTAAATTGACCGAATCCTTAAACTTATCCGAATGATACTTTGTAAGGATCACATTCTTCAGGATTGCATCGCTGACCAGGATCTGAGGATACAATTCAACCCAAGATTTTCCTGTTCCGACTGATACCCCCGCGATCGATGCAAGGTCTGCCAATCCGCCTATGCCACCCAGTTTTTGACTCTCATTATCCGGAAGAACAATCGCTGTCGACCTGTATTTGTTTGAAAACAAAAATGAGATCAGAATTGTCACGATCGTTACGACCGAAACAATTTTAATGACAAAGAATTTGTCTTGCCATATCTTTTCAAATAACCCCCAATAATCGAAGGATTGAGAAGGCTGGTCAGCAGGATGTATCATTGGCTCCATAAAATATCAAGACATTGAAAAGTTGTAAAATATAAGTAGTATTGCGAGGAGTAACAAGCAGTTATTATGATTTATGCTTGGTTCCAAGAGAATAGAGTGGGCTAGGTGAAAATCTAGAGTAAATGAAATCAACGCGGTGCTCTAAACTAAAAACTATTTCAATAAAATCATTTTCTTAATGAATCGGTGTACAACTGTATTCTCATTGATATCACGCATTTTTATAACGGCGAAGTAAATTCCAGAGGAGAATCGATCAGCATTCCATTTCACTTCCCGATACTGTGCTTCTATTTGGTTATCGAATAAAACTGTGACCCGTTGACCGATAGCATTGTACAATTCTACAGAAACATGACTCGGCACCGGTACGCCAAATCGTATCATCGTAGATGCGTTAAACGGATTAGGATAATTTTGTAAGGTGACGAAATCATTCGGAACAGTATATTTCCACTCTGCAACATTAAGAATTTTGGATGATGTATGGAACGAAAGAGTATCCTGAGATAATACTTCGAAACTTCCATCATTCACACTGACAGTCCAAAAATACTTTGAGGATACTCGCAATCTATTCATAATCTTAGCTGAATACATCGTATCGGAAAGGTTAACTATGAGCGTATCAAAGCCCCCTCCAAAAAGATGGATCGAATACCGTAAAGTGTCTTCTGTATCCGCATCAAATGCTCTGCTCCATGATAGCGAAAGATTCTTTCCCCAATCCAAAGCGATCGTATCCGCATGCGATAACGTATTCAAAGTGAAAGGCGCCGGGGCATGCCTTGTCGGAGAGACTTGTATGCTCCACTGCTGCTGAGCTATAATACCATATACATCAGTTATTCGAATTAAAACGATTGTATCTCCAACATTATTATATTGTGGTGTCCCAATCAATGTATCGTGAACTACGTTTAACCAGGATGGCACAATGACAAATTCCTTTTTTAAGGAATCTCTTCCAAAATCAACATCGGGGTCATTGACCTTTAAAACATATTGATATTCAAACTCCTCCGTAGCTATTGTATCACCGACTGAGACAATGACCGGAGAATGATTCACATTGGTCATTGAAATGAAATACGATTGCACTGCTTCTCCCCCTTTGCCATCACTAACCTTCATTGAAACGATAGAATCAACAGCATTCAATCCGCGAGGGGTACCGTAGACCACGCTGCTCTCGGCATCAAAACGAAGCCAGGATGGCAATATTATCGGACTGATCAAAATGGAGTCGCCAAACTGTTCAGAATCAACATCATAAACCTTGATCGAATAAGAATACAATGAGTCTTCCGTTGCCGATTCAACGGGCTGAGAAACGAAAAATGGCGAATGATTCACATGCTTTACTGACAATGTATAATTTTGAAATGCCATCCCATCCTTTCCATCTGCTATTCTCACCGAAACATCAAACATCTGATACGTCGATAAATCCAAATCGTTCGTAGCATTTTTCACGGAGACACTTGGAGCCTCTGCAACATCTAATTGTTTATTAAATTCTCCATGAGAAGACAGGTTGTTATCTCTTTTCCTTTCAACTTTACGGGCAACGGGTTTTGCACCAGAAAATAGTTCAGGCTTCAGAATGGTATCAACCAATATCGGTATACCAGATATTTTTCCGGTAAGCGTGTCGATTTGTAAAAAGTTAGGAGCCTTTAACAATGAAAATGATATTGAATCACCGAAATATTTTGAATCGACGTCAAATGCAACCACCTGATACAGATATGGGCTGTCTTCTATTGCAGTTGTATCGGGAAGCGAGACAATCACCGGTGGATGATTCACATGTTCAACAGAGAGGGGAAGGGTAAGTAGAACCGATCCCTCCTTATTATCATACGCTTGGACCGTCAACGTAGTGTCCAAGGCACTTCCTCCGCTGGCTGTTCCTGAAAGCATTCCGGTAATACTGTCAATCGACAACCAGACCGGCTTGATCGTTAATCGATATCGCACCTCGTCACCGAACAATGCACTGTCCTGATCTGTGGCACGCACTGCATAGGTATAGAGTGAATCCTCCACTGCTCCGGGGAGTGTCAATGTTACAAATACCGGTGCGTGGTTCGTGTGAATCACTGTTACAGTAAAGGACTGTACTATGAGCCCTCCTTTATCGTCCCTCACCCTCACCGTTACCACCGTATCTCCCACATCCTTTCCTGCCGGTATACCCGTAATCAATCCGGTAAGACTGTCGATACTCATCCAGCTCGGCTTCACCCGTAGGCGGTAGAACAATGTATCGCCGAACAGTAACTGGTCCGGATCATACGCCGATACCTGATACCGGTACAATGAATCTTCCCGGGCTTCTGTCACCGGGATCGAAGTGAACTCCGGCTCGTGGTTCACATGCTCAACTCTCAGCGTATAGCGCTGGGTCGATATACCACCTTTGTTATCATAGGACTGCACCGCCACCACTGTATCCAAAGCATTCATACCACTTGGGATGCCGACGATCTGGCCCGTGATACTGTCAATAGAAAGCCATGCCGGTCTTACCGAAAGTCTGTAACGAACCTGATCGCCAAAAAGGAGTGTGTCCTGGTCGGTTGCTTTTACTCGATACGTATAGAGCGAATCCTCCACCGCCGTGGTGTCGGCCGTTGTGACAAACACCGGCGCATGGTTGGTATGGCTCACCTTGATCGCATAACTCTCACTGGCAATACCCCCTTTGCCGTCGCTGACCCTCACTGTGACGATCGTGTCCCCCACATTCTTCCCGCGGGGAATGCCGGAGACAAGACCGCTGCTGTTCACACTCAGCCAGCTGGGGCGCTTGGTCAGGGAATAGGTGAATTGATCACCAATCAGTGTGTCCGGATCCTCTGCGATGATCTGATAGGTATAGAGCGTATCCTCTTGTGCCGTAAAACTCCCCACCGAAACGATCTCCGGAATATGGTTCACATGCCTGATACGCAAGTTGTATTGCTGCCGTACTGCTCCGCCAGCATTATCATACGCTTCGACAACAACCACCGTATCATTCAGATGATGGACCCTCGGCGTTCCGCTGATCATTCCGCTTACGCTGTCGATAGCAAGCCAGCTGACAGCGTTCGGCGCCGGTGTGCTGATCAATCTGTATTTTACCACGTCCCCGAACAATGCGCTGTCCTGATCAGCAGCCCTCACTGATTGTGTATACAACTCATCCTCAATCGTCGTCGTGACAGGACTAAATCCTGCGAATACAGGCGAGTGGTTCGTGTGGGTGATGGTGATACTGTATGATGCTGTGTCTGCTCCACCGTAACCATCATCTACTCGGACAATGATAACCGTGTCACCCACATTGGGACCGCGCGGCACCCCGCTGATCACACCGCCGAAGGTACTGATACTCAGCCAGCTCGGCTTAACTAACAACTGATATCGAAGCGTGTCGCCAAAGTAGGCGATATCTGCATCCTCGGCACTGATCGTTGAACTGAACAAACTATCCTCTTCTGCCGATACCTTGGAGATACTGCCGATCACAGGCGCATGATTTGTATGAAGAATAGATATTGGAAATGATTGGGTAGCAGAGGCGCCATTATTATCTTGCGCTTTAATAACAACAACAGTATCCAACGAGCGGAGTGCTGCCGGAATCCCTGAAATAATGCCGGTGACACTATCTACCCTCATCCATGATGGACCGAAAAGTATGGCATATAGCACATAATCACCATACATGGTGCTGTCAGAATCAACAGCTCCGGCAAAATGATGGTATAACGAGTCTTCAACAGCATCCGGTAACTTGGAAGAGATAAACACCGGTGCATGGTTCGTGTGAACAATATGAAGATTGAATGACTTCTGAGCAAAGCCTCCCAATTGATCATTCACCGATACGGTCAGAGTGGTGTCCCCAACGCTATACGCCATCGGTATCCCCGATAATACTCCCGTCATCGAATCAATTGTGATCCAGCTTGGTTTTGTGACCAGCGAATACCGTAGCTGATCTCCAAACAGCAGACTATCAACATCGCTTGCACCGATCCTGGATGTGAACAGTGAATCCTCCCTACCCAATGTATCGCTTATCGCGAAGATCACCGGGGCATGATTGGTGTGAGTGACGGATAATGTAAACGTGCTGTTGACCGATCCCCCCCTTATTATCATATGCCTGGACCGTCAACGTAGTGTCCAGGGCACTTCCTCCACTGGCTGTTCCTGAGATCACTCCAGAGATACTGTCAATGCTGAGCCAGACGGGCTTGATCGTTAATCGATATCGCACCTCGTCACCGAATAATACACTATCCTGATCTGTAGCACGGACTGCATAAGTATAGAGCGAATCCTCCACTGCTACGGGAATTGTCGATGTTATGAACACCGGCGCATGGTTAGTGTGAGTTGTGGTAATCAATACAGTATCAAATGATACTCCTCCTTTATTGTCATGAACAGAAACAATATACAGAGTGTCGCCAATATTCCTTGATCCCGGTACTCCTGAGACAATACCGCTCACTGTATCAATTTCCAGCCATTCCGGTTTTACCAAAAGAGAAAATCGTAATTGATCACCATGGTACAATGTATCAGCATCTGTTCCATAAAATTGATACCGGTAAAGCGAATCTTCTTTCGCTGTCGTTCGGAGAAAATATGCCGCTATGCTGTCCTGAAGTGTGGTGTGCGGTGATACGATCAATGCCGGTTCGTGATTCGTGTGAATAACACCGAGGGGAAATTGTTTTTGTGTAACACTGCCTTTATTATCAGTGATCGTAACGATGACTGTTGTATCACTGGAAGTATTTCCGGAAGGGATCCCCGATAGCTCACCTGTAACCGGATTGATTGACATCCAGACCGGTTTTACTGAAGCAGAGAATACAATTGAGTCGCTAAATATCGATGAATCCGGATCGGTCGCAGAAAGAAAAAAAGAATATGGCTCATCTTCAACAGCATCCGGTAGCGTGGACGAGATGAATACCGGCGCATGGTTCGTGTGAAAGATATGAAGTACGAATGTCTTCTGAGCAATACCGCCTAATTGATCATTCACCGATACAGTCAGCATGGTGTCCCCAACACTATACGTTTTCGGTATTCCCGATAGTATTCCTGTTGTTGAGTCTATTGTAATCCAACTTGGTTTTGTGACCAGCGAATACTGCAGCTGATCTCCAAACAACAAACTATCCACATCGCTTGCATCGACCCTGGATGTGAACAGTGAATCCTCCCGGCCCAACGTATCGCTTATGGCGAAGATCACCGGGGCATGATTGGTGTGAGTGACGGATAATGTAAACGTGCTGTTGACCGATCCCTCCTTATTATCATACGCTTGGACCGTCAACGTAGTGTCCAAGGCACTTCCTCCGCTGGCTGTTCCTGAAAGCATTCCGGTAATACTGTCAATCGACAACCAGACCGGCTTGATCGTTAATCGATATC
>CALRIY020000024.1:0-35753 GCA_943364975.1 Synechococcus sp. UW140
TCCGGTTTTCCGTTCTGGGGTCATGATGCCGGCGGATTCAATAATTGGGAGGAGAATCACGGTCCGGACGATACCATGTACCGGCAATGGTCAATGGCATTCGGAAGTTTCACTCCGTTCTGGAAACCGCACGGCATCGGAGCATCCCGATGGCCGCTCGATCGGCCTGCTGCTGTTCAAAAGGATGCAAAGCTCTATGGTGAGTTGCGGTACAGATTAATGCCTTATCATTATTCCGTTGCCCATCATGCGTCAGCAACCGGACTTCCCATGGCGCGGGCCATGGTGATCGATCATCAGAACGATGAACGAGCGTGGTCGCACGATCTTCAGTTCATGTGGGGATCATCAATCCTGGTTGCGCCGAATTGTTCCGTAAGCGATCCGGTAAATATCTGGCTGCCGGAAGGAGGGTGGTTTGATTATTGGACGGAGCAACCGATGAACGGCGGAGTTGAAATTGACTATCAAGCTCCGGTCGGCAGGTTACCGCTCTTTGTCAAAGCCGGTTCAATTATTCCGGCAGGAGAGTATGCTGTCAGCACGGCATTCATGTCACAGGAAAGTCTCACAGTCCATATTTATCCCGGTGACGATGCACAATTCACCATGACTGAAGATGACGGTATTTCAGAACGGTATAAGACGCGGAATGAAATTCGGACAACAGAACTTTCATTCCGTCAACGGGATACCTCGCTGACGATCGCGGGTTCCGTCGGATCGTTCCTCGGCGCTCGCGAAGAGAGGTTCTATCGGGTAGATTTCCATGGAATATCAAAGCGGATGTGTGCTGCCGTGAACGGCAGGATTCTCAAAGAGAAACAGGAAAAATCGTCAGGCGACAGATCGCGATCGGGGATCCGGTGGGACCAGCGGCGCAAAATCTTGACCGTTCTCTTGCCGCCAATGTCCGTCCGAGATTCGGCGGTGATCACACTTTCCGCATTCTGCCCGTGAGGAGAATTATGAAACGATCGATTACAAGTTTGGTACCCCTTTCCTTCGTTCTGCTGCTGCAGATGCTTTCTGCTCAGTCAGGAAATATCACCGGACACTCGATGAGGAACGGTACATATATTCTCACATTGGATATCGCTGCCGTTGAAATGACTTTTTATACATCGGAGATCGTGAGGATCGATGCACGTCCCGGACCATCTTCTGCGATCGATCCTTCTTTTGTCGTTCATCAACAGCCGGACCGGAATGTGTCTGTCTCGATGGCAGAGAATGATTCTATGATCGTGTTCCGTACGGATCGGCTCAGAATCGAGTGCTGGAAATTTCCATTCCGGATTATGGTGTATAACGATAAAGGAAGGAAGATCCTTGAACAGCCTGCATTGGACGGATTTTTGCCGGTCGGTCAATCCCGGAGAGTGAGTTTTAGGATCGACGCAAAGGATCATTTTTACGGGACCGGCGAGCGGGGAACAGAGTTGGACAAACGGGGTGAAAGATTTGTCAGCTATAACACGCAGATCGGCGGATATTCCGAACCACTTGCGACGATGAATCTGAATGTTCCCTTCGTTGCGAATCCTGATGGTTACGCTCTCTACATCGACAACACCTACCGGGGAGTTTTCGATTTTGGAAAGAACGATTCCACATTGTTCACCTACGAAGCGGAAGGGGGCGAGATATCCCTGTATGTGATCGCTGCCGAAACGATTCCCGAACAATTGGAACGTTACACGTGGCTGACGGGCCGGCAGCCGCTTCCTCCGCGATGGGCGTTCGGATTCATCCAATCCAAGAACCGTTATGTCGATGCACGTGAGACCCGCGGCATCATCCGCGAAATGCGCGAGAGGGATTTTCCGCTGGATGCCATTGTGCTCGATCTTGCATGGTTCAGACACATGGGGGATATCTCGTGGGATGAGGCCGCATGGCCGGACCATGAACGAATGGTGGACGAATTCCTATCCGAAGGTATCCGAACGATCCTCATCACGGAACCGTATATCATTCAGCCCTCACAAAATTTTGCGGAAGCGGACAGTCTCGGATTCCTGGCAAAAGGAAAAGACGGGAAGACACAATTCCTCGAAAAATGGTGGTCCTGCGGCGGATGCAATTCCACACTGCTTGATCTGACGAATCCTGCCGCCCAGCAGTGGTGGTGGAAAAAACATCCCGAAGCATTCGGTCGTACTGTTGCCGGAATTTGGACCGATCTCGGTGAACCGGAGAAACATCCGGAATCGATGCAGCATGCGCTCGGAAGCACCGTGAAGATCCACAATATCTTCAATCTGCTCTGGGCAAAGGTGATCTATGACGGATTCACATCCATCCGTCCGAATGAACGGGTCGTGAATCTGACCCGGTCCGGATTTGCCGGCATACAGCGGTACGGCGTGATTCCGTGGTCCGGTGATGTGGCACGAAGTTTCGGCGGACTCTCCGTTCAACTGCCGATGCTGCTGAATATGGGGATGTCCGGACTCGCATATCAAAATTCCGACATCGGCGGTTATGCACGCAATCCCACCACTGCGGAATTATACGTCCGGTGGATGCAGTTCGGGATCTTCTGCGGAATGACCCGTGCACATGGTGCCGGCGAAGTGGTGAAAGGGTCACCCACGGAACCGTGGATGTTCGGCAAGCAGGCAGAGACGATCAACCGGAAGTATTTGAACCTTCGATATCAGCTGCTTCCGTATAACTATTCTCTCGCGTATCAGAACTATCGGACCGGGATCCCGTTCGCACGTCCATTGTTTTGGATGGAACCGGAGAATGAACTTCTGCTGAATGAAAGTTCGACGTTCATGTGGGGAGACGCATTGCTTGTCTCACCGGTGGTTGAAGCCGGACAGACCAAAAAGGAGGTCGTTCTTCCGGCAGGGAATTGGATCGACTATTGGACCGATGCTTCGGTGACAGGCGGCAGAAAGGTTACCGTGGATGCACCGTTGGAAAAGATCCCGCTCTTTGTCAAATCCGGAAGTATCGTACCGATGGCGCCGGTCATGCGGTATTCGGATGAACGGCCGCTCGATACATTGTTGGTACACGTCTATCCGGATCCGCGGTCGGGATCAACGACTGGGTTCGTGATGTATGAGGATGATGGAACGAGCCGGGAATACCAACACGGGAAATTCATGACAACAGTATTCCGTCAGAAATGGGATTCTTCAGCGGGCGGGAACCGGCTGCAGATCTCGGCTGCTCCGGACGGCGGTTCATATAACGGCCAGCCGCTGCGACGGAATTATCTCTTCACACTCCATCAGCAGCAGGTCCTTCCGAAAGCGATCACTGTTGCCGGAAGGGAATTGCATCTCAGGGGTTCATATTCCGATCTTCGTAAGAGTGACCGGTCATATTATTATGATCGAAAAGAGAGAATGCTTCACCTGTTGGTGAACGCGGCGGCAGCGGAAACTGTCGAAGTGAAGATCGAATTTTCAAAATGAGAATGATCAGATCGGGAAGGGATGCTTCGAAAATTCATTGAGCATGACAGCTTCGTGAAGATATTCTTTTAACATCCTCGTTTTGATCTCTGTCCTTTTCCTGAATTCCAAATGACGGATCTGCTTCAGATCCTTCCCTGTAAAAAGCCCGCTCTCATCGGACATTCGGTGTCCTTTGACAAATCCGATATAGATCCCCTCTTGTTTCTTTAACGGACTCAGGTAACAGAGCAATCTTTTCCTCGAATAGAACGGGACTCCGAACTTGATCGTTTCTTCCGCGTCCGGAATGGTGCTTTGGATGATCCTGCGGACGATGGACATCAGTTCCCGTTGGTGCTTCGGCGTGTGCCTAAGATAGAGATCGACTGCTTTGGATTTTGTTGCGGATATTGGCATTCAGCGAAAGGGTGATCGAAGGAGTTGAGGTCTATTTGCCGGTATACTGCAGAGCGCGTTTGATCAGCTCTTCAACGGAGAGATTCTTTCCTCCGGCGTTGCTCAGGACTCCGCGAAGCGACTGTTCACCTTTTTCCCGCGAAAAACCAAGCGACATCAGCGCCGTCAGCGCTTCTGCGCGGATGGATGAACTGGTATTCGGAAGGTCGATGATCTTTTCTGAACCTTCGATCTTGTTCACTTTGTCCTTCAATTCCAGGATCAACCGTTCTGCGGTTTTTTTACCGACACCGGGTACGGCTGTCAGGGAAGAGATCGCTCCGGCTGAGATTGTGCGGATCAGTTCGTCCGGACGGATGCCGGAGAGGATCGTCTGCGCCATCTTCGGACCGATTCCGGAAACACTGATCAGCATCCGGAAGATATCCCGTTCATTCTCACCTGAAAATCCGTACAACACCTGTGCATCCTCTCGGACATGGTGATGAGTAAGGACCATAACCTCGGAATTGACCTCGGACAGTTGTTCATAGGTAGAGAGCGAAATACTCACAGAATAGCCGACACCGCCGGCCTCAACAATGATCTCGGTGGGGGATTTCTTCGCCAATATTCCTTTGAGGTAAGCGATCATGGTCGTTTTTTGGTCAGCACCCGTTCCGGATGCGCCGCAATGAATGATTTCCAGTCTTTGAATCCGGATCTGGGGGCGGAGATCTTGAACGCATGACAGACAGCAACCGCCAATGCGTCGGTCGAATCGAAATGTTTCGGAACACTCTTCAGTTTCAGCATGGACATCATCATATACTGCACCTGTTCTTTGGACGCGGCCCCTTTTCCCGTTACGGCCTTTTTGATCTCGCGCGGCGAATATTCCGTCACCGGGACTTCGAAATTCACCCCGGCAAGGATCGACACGCCGCGTGCCTGTCCGATCTTGAGTGCGGACTGCGCATTCTTGGAATAGAACGCCGTCTCGATCGCAAATTCATCCGGATGGAACTGTTCGATCACCGAGCAGAGTGTTGCATAGATCTTCTGCAGACGGAGCGGCATCGACATATCGCCGCTGTTCTTGATCACGCCGACATCCAGCAATGAAATGGCGGATCCTTTCTTCTCGATCACTCCGTATCCGGCGATCAACGTTCCGGGATCCACCCCGATGATGATCATTTCAGGTCCTTGATCTTCAATTGAGTCAGGGTCACACCGGTAAAATCGTTCTCATCGATCGAAAAAACAAGGTCCAAATTGCTCATTTTTTCTTTCACCAGATTGATCATTCCGCCGAGTCCGAAACCGATGCAGTCGAACGAAACATTGTTCTTTTTGATCTTGAAGCGCAGATGGTCCTTGCCGACGATGCGGGGAAGTCCGACGACCTGAACGCCTTTCGCGAGATAGGTGGGACGCATATTCTGCGGACCGAACGGTCCGCACTGCTTCAGCACCCGCATGTATTTCGGGGTCAATTCTGCGAGGTCGATCTCGGTATCGATATGGATCACCGGTGTCAGAAGTTCTTCGGTCAGCATTCCCTTGACCGCTGCATTGAATGCCACCCGGAATTCATCCACACGGTCCAGATCAACGCTGAGACCCGCCGCATATTTATGCCCGCCGAACTGCAGCAGTTTATCTTCGACCATCTTCAGCGCCTGATGGATGTTCACGCCGGAGATGCTCCGCGCAGAACCTTTGGCGACCCCTTCAAGCGTAGTGAGCATCACGGCCGGACGATAGTATTTTTCCACCATTCGCGATGCAACGATCCCAACCACACCGGGATGCCATTGCGGCTGATGCATCACGATCGCTCCGTCGCCGTTATCTTTGAAATATTGTTCGACGAGCGCCTGTGCTTCGATGAAGACCCCTTCATCGATCTTCCGGCGGTTGAGATTCTCCTGTTCAAGGACCCGTGCGAACGCGATCGAATCTTGATAATCATCGCTGACGAGAAGTTCCACTGCCCGTTTTGCATCCCCGAGACGGCCCACAGCATTGATGCGGGGAGCCATAGCGAAAACGACCTGACCGGTAGTGATCGCACCGATCTTCAGTCCGGCGCTTTCGAGCAGTGCGCGTATCCCTGGTCGGGTGTTGTTGTTGATCCGGTCCAGACCGAGCCGGACGAAGATCCTGTTCTCATCCACCAGCGGAACGATATCCGCCGTCGTTGCCAAGGCAACGAAGTCCACATATTTCTCGATCTTCTCTTCATGGCCGAGCGTGCGTGCGATCGCCTGGATGTATTTGTATCCGACTCCGGTGCCGCAGAGGCTCTTGAACGGATAGCGGCAGTTCGGTTTCAGTGCGTCGAGGATCGCGACTGCGTTCGGAAGTTCATCCGCCGGTTCGTGATGGTCGCAGATGATCACTTCCATGCCGAGCTGATTCGCATACTCCACCTGCGCAAGCGCCGTGATGCCGCAGTCGATGGAGATGAGGAGTGTGACCCCTTCTTTTTTTGCGAACTCAACACCGGGCTGTGAGATACCGTAACCCTCGGTGAGTCTATCGGGGATATAATAGGTGACGTCGCAGCCGATCTCCTTGAAATAGAGATAAAGCATGCCAGCGCCGTTCGTTCCGTCCACATCATAGTCGCCGTAGACAAGGATCTTTTCTTTCCTGTCTCTGGCTTTGAGCAGACGTTCGACGGCGAGATGCATCCCGTCCATGAGGAACGGGTCATGCAATTGATCGATCGAAGGGCGGAAATAACGCTTCGCTTTTTCGAATGTGTCGATCCCGCGGTTGATCAGCACCGACACGAGCGATGACGTAATGGTAAGTTCGTCAGACAGCTGTTTGACGAGTTCGGATGGCGGAGCGGGAGCGACCGTCCACCGGTATTCTTTTTTTGATGTCAATGCACTTCTCCAATACGGACCCGGTGAGTACCGATTCCTTGTGAGAGAATGCATCTTCCATTCTCAAGTGCTGCACAAAGCCAACAAAGCGCTGGGCTTGCCGATAAGCCGAATTTTGTCTGGTCCCGTAAAGGACGAGGCAATCATTTCTCTTGATCATGCATTGCTGCATGATTCTAGCGACCTACCCGTTTCGTCTCCTGATCTGTCCGAAGACGGATCAGGAATTGAGCGGACATCTCTCTTCCCGCGGACGGGAAACGGAACTTACGCGGTCTTGCTCTCAGTGGGGTTTGTCATGTTCCGCTTTCGCAGAATCCCTTGCGGGACCGGCAATATTACTATCACCGCGGTGCGCTCTTACATTAAGTACGCTTATTCGCATACCGCACCTTTTCACCCTTGCCCGCCACCGGCGGGTTTATCCGTCGACAGCGGGTGGTATATTCTCTGTGACACTTTCCGTATCCCGTCTAAGGGGACCCCGGACGTTATCCGGCACTGTGTCCATCCCTTTCCGTCTAACGACGGATCGGGAAAGAGTTCGGACTTTCCTCCATAATTCGTGAATGAATTACAGCGATTGCCTGGCGCACCTCGGCAACTTGTTGGCTTTGCACAACATCTCGCTGATGAGAATGAATAGATGATGAATTAAAAACTTGGCTGACCGGTTCGAACAAGCGAACGGTCACGATCATCAGTAGCGCATTGATGATGAAAAATTCTGTCATAATTGAATTGGTATTCTGTGAATCATACGGACTATAATTTTGTCATGCCTCGGCTTCGCTCGGCATGACAAACGATACAATCACACTGAGCGAAGACCCCCGTTAGTATATCCGACAGACGGGGTGCCGCACAGAGAATAAAACTACAGCGGCAGAAGTGTGACTGTATCTAAAAATTTATTTTGTATCGATCGCTTCATTCGCCAACGCGTCCGCTTCTTTATTCAAAGCGCGGGGGATATGGCGGATAGTGAAAGTGAACGGAGCGGATACCAGGGCGCTCTTCACTTTCGTGTACATTTCCTTCATTCCGGGATCCTTCACCTTATACAGGCCGTTCATCTGCTTGGCCATCAGTTCACTGTCTGTCAGTACAACAAGATCCGTGCAGTGAAAAGTTTCTGAGGAGGCTACCAGCTGAACGCACTCCAAAAGAGCAGTATATTCAGCGATGTTGTTCGTGGCCTTCCCGAGATACCGTTTGTGCTGATGGAGGACCGTTCCCGTTTCATCTTTGATCACGATACCGATCGCCGCTTCGCCGGGGTTACCGCGCGAAGCGCCGTCGGTGAATGCTGTTACCTTCATTGTGCCACATTCACTGTGTGTGCAAGTTCGTCCGAGACGATGATGCGTCCGCAATGCTGGCAAAGGTAGATCTTGTCATTCCGGCGGATCTCCAGGATATGCTGGGGAGGGACCCGGTTTCCGCATCCGCTGCAGGATTGCTTGCGGATGGTGGAGACCGCTTTGCCGCGCCCTGAACGGATCATTTGATACCGTGTGAGCATCTCTTTGTCCAGCCGTGTGACGATCTTTTCCCGTTCGTGGTTGAACTTCAGTTCCTCATCTTCGGTCTCTTTCGAGACGATCGCCAATTCATCCGCTTTTTCCTTCAGCGTCTCGTTCAGTTCATTCAGTCGGGTCTGATATTCTTCCAACTCACTCTTCGCAATGGACATTTGATTCTCGAAATCACCGAACTGCTTGCTGAGTGTCTTCACCGATTCTTCCGCGAAGTCGATCTCTTTGGTGATCGCGTCATATTCCTTGTTGTTCCGGACCTGATACTGCTGTTCTTTATATTTCTTCAATTTCTCTTCAAAATCCTTGATGTCGTTGTCCGCTTTGTTCCGTGATGCCACGAATTCATCGATGAACGACTGCTTCGCATTCGCTTTTTCCGACAATTCCGCGATCTCTTTCTTGAGTTCGCGTACTGTTTCGGGCAGGTCGCCTTTTGATTCTTCGACATCGTCAAGATTGCTGTCAACTTTTTGTAACTGATATAATAACCGAAGCGTTTCTTCCAAGTGATTCTCCTTGCTTAAAGAATATGTACGGGGTTAGTGCTCTGTTGTGTAATTAAGACTTTGCCGGAATACTTCATCCGGGCTGCTATCGCTTTGATCCTTTTTGACAGGACCGGCAGAACGGGATGTTCTGTCTCATAATGACCGGCATCCACAAGAAGGATCTTCTGCTCAAATTCCTGAAACGTGTGATATTTCAAGTCTGCGGTGACCATTGCATCGGCCCCCAGAGAAACTGCCTGTTGAATGAGATCGCTGCCGGAACCTCCGCAGACCGCTACACGGCTGACCGAACCATTTGGTCCGGAATATCGAACGGCCTCTGCCCCAAGTTGTTTCTTCACCATTCCCAAAAATGCTGTTCTGGATAATTTCTTCGGAAGAGAGCCGATTGCTCCGAGTCCAAACTCACTGTTCTTGTTCAGCAGCGGGATCAGATCGTATGCAACCTCTTCGTATGGATGCGCTTTCAGCATTGCGGAAACGATTCCGCTGATCTTCCATTGTTCTGCGATTGTTTCCAAACGGACCTCCTGCACGTGCTCCACGATCCCTGCGGTTCCGATAAACGGATGTGCATCGTTCTTTCCGCGGAATGTCCCGGTCCCAACACCGCGGAAACTGCACCGGTCATACTTCGAGAATGCACCGGCACCGGCATGATGCATTGCATCGGCCACAAGGTCCGCGTGCGATGCGGGCACAAAGACAACGATCGATACAAGACTTTCGCTGATAGGGGAGAGCACCGTCGTTCCCTGCAATCCAAGTTTCTCTGCAAGCACAAAGTTGACTCCCCATTGCACGCTGTCCAAATTCGTATGGGCGGCGTAGACATTTATTTTGTTTTCCGTCAGGAACAGCACCAAGTCCCCGGTCCGCGATGAGGATGTGATGCTTTTCATCGGCTGGAACGGCAGAGGATGATGCGTGACGATAAGGTTCGCTTTTTTTCTCTTCGCTTCCAGAGCAACATCCATTGTGACATCAAGTGTGACAAGGATGTTGGTGATTGATGCTGCCGATCTGCCGATCAGTAAGCCGATGTTATCTCCCTTCCAGGCGATGGAAGGAGGGGCGATCTGTTCAAATGCTTTTTGAAATTCGGATATTCTCACTCGACCGTATTAAGCAAGGGCAAAAAAAAAGTCCCGTTGGAGTTTCGGGACGTTTTTTATCGTTGAAATAGTATGGGACGTACTTTTTTCTTTTGCGTTATCAGCTTCTTGATTGTAGGTCTCATTCTCATAATGATACATTCGTGTATGGATTAAAATAACAAAAGTATCGAAAATATGCAAGATTGACTTTGCCTCAATTTTTCGGTAAGTTTAGGGCGAAAATTTATCCTTGGACGTTTTCTTTCAACTAAATTCTTAACCAATCGGAGTCTATCGCATTGATTACGGAGTATGGGTACGACGTTTTTTTCTCTGTTGTGGCTTTTTGTTTGATCGTTGGTCTTGGTTCCTATTTCTTCATACATCAGCCGATCGTTAAGGTCATTCTGATCGTTCTTTCCGTCCTTCTTTTCCTCTTTACATTGAATTTCTTCCGGGATCCCGAACGCGTCACTCCTCAAGGGGATTCGCTCGTCATTTCGCCGGCGGACGGCACGGTCATCAAGATCGAGGATGTGGTGGAAGACAAATACATCAAAGGGGAAGCGACCATGGTCTGCATCTTCATGTCGCCGGTGAATGTGCATGTCAACCGCAATCCCATCACCGGGACCGTCGGATACTTCGAACATGTTCCGGGAGAGTATTTTGCTGCATTTGAGGACAAAGCGTCCCTGAAGAACGAACAGACCCATATCGGGATGGAAAATGCCAGGGGAAAGGTCTTCTTCAAGCAGATCGCAGGTTTCGTCGCCCGCCGGATCGTCGCCGATGTGAAGGTCGGGGACAGTGTGGTGACCGGAAAACGCTTTGGGATGATCAAATTCGGGTCACGGGTGGATATCTATGTTCCAAAGGGATCGGAGATCAAAGTGGTCATGAATCAAAAGACAGTAGCGGGTGAGACCATCGTTGCGGAGATGAAGTGAGGATCACGCGCGCTGTCGTTCCGACGCTCTTTACCGTGCTGAACATGTTCTGCGGACTGCTCTCCATCGTCCAGTCCAGCGAAGGCAAATTCATCGAGGCGTCGTATTTCATCATCCTTGCCGGAGTGTTCGATGCACTGGACGGAATGATGGCACGATTGACCAAATCCAGCAGTCAGTTCGGCGTTGAGATCGATTCATTGTCGGATGTCGTTTCATTCGGGACAGCACCGGCATTCCTCGTGTATAAGATCCATTTGTATCAGATGGGAGAGTGGGGATTGATCATCAGTTCTCTGCTGATGATCATGGGGGGGATCAGACTAGCGCGGTTCAACGTGCAGCTCGTTGGGTTCGACAAGAACTATTTCACCGGACTCCCTATTCCATCCAGTGCGTTCGCCGTCATCTCCTACATTCTCACATTCAATATTGACGGCAATCGGCTGGAAGGACTTCCGGCGGAGATGCTGGCCCCGCTGTGCATCATCCTTTCCCTGATCATGGTCAGCAAAGTGAAATATGACACGCTGCCGAAATTTTCCGGGAAAGAGATGAAGAAGCATCCGGTAAAGTTCATCTCATTTTTATTCAGTCTTCTGTTAATCATCTTTACCAAAGGCGCGGCGTTGTTCTATCTCTTTGCAGCGTTCGTCATGTTCGGGTTGTTACGGTATCTCTATCAATTCTTTGTGAAACCCTCCGTCAAAGATCCATCGGAGAACGAACCATCGGAAATTCCAAATTACGATATTTAAATCCACACATGTGAAGAGTCTATGTATCAGTCAACCATAACGATCACGCTCCGGCCTTCCATCCTCGATGTGCAGGGGAAAGCAGTTGAACTCGGCATCCATACGCTGGGAATGAAGGAAGTGGAGAATGTCCGCATCGGAAAATCGATCCAGATGACGGTCAATGCCCCCTCCGAAGAGGAAGCGAAACGGATCACGGATGAAGCGTGCCGGAAACTGCTTGCAAATTCCGTGATGGAGGATTTTACCTTTACGGTGAAGAAAGTATGAGCGCATCCGCAATGAAATTCGGTGTGGTCGTCTTCCCGGGATCGAACTGCGACCACGATGCATACCATGCGGCAAAACATGTGATGGGTCAGCAGGCGGAATTCCTTTGGCATAAAGAGACCGACCTGAAGGGATCGGATGTCATCATCCTTCCCGGCGGATTCTCCTATGGCGATTATCTCCGGACCGGTGCAATCGCACGGTTCTCGCCGATCATGAATGAAGTGATCCGGTTCGCAAATAACGGCGGCACAGTCATCGGAATCTGCAACGGCTTTCAGATCCTCTGCGAATCCGGTCTGTTGCCGGGAGTCCTGCTGAGGAACCGGTCGTTATTGTTCTCCAGTAAATTTGTGAACATTCGAGTAGAACATGCGGACTCAAAGTTCACGAATGCTTCCGCCGCCGGGGACATTCTCAGTATTCCGATCGCGCACGGCGAAGGGAATTATTTTGCGGAACAGAGCACCATCGAGGAACTGGAAGCGAACGGACAGGTGCTGTTCCGGTATTGTGATCAGTTCGGTGAAGTGACCGACAGTGCAAATCCGAACGGATCCATCAATAACATTGCCGGCATCATGAACCGTACGGGGAATGTGATGGGTATGATGCCGCATCCGGAACGGGCATGCGAACTGCCGCTCGGCTCAGCCGACGGGAAGAAAGTCTTTGAATCATTATTGAACACTATAGCAACGCCACAATCGTAAATTACTTCGATCGAACGGACCGTCGGTCCGTCTCGGATCACCAGAAAGGAAAATCATATGTTGGGACTCGGCGCACAGGAAATGATACTGATCGTTCTCGTTATTCTGATCTTCTTCGGAGCAAAGAAGATCCCCGAACTTGCACGCGGCTTAGGGAAAGGTGTCAGCGAATTCAAAAAAGGGATGACCGATATCCAGTCCGAACTGCAGAAGGAAGAGAGCAAAGAGGATGAGTTGAAACGGAAAGAAGCGGATCTCGCCCGCCGTGAAGCGGAACTCAACAAACGTGCTGACGAAAAAAAATAATCCAATTCCTCCGTGCACAAGTCACGGAGGATGATCACCGAAGCAGACAGTGAATATCAGAGAAACCTACTCATCCTTCCGGGACAGACTGTTCAGCGGTGAAGAGACCGTTGAATCGCGCATTGCCGAACACCTCTCCGTTATCGATTCGAGACGATCGCTCAATGCGTTCCTCTCCGTCTTCAATGATGAAGCAGTGAACCGCTCCCGGGAGATCGACCGGAAGATCAAACAGGGGAATGCCGGTCCGCTCGCAGGGATGGTGATCGCAGTGAAGGATGTCCTCTGCATGAACGGAAAAGTGACCACATGCGGGTCAAAGATGCTGGAGAATTATCAGGCGATCTACGATGCAACGGTCATCAAGAAACTACATGATGCAGATGCTGTCTTCATCGGGAAGACGAATATGGATGAGTTCGCAATGGGCTCTTCCGGCGAGAATTCCGCATTCGGTCCGACGAAACATCCGCTGGATGAATCGCGTGTCCCCGGCGGTTCGAGCAGTGGTTCCTGTGTTGCGGTCGCTGCCGGAATGGCCACAGCGTCCCTTGGAACCGATACCGGCGGTTCGATCCGTCAGCCGGCAGGTCTTTGCGGCATTGTGGGACTGAAACCGACGTACGGCAGAGTATCGAGATACGGACTCGTTGCGTTCGCTTCTTCCTTTGATCAGATCGGTCCGTTCACCAATTCGGTGAAAGATGCGGCCCGGCTTCTTCATGTGATCGCAGGGAAGGATCCGCTGGATTCGACAAGTGCTGATGCTGCTGTACCGGATTATCTTGCGGCGTTGGATGGGAAGATGGAGGGAAAAAAGATCGGTCTTCCGAAGGAATATTTCACCGATGCACTCGATCCTGAGATCCGTTCCGTTCTGCAGAAAAAGATCGATCAATTGAAACAGGCGGGGGCAGAGATCGTGGAAGTGTCGCTTCCTCATTCCGAATACACGATCTCGACGTACTATATTTTGGCGACGGCGGAGGCATCCTCCAATCTTGCACGGTATGACGGAGCGAGATACGGCTACCGTTCAAAGAATGTGACAGACCTGCAAAGCATGTATGTCCATTCGCGCAGCGAAGGATTCGGCAGCGAAGTGAAACGAAGGATCATGCTCGGAACGTATGTCCTCTCGTCCGGATATTACGATGCATACTACCGGAAAGCTCAGCAGGTCCGGCGTCTCATCCAAAATGATTTTATCAATGCGTTCAAAACGGTGGACTGCATTCTCACGCCGATCGCGCCGACGACGGCATTCAAACTCGGCGAGAAGATGGACGATCCGCTGCAGATGTATCTGAATGATATCTACACGGTCTCCGCGAATCTTGCGGGGATCCCCGGGATCTGTCTCCCCGCAGGAATGGATTCCAAGGGACTTCCGATCGGTCTGCAGCTTCTCGGCCGGCAGTTCGATGAGGCGACGATCCTTACCGTAGGCGATTTTCTAGAAACTGTTAATTAATTCTTTACTCAACTCAACCGAAAAAAAATATGAGCATTCTCGTCAACAAGAAAACCAGACTCGTTGTACAAGGGATCACCGGCGGTGAAGGAACATTTCATACATCGCAGATGCTCGCGTACGGCACGAACGTCGTTGCCGGTGTAACACCCGGAAAAGGCGGATCACGCTATAAAGGAAATGAAAAGGACCAGTTCAACAGGGAAGTCCCCGTTTTCAATACCGTTGCTGATGCGGTAAAGGAACAGGGGGCGAATACTTCCATCATCTACGTTCCGGCAGCATTCGCCGGCGATGCGATCATGGAAGCGGCTGATGCCGGCGTCGATCTGATCGTCTGCATCACCGAAGGCCTTCCGGTGAAGGACATGGTCAGTGCGTACGAATACATCACCAAGAAAGGTGTCCGGTTGATCGGACCGAACTGTCCCGGCATCATCACACCCGGCGAAGCGAAGGTCGGCATCATGCCGGCGTTCATCCACAAACCGGGACGCGTCGGTGTCGTCTCACGCAGCGGAACATTGACCTATGAATCGGTCTGGCAGCTGACGGAACGCGGCATCGGTCAATCCACCTGTATCGGTATCGGCGGGGATCCGATCATCGGAACACGTTTCATTGATGCGATCAAATTGTTCAATGAAGATGACAAGACCGACGGCATCATCATGATCGGCGAGATCGGCGGAAGCGCAGAAGAGGAAGCGGCTGCCTATATCAAAAAGAATGTCTCCAAACCGGTCGTCGGATTCATTGCCGGACGCACCGCTCCTCCCGGACGCCGCATGGGGCACGCCGGCGCGATCATCTCCGGCGGCAAAGGGACAGCCGATGAGAAGATGAAAGCGATGAAGAGTGCCGGGATCCACGTTGTGGATTCGCCGGCATCGATGGGCGAAATGATGAAACAGGCGCTCACCAAAAAATATAAAGCGACCTATACCATCAAAGCGAAGAAGGCTTCCACGAAAAAAGCAGCAAAGAAAAAAACTGCAGGGAAAAAGAAATCAACCAAGAAATCATCGAAGAAAAAATAAATCTCAAAACCATACAGCTGTAGGACATCTTCAAGGTGTCCTACAGCGTACCATCCGAAGGAGTATCAATGTCTGTCGAAAGAACATTATGTATCATGAAACCGGACTGCGTTCGTAAAGGCTTGCAGGGAGCGGTCCTCGCTCAGATCCAAAAAGCAGGATTCAAAGTGCTCGGAATGAAACAGATCCGGCTGACCAAAGAACAGGCCGGCGCTTTCTATGCGGTCCACAAAGAACGTCCGTTCTATCCCTCACTCGTCGAGTTCATGACATCCGGTGCCGTCGTCCCGGTGGCATTGGAAAAAGAGAATGCCGTCGCCGATTACCGCACGCTCATCGGTGCGACCGATCCGAAGGATGCTGCCGAAGGAACGGTCCGCAAACTGTATGCGGACAGCAAAGGGGAGAATATCGTGCACGGTTCCGATTCCGTCGAGAACGGGAAGATCGAAGTCAGTTTCTTCTTCGGCGAAAGCGAATTAGTGTAATTGAAGCAATGAACGAAGAATAAAAAATAGGGACGGTCGGTGAATAGCCGACCGTTCTTTTTTTTTGATGAGCCACAGAGGACACAAAGGATTAAATGCGGGACAATCATTCCTGATAGTCCGGGAAGACACAATAAAATGCTGAAACGCTGGAAGCAACTGACCACTGCGGTGATCTTTAAGAACCCGTGGTGGACATACAAAAAAGATGAGTTCCAGATCCCCGACGGGATCAAAGGAGAGTATCATTATGTCCATACCAACGGCGCGAGTATGATCGTGCCGGTGATGCCGGACGGCAGGATCATCCTTGTCAATCAGTACCGGTATTTGTGTGACAGAGAGAGTATCGAACTACCCTGCGGCGGAGTGAAGGAGGGAAAGACCTATGAAGAGATGGCGCATATCGAATTGGAAGAAGAGACAGGATTCCGTTCCCGTACTCTGGTGAAATCCGGAGAATTCAATCCGTACAACGGCGTGACGAACGAGATCTGTGAAGTGTTCATCGCCAGGGACCTTGTCGAGTCCGCATCGGTGCCGGATTCGACCGAAGAGTTTGAAATGCTGTACCGGACGCCGCAGGAGATCGATGCGATGATCGCATCCAATGTGATCTGGGACGGGATGACGATCGCTGCATGGGGGATCGTCCGTTCAAAAATTTAATGGAGACTCTATGAAAAAGATCATTCTTTTCCTCGCATTCTTGATCTTGGTTGCTGATGCAAAATCACCGAAAAAGGTGATCGTCGGGGCTGACCTCCTGTTCTCTTCCCGCACGGATCTGATCGACGGGAAACGTGTCGGTGTGATCACCAATCACACAGCGATCCTGTCGAACGGTACGCATCTTGCCGATGCGCTCCACGGATACCGGAAGACGAAGCTGACCGCACTGTTCGGTCCGGAACACGGCATCCGCGGCGATGCTTCGGACGGAACAACCGTCGGTGATTCCATTGATGTGCGGACCGGCGTTCCTGTGTATTCTCTGTATGGAAAGATCAATAAGCCGACTCCCGAAATGCTGAAGGATGTGGATGTCCTTCTGTTTGACATTCAGGATGTCGGAGCGCGGTTCTATACGTTCATCAGCACCATGTTCCTGGGAATGGAAGCGGCAGCGGAGAACAACATCCCGTTCATTGTTCTGGACCGGCCGAATCCGATCGGCGGTATCCGCTATGCCGGTCCGCTCCGTGTCGATTCGCTGAAGACGTTCGTCGGCTGGGCGCCGATCCCGATCATGCACGGGCTGACGGTGGGGGAACTTGCCGTGATGGCGAATCTCCAGGGATGGCTGAAGGAACGACGCAAGGCAAAACTGATCGTTGTAAAGATGGAGAACTGGAAACGTTCACAATGGTATGATGCTACTGACTTACCGTGGATCAAGCCGTCGCCGAACATGAGCTCGCTGATGACGGCGACGGTCTATCCGGGCATGTGTCTGCTGGAAGGGACGAATGTCTCGGAAGGACGCGGGACAGAACTTCCGTTCGAGAATATCGGTGCACCGTGGATCGACGGAACTCTTCTTGCAAAACAGTTGAATGGATTCGGCCTTCCGGGCGTGAAATTCTTTCCGGCGGAATTCACTCCTCAGGAGATCCCCGGTGTCGCGACACGTCCGAAATATCTTGGTCAACGCTGCGGGGGTGTTCTGGTAAAGGTCACGGACCGGCAAAAGTTCAACGCGGTGAAGTGCGGACTTGCAGTTGTCTCGGGAATTCATTCCTTATATAAGGATTCACTCACGTTCAGGGAAAGAGGATTCGACCGTTTGGCGGGCACACCGATCATCCGCCTGGGGATCATCGAAGGGAAGAGCGTGAATGAGATCGCGGATCTGTGGAAGGATGAGCTCGAAGCATTCAATACATTACGGCACCGGTCTTTTCTCTATACGGATAAATAACTCTATGACAATGAAAAAGAAAACGATCGCTCTGATCGCACACGACGGAAAGAAGGCGGATATCCTGCAGTTCGCCAATGATAATAAACAGGCGTTGTCCAAATGCAATCTGATCGCCACCCGGACCACGGGAAAACTTCTGAAGGAAAAGGTCGGACTGAAAGTGAAATGTTACATGTCCGGCCCGATGGGAGGGGATGCCGAGATCGCAGCGCAAGTCGCGAATAAAAGAGTGAATGCTGTCATCTTCATCACCGATCCGCTGGATGCCCATCCGCATGATCCCGATATACATGGTTTGATGCGCGTCTGTAATGTGCACAACGTTCCGCTGGCGTCGAATATCGCCACGGCCCAGCTGATCGTATCACACCGGGGATTGTTCTCTGAGGATGAGAAATAGTCCGCCACTGTCCGACAGCGCATAGTTGTTCGACTGTTGCAGACATTCCTAAAAATCGATCCGTTCTGTTATAGTGGAACTATCACAATGATTCATGTCCGACAGTGTAACTGTCGGACAATGTTGAAATTACCGGTTTAAAACTTAAACACCTTCCTGGTTTCCAAAACCTGGAAGGTGTTTAAGTATAAACAATGATAAATTAAATCTTCGCCAGCGCCTGCTTCAGATCCCCGATCAGATCTTCCACATCCTCGATTCCAACTGAAATTCTCACCAATCCGTCCGTTACGCCGTTCTTGATCCTGTCCGCTTTCGGTACGGAAGCGTGCGTCATGGACGCTGGGTGGGAGATGAGGGTCTCCACACCGCCGAGTGATTCCGCCAGTGCGCAGATCTTCACTGCTTTCAGGAATTTTTTGGCGTTGGCCAGACTTCCAAGATCGAACGAGATCATTCCGCCGAACGCTTTCATCTGTTTCTTCGCCAGTTCGTGCTGCGGATGATGTGCCAATCCTGGATAATTCACTTTTTTGATCTTCTTCTGGGAATCGAGCCACAACGCCACTTCCATCGCACTCTCACAATGCTGGCGCATACGGACGGCAAGAGTCTTGGTGCCGCGGAGGCAGAGCCATGCGTCGAACGGACTCATGATGCCGCCGGTCGCTTTCTGAAGAAAGCGGAGCCGTTCGATCACTTTCTTGTTGCTCGTGCCGACAAAACCGCCGAGCATATCGCTGTGTCCGTTCAAATACTTTGTGACGCTGTGCAGCACCACATCGATCCCGAGTTCCAGCGGCTGCTGAAGGTAGGGAGTGGCGAAGGTATTGTCCACCACGGAGAGGATCTTCCGTTCCTTCGCAAATTTCGCGATCGCTTTCAGATCGGTGATCTTCATGGTGGGATTCGTCGGTGTCTCGACGAAGATCATCTTCGTATTCGGCTTGAACGCCTTCACCACATTGTCGATCACTGTTGTATCCACGAAGTCGAACTGCAGGCCGTAATTCTCCAGTACCATTTTCCCGATGCGGTACGTCCCTCCGTACACATCATTCGTCACGATCACATGGTCTCCGGGATTGAGCAGCCGGAAGATCGCATCTTCGGCCGCCATTCCGGAAGCGAACGCCATGCCTTCATCGGCATTCTCCAGTGCAGCGATATTTTTCTCGAGTGCCGTTCGCGTCGGATTGGAAACGCGGGAATATTCGTACCCTTTATGTTTCCCCAGACCTTCCTGGACGTAAGTTGAGGTCAAAAAAACAGGCGTCATCACTGCGCCTGTTGAAGGATCGGGGGATTGTCCCGCGTGGACCGCTTTGGTGGAGAATTTCATCGTTGTGTTCCTGACGTTGGATAGTTCATGAAGTCCTTCTCCGTAAGTTGATGTTCCTCGAGGATCATCAGGCCCTCACTCGAAAGTTTATGGGAGCGGGCCCGAAGGAATCCGAGCACTGCTTCTTTCCCGGTGACAAAGGGGGTCCGCCGCACTTCGGCATACTTTTCGGCATGCGTCTGTGCGTTGCTTTTAATGATCTGGCGGAACGGGTCCCGGACAACGGAGACCAATTTTTCCAGAGTATCGGATGCGCTTTTATCCCATTGCATAGAGTTTGAGATCCTGCGAAGCGTTGAACGCTTCACGGGAATGGTATTGATGCATTAGTGAGACATATATTCCAAAACATCGAATCGTGTGATGATCCCGATCGGCTTTTCGTGATCGGTGATGATCACAGCCGGCTGTTTTTGCATGAAATACTTCACTGCCATGGAGACCTCTTCGTTCATATGGATCTCGGGAAGCGGATTTTCCATCGCTGTGGTGACGCTCTTTTCAAAATTCTTGGAATCATCCACGACGCTGGAAAGAAGATTCGACTCCGTCACAATGCCGATCGATTTGCCGCTGTCGATCACCGGAAGCTGGGAGATATTGTGCTTCTTGATCAGTTCGATGGCCTGCCGGATGGTCGTGGAACGGTTGACACTGATCAATTCCTGCAGTTCGGATTCCTTGCTGTCCAGAATGTAGCGCAGTGTGATCCGTTCCGGTTTGAGGAATCCGTTCTCCCGCATCCAGACATCATTGTACATCTTGCTCACATACCGGCTGCCGCTGTCCGGCAGAAGGATGACGACGATCGAATCTTCGGGGATGGTCTTACAGAATTCCAGACCGGCGTGGATCGCCGTTCCGCATGAACCGCCGCCGAAGATACCTTCCTCGCGGGTGAGTCTGCGTGCGGCAAGGAACGATTCTCTGTCATCGGCGATCACCACTTCATCCACATAATTGAAGTCAAGTGTCTTCGGGATGTAGTCCTGTCCGATCCCTTCCACTTTATATGTTTTGAAGACCGGATCATATTTCCTCTTATAGAAATATTCCTGCAGAATGGATCCTTTAATGTCCACACCGATCACTTTGATGTTCGGATTCTTCTCTTTCAGGAATTTTGCAGTGCCGGTGATCGTTCCGCCGGTGCCGAGGCCGCAGATGAAATAATCGATCTGTCCGCCGGTCTGTTCCCAGATCTCCGGACCCGTAGTCTTGTAGTGTGCTTCGGGATTCTTCGGATTCTCGTACTGGTCCGCGAGAATTGAGTTGGGAGTTTCACGGACGCGCTGTTTCGCAACTTCGGTATAACTTTCAGGTGATTCATGGGGGACAGCGGTCGGTGTGACGATCACTTCAGAGCCGAATGCGCGAAGATTGCTTATCTTTTCCGCACTCATCTTGTCCGGCATGGTGAACACTGTCTTATATCCTTTTACTGCCGCGGCAATCGCAAGTCCCATTCCTGTATTACCGGAAGTGGACTCAACGATCGTTCCTCCCGGTTTGATCCTTCCGGTCCGTTCTGCATCCTCAATGATCTCGATCCCGATCCGGTCCTTCACTGAGCCGCCGGGATTGAACGATTCCACCTTCACGAAAATATGAGGCTTTAGTCCTTTATTGATCTTGTTCAATTTGATCAACGGGGTATTGCCGATCGTTTCAAGGATATTGTTGAAATATTTTACTTTGGAGAGATCTTTGGACATTGGTCACCTTATTTTTCTCAATATAGTTTTTTTGGTCAGGAGAATCAAGGAACAGTCCTGCTAAATTCCAGAAAATTCAATGGGTTACGGCAATTTGTTACGTTGACTTACCAACCCATTTTTCGTAAATTGTTGGCAAAAGTGAGGAGCATTTGACAACATATCTGATCTCATTATTCATCAGTTATCTGATCGGTTCAATCCCAACGGCTTTCCTGGTCGTAAAAAATACCTCTAATGTCGATATCCGTACAGTCGGCAGCGGTAACGTCGGCGGACGGAATGCGTTGGAAGTGACCGGAAAGAAATGGGTCGGCGCAGTGGTGACATTGATCGATCTTCTGAAAGGGGTTGCCTCTGTCCTGATCGCTGTGACCTTCTTTGATGATAAGGTGAATGCGGTCTCTGCCGCAATGTTCGGTTCGGTCCTCGGCCATTGTTATCCTGTCTGGCTGAAGTTCCACGGCGGCCGCGGACTTGCCACCGGTGCCGGTGCACTGTTCGTTACCTGCTGGATCTGCGTCCCGCTCTGGCTGGCTGCATACTTCCTAGCCGAGCGTTTCACGAAGAATGTCCATGCGGCAAGCGTCATCGCGATCGTCGCCATTCCTGTCGCATTGTGGGTCATTCCGGATCACATCATGAATCTTTTCCTTCCGTCATATTTTACACCCGAGTATTTTCTTGTGGCCGGAACCGCACTTGTCGCAGTTTGTTTAACACGTCATATCGAACCTTTAAAAGAATACTTCAATGCACGGTAAATTTTCTTTTATTCTCGTCTGCTCATTGCTCATCAGCGTGGCATCCGCACAGTCCGTGAATGACCAGATCTCATCTTCACGTCAGACTGCGATCACGCGGACAGTGGAAGAAGTGAGTTCCGCTGTTGTCGGCATCAACGTCACGGAAGTGCGTGAGTACCGCGACCCGTTCTCCAACTTCTTCGGGAATGATCCGTTCTTCAATCAATTCTTCGGCAACAGGAATTACAAGCAGGAAGTCAAAGGACTCGGGTCCGGATTCATCATTTCACCGGACGGATATGTGCTGACGAACGATCACGTTGCGGGAAATGCGAAAGAGATCACCGTCACGATGACCAACGGGAAAAAATATCAGGCGGCGATCATTGGAACAGACCTTGTTTCCGATATCTGTCTGTTGAAACTCACGCCGGAAAAAGGGGAGAAGTTCCCCTTCGTAAAGTTGGGGAATTCCGATGAAGTGCTGATCGGTGAATGGGTGATCGCGCTCGGGAATCCGTTCGGTCTCTTCGACAATATCGATAAACCGATCGTTACTGTCGGTGTGATCAGCGCCAAAGGGATGAATTTGAATGTGGATAACAACCGTTCGTACCGCGGACTCCTGCAGACGGATGCCGTGATCAATTCAGGGAACAGCGGCGGTCCTCTAGTGAACAGCATCGGCGAGGTTATCGGTATCAATACGCTCATTTACACCGGCGGTGTGTCGCAGGCGTATATCGGATACGGATTTGCACTGCCGATCAACCGTGTGAAGTCGATCGTGGATGAACTGCAGACCAAAGGGAAGGTCGAGAGGAATTTCTGGACAGGGATGGATGTCCGACCGGTGGATGTGCAGATCGCCCGCTATTTCGGATTGAAGCAGGCGCAGGGAGTGATCGTCAGTGACATTCAGAAGAACAGTCCGGCAGAGAAGATCGGCATTATGATCGCCGACATCATTGTGGAGATCAACGGTGAACGGATCATCAGCAACGAAAGTCTGATGAGCATCATGCAGGAGAGCCGTGCCGGTGATACATGGAAGATCAAAGTGTACCGCGATAAGAAAATCATCAATTTTGAACTTACCCTTGAAAAGCAAAAATAAATGATCGCACGATATACCCGCCCCCGGATGGGGAACCTCTTTACTGATGAGAACAGATATGCCATCTGGCTCGAAATCGAATTGCTTGCGTGTGAAGCGCAGGCTGAATTAGGAACGATCCCGAAGGAAGCGGTCCGGACGATCCGCGAAAAAGCGAAGTTCGACGTGGAGCGGATCAATCAGATCGAAGCGGAAGTGAAGCACGACATCATCGCGTTCCTCACCAGTGTCGGCGAGTTTGTCGGACCGGATTCACGGTTCATCCATCTCGGCATGACATCGTCGGATGTTGTGGACACAGCACTGTCCGTTCAGATGAAACAGGCGGGGGAGCTGCTCCTTGAGGACCTGATCCAGCTTCGTGATGTGCTGGCCCGCCGCGCAAAAGAATTCAAAATGACTGTCATGATCGGCCGTTCTCACGGTATCCATGCGGAACCGACCACGTTCGGTTTGAAATTAGCGCTCTGGTTTGAAGAAACGAAGAGGAATATCAAACGGCTGCAGGCAGCTATTGAAACGATCTCTGTCGGACAGATCTCCGGTGCAGTCGGAACCTTCGCGCATCTCAGTCCGAAAGTAGAAGAATACGTCTGTGAAAAATTAGGACTGAAACCTGATTTTGTCTCCACCCAGGTCATTCAGCGGGACAGACATGCGGAGTTCCTCACGACACTGGCAGTGATCGGGAGTTCGCTCGACAAATTCGCGACGGAGATCCGTCATCTGCAGCGGACCGAAGTGCTGGAAGCGGAGGAATATTTTTCCGAGAAGCAAAAAGGTTCCTCCGCAATGCCGCACAAACGGAATCCCATCACGTGCGAACAGATCTCCGGACTTGCTCGCATCCTCCGCGGTAATGCCCAGGCGGCGTTGGAAAATGTCGCCCTCTGGCATGAACGGGATATCTCCCATTCATCCGTCGAACGGGTGATCGTCCCGGACTCTTGTATCGTGCTCGACCACATGCTGACGAAATTCACGAACATCATCGACAAATTGCTCGTCTATCCCGAGAACATGAAACAGAATATGGAGATCACGCACGGACTTCTCTATTCGCAGCCGGTGCTGCTGGCGTTGACGAAAAAAGGGATGAAACGCGAGGATGCCTACCGCATCGTTCAGCGTACGGCAATGGATGTCTGGCGGTCCAGAAAGAATTTCAAAGAAATGCTGAAGGCCGATCCGGAAGTGACCGCAGTCCTGACCGACGCGGATATGGATGAGGCATTCGATCCGAAAAAAAGTCTGTTGAATGTTGAGTACATATTTAAAAGAGTTGGATTGGAATAACATAAGGAGGCGGTATGCAATTGACTGCTGTGTATCAAAAAGTTCCGGAAGGATATATTGGATTTATCGAAGAATTGCCCGGTGCGAATACACAAGGTGATACGATTGAAGAAACTCGTTCTAATCTCAAAGAGGCTGCGCTCTTAGTGTTGGAAGCAAATCGAACTTTATCTGAAGAGCAGGTTCTTTCTGGGAATGTTATCAAAGAAAAAATAGAGATCTATGAAGCGCCGTGATTTGGTGAAACATCTCGAATCGAACGGATGCGAGTTTTTACGGGAAGGCGGGAATCACTCGATATATGTTCATCGTGAAAAGAAGAAAGTATCGAGTATTCCGAGGCACAATGAGATCAATGAAATGCTCGTAAAGAAAATATGTAAAGATTTAGAGATTCAATTTCCTTAACCAAGCACTGGAGAAAATTCAATGGCACGAAAATTTCAAAATCTTATCAATGGTAAATGGGTCGACGCCGTCTCCGGACGAACATTCGAGAACCGCAATCCTGCCAACTGGGAAGAAGTGGTCGGTATCTTTCCGAAATCAGGCAAAGAGGATGTTGATGCTGCTGTAAAAGCAGCGCGCGCTGCATTTGAAAAGTGGCGTCTTGTTCCCGCACCGAAACGGGGGGACATCATGCGGGCGATCGGCGACCTGATGGTGAAACGGAAAGAGGAGATCGCACGCGAGATGACCCGCGAAATGGGCAAGGTTCTCGCTGAGACACGAGGCGATGTGCAGGAGGGGATCGATACAGCGTACTATGCATCCGTCGAAGGACGCCGTCTGTTCGGTCACACCGTTCCTTCCGAACTCCCGAATAAATTTGCAATGGCGATCCGTGTTCCGATCGGCGTTGCCGGTATCATCACTCCGTGGAATTTCCCGATGGCCATCCCCACATGGAAGATGTTCCCCGCCATCCTTTCCGGAAACACCTGCGTGTTCAAACCGGCAACCGATACACCGTTGACCGCAGCGCTGCTTGTGGAATTGATGATGGAAGCAGGACTTCCCGAAGGTGTCGTGAATATCGTTCACGGCGGCGGCAGTGAGGTCGGTAATGCCATCACATCGCATCCGGATATCGATCTGATCTCCTTCACCGGTTCCACCGGTGTCGGCAAACAGATCACCCGCGATTCCGCCGATACGCTGAAGCGCGTCTCGCTGGAACTCGGCGGAAAGAATGCGCAGATCGTCCTCGCAGATGCAGACCTGGATCTTGCACTGGAAGCGGTCCTCTGGGGAGCGTTCGGTACGACCGGACAACGCTGCACAGCAACCAGCCGTCTGATCGTCGAAGATTCAGTGTACGATAAATTCATGGCGATGCTCGTCGACCGAACCAATAAGCTGAAACTTGGCGACGGACTTCTGCCGGATTCTCAGGTCGGACCCTGCGTGAACGAGAGTCAGCGAAAGTCGGTCCAGGAATATGTTGAGATCGGTAAGAAGGAAGGGGCAAAACTGGTCGCCGGCGGAAATATCGCCACGGAAGGCGCATTGGCAAAAGGATGGTTCCATCAGCCGACGATCTTCGGCGATGTCACTCCCGAGATGCGTCTGGCGAAAGAAGAGATCTTCGGTCCGGTGCTGTCAGTGATCCGCGCGAAGGATTTTGATGATGCTATCCGTATCCTGAATAACACGGAATACGGTCTTTCCTCCAGTGTTTTCACTACGGATGTTAACAAGGCGTTCACGGCGATACGTGATATTCAGTCCGGAATTACCTATATTAATGCAGCAACGATCGGCGCAGAGGCTCATCTTCCGTTCGGCGGCGTCAAAAAGACCGGCAACGGTCACCGCGAAGGGGGATGGACAGTGTATGATTTCTATACGGAATGGAAAGCGGTCTATGTGGACTATTCCGGAAAACTTCAGCGCGCTCAGATCGATAATTATTGAGATAACTTCAACACCTTCCGGGATTTTACTGCCCGGAAGGTGTTTTTCATGACGAATATGCATATCCGCAGGCAAAAATATAAATTCTTGAAAGGAATAGATGGCCGTCCGTACATAGTGTCAATGTACGAGCATCAAGAATTTTTCTGAATTCCTCCATACTTTTTCTTCATTTAATTCATTGACCCAAAAGTATGAAAGGAGACATTCATGTCTGCAACACTTGCCCCGAACAAACCAACAACTGTTCCTTCCAACGGAACCAAGCACACATTCACTCCGGTGACCATCGCTCCGACCGACGTCCATAAGACCCTCTCCAAGCATATGATGGCGGACGGTTTCGATATGGTCATCGACCTGAAGAAGAGTCAGGGCTCCTACATCTACGATTCACGGTACGGGAAGAAGTTCCTCGATTTCTTTTCCTTCTTCGGTTCCTCCGCACTCGGGATGAACCATCAGAAACTGACGACGCCGGAATTCATGGAAAAACTGGCTTACGTGGCTCTCAACAAACCATCCAACTCCGATGTCTATTCTGTGGAGATGGCGGAATTTGTAGAAACATTCGGACAGCTTGCTCAGCCGGACTATCTGCCGTACGCATTCTTCATTGACGGCGGTGCATTGGCGGTGGAGAATGCCATCAAGACCGCATTCGACTGGAAGGTCCGTAAGAATTTTGCCAAAGGATATACGACGGAAAAAGGTCATCAGGTGATCCATTTCCGGCATTCGTTCCATGGACGGAGCGGTTACACCATGTCCCTGACGAACACCGATCCGACAAAGACAAATTATTTCCCGAAGTTCAAATGGCCACGCATTCTGAATCCCGCGATGCGTTTCCCGATGAATGAGGAGAATCTGAAACTGGTGATCGAAGAAGAGAAGATCGCCATCAAGCAGATCAAGGAAGCGATCATCAATAATACGGATGACATCGCCGCCATCATCATCGAGCCGATCCAGGCCGAGGGCGGGGACAATCATTTCCGTAAAGAGTTCCTGCAGCAGCTGCGCGACATTTGCGATGAGAGCGAGATCCTTCTGATATTCGATGAGGTCCAGTCGGGCGTCGGACTCACCGGAAAAATGTGGGCGCATCAGCATTTTGTAATACCGGATCTCATGTCGTTCGGAAAGAAGACGCACGTCTGCGGGTTCCTCGCCGGCAGCCGTATCGATGATATCCTCGAGAATGTGTTCAAAAAATCCAGCCGCATCAATTCTACCTTCGGAGGGAATCTTGTGGACATGGTGCGGTCGAAACGGATCTTTGAAGTGATCCACGAGGACAATCTTGTGGAGAATGCACGCGTCCAGGGAGAATATCTGGTGCAGCAGCTGATCGGATTCTCCGAGGAATTCCCGAAACTGGCGTCCAATCCGAGAGGACGCGGACTGATGGCGGCCTTCGATCTGGATACGGCGATGAACCGGAACCAACTGATCGATAAAGCATACGAAGAAGGACTCATCCTGATCGGATGCGGCGACCGTTCCATCCGATTCCGCACGCCGCTCACCATCAATCAGGAAGAACTGAACGAAGGTCTCGGCATCATCCGAAAGGCGTTGAAAGAACTGAGCGTCGGCGAATTATAAAAAAACAAGCCGCAGAGTTCACAGAGATTTAAATGACTTTTCTCTGTGCCCTCTGTGGCTTATAGTGTATGGAAACTTCAGAACAACATAACAGCAATCCGCTCGCATTGAATATGCGCACGGTCCGAACGCTCCTCGTTCAGTTCATTAAGGATGAACTGAACAATGCCGGCTTCTCCAAAGCGGTGATCGGACTCTCCGGCGGTATCGATTCTGCCGTTTCAACATATCTTGCCGCCGAAGCGCTCGGGCCGAAGAATGTGTATACGGTGATGATGCCGTACCGTACGAGCAGTCCCGAAAGCAAAGCGGATGCAGAACTGATTGTGAAAGAGCTCGGTGTCCAAACCGATCTTGTCGACATCACGCCGATGGTGGAGCCGTTGTTCGAAGCGCAGAAACTCACGGACAATCTGCGCAAAGGGAATATTATGGCTCGTCAGAGGATGATCATCCTCTACGACCGTTCGCAGAAGGAAAATGCGCTGGTGATCGGCACGTCCAATAAGACAGAATCAATGCTTGGATATGGTACACTCTTCGGCGATATGGCCTGCGCGATCAATCCGCTCGGTGATCTGTATAAAACGCATATTTGGGATCTTGCCGAAGAACTCGGCATCCCGGAAAAGATCATCAAAAAGAAACCGACGGCCGATCTGTGGCAGGGACAGACCGATGAAGGGGAACTGGGATTCAGCTACCGCGAAGCGGACCGGCTGCTCTATCATATGATCGATGAACGCAGGACGGATGCTGAATTGGAATCGCTTGGTTTTCCGAAATCATTCATCGCTACTGTCCGGCGCAAAGTGCGGATCAATCACTTTAAACGCCGTCCGCCGGTGATTGCCAAGATCTCCAACAGGACAGTGAATATCGATTTCCGCTACGTGCGGGATTGGGGAATCTGATGGCCGAAGAGATCATTCACGGCCGTTTATATGTAGTACCGACTCCCATCGGTAATCTGGAAGATATCACACTGCGCGCACTGAATGTGCTGAAAGGAGTGGATATCATCGCGGCGGAGGATACTCGCACGACGAAGATACTTCTGGACCATTATGGGATCATGAAACCGCTTCTCAGTTTCTTTTCCCACAATGAACAGGTCCGTGTCCCGCAGATCATCCAGCGGCTGAAGAACGGTGATTCCGTTGCACTCGTTTCCGATGCCGGTACCCCTGGCATATCGGATCCGGCATACTCTATTATTGCTGCATCCATCGAGAATCAGATCACCATCGTGCCGCTTCCCGGTCCCACCGCATTTGTGCCCGCGCTCATTGCAAGCGGGTTCTCAACTCACGAATTTGTCTTTGAAGGATTCCTTCCGCATAAGAAGGGACGTCGTACAAAACTGGAAAGACTAAAAGGCGAGGAGCGAACGATCATCCTGTATGAATCTGTCCACCGTATCGAGAAGACGCTGAGGGAACTGATGGAATATCTCGGCGACCGCGATGTGATGGTGGCGAGGGAACTGACCAAAAAATTCGAGGAACTCATCCGCGGAAAGATCTCGTCGATCCTCGCATCGTTCGATTCGCTGACCGTCAAAGGAGAATTCGTCATCGTCGTTTCCGGAAAAGGATCTGTGAACGAAGATCCGGAAGAATAAAAAATAAAAAGAATATTCTAACGACACTGTGAAATATAAATACGTGTCATTCCCGAATGTTCCTGTCGGGAATCTACGATAGCATTTTTTTAATGTGCGAAGTTATAGTGTTCCTTCTTCAAGTCATTTTCAAGCTGATGCAGTCAAAGATTTCTGTACAATAAAACGCCTTCACAATAGGATCGCCAATGAAGAAAACAATTACCGTTGCATTGATATCTCTCCTTACACTTATTCTCGAATTTCCATCCACAGCAATTGCGCAAAAGCGCGAGATCCGCGGAGCATGGATCGCTACCGTTTCGAATATCGATTGGCCTTCCGGAACCAACGTGGAATCACAAAAGACACAGCTGCGCACGATCCTGGATAAACTCTCCGCCGCAGGGATCAATGTCGCGATCTTTCAGATCCGTCCCGAATGCGATGCGCTCTATAATTCACCGTACGAACCGTGGTCCAAATGGCTGACCGGTGTTCAAGGGACTGAGCCGAATCCGATGTGGGACCCGCTGGAATTTGCAGTGCAGGAAGCACACGCACGCGGGATGGAACTTCATGCGTGGTTCAATCCATACAGAGCGGAGCGCGCCGCCGGAAATTACCCGACCTCTTCGAATCATGTGACCAAAACGCATCCCGAATGGGTGCTTCAGCAGGGAAGCGTCCGGTTTCTTGATCCGGGACTTCAGGCCGTGCGTGACCATGTTGCGAAAGTGATCTCCGATGTCGTCCGCCGTTACGATATCGACGCCGCGCATATGGATGATTATTTTTATCCTGACGGAGTGACAACACAGGACGCAACGACCTATGAGAATTTTCCTCGCGGATTTACTGTCCTTGCCGACTGGAGACGTGATAATGTCAATCTGCTCATCAAACAGGTCTATGACAGCATTCAGTTGATCAAACCGTGGGTGAAGTGGGGGATCAGTCCGAGAGGGATCTGGAGAAACAACGTACCTACCGGCATCATTGGAAACGATAATTACAATTCCATTTACTGCGATGCCACCGCGTGGATGAACGGCAAATACATCGATTATCTTGCACCGCAGTTGTATTGGAGGATCGGCGGCAATCAGGACTATTCCAAACTCCTTCCCTGGTGGTATTCCGTTTCGAACGGCAGACAGATCATACCCGGACTCGCTCTTTATCGCATCGGTGATGCCGCATACGGTAACGCAGGCGAAGTGACGAATCAGATCCGTATGCACCGCGCTAATGTGAACGGTGTCGGAAATTTTGCTTATACCACGAATAACATCACCGATAACCGCGGAGGTATCACCGATTCGCTGGTCAATAATCTCTATAAATACAAAGCATTGGTCGTCGGGATTAAAGGGAAGGATTCCCTTCCTCCGAATCCGCCTTCCAATGCCCGGTTCGGACGTGTTCCCGGCGGTGCCGTTGCATCTGTGGTGTGGGATACTCCCGCAAAAGCGGCGGATAATGATTCAGGATTCTGGTACGTTGTATACAAAGCAGCATCAGGATCCATCTCGCAAAGCGAGATCGACGATCAAAAGAATATTCAGACCGTCACCACCAATAAGTTCATGAACCCGTATGGAATTGCCGGCACGAAGAATTTTGCCGTCACCGCGCTCGACCGGAATCATAATGAGAGCAGAGTCAGTGCAGTTGTCTCGATCCAAAATCTGCCGCAGCAGGTTGTTCCTGTCCTCCCGCCGGATCTTGCCGCGGGACAGAATGCGGCAACGCAGCTTGTATGGAACTATGCCGACTCTTCATCAGCATATAATGTATTGGTATCGCCCGATTCTTCCTTTACGACCACGGCATCGAATGTGACCATCTTTGATACCTCATTCGCCGTCCCCGGACTGAAAGGGGAACAGCGCTATTTCTGGAAAGCCCGCGGCGTGAATGTGGTCGGCAACGGGAATTTTTCCGTGCAGCGGAGTTTCTGGACAGGTCACCCGGCTGATCCGGTGTTGGATGCTCCCGCCGATCTGCAGATCAATACGCCGTTCACGATGACGTTCAATTGGAAACGGTCTCCGGTGACACAGTCATTTGCATTCCAGCTATCCCGCAGTTCGGATTTCTCTATCTTCAATGCGAAGGATACGACGGGATTCCCGGATACAACGATCACTGTGTCCGGACTGCTTCCTAATACGATCTATTTCTGGCGCGTCAAAGGGACGAATGCACTCGGCTCCAGTGATTGGTCCTCGCGCAAGTTCAAGACGCAGATCTCGTCACTCGTAGCCATGAACGACCTTATCCCGTCCGAATACCGGTTGGACCAGAACTTCCCGAATCCGTTCAATCCGTCGACCACGTTGATCGTCTCGGTTAAGAATCAGGGACTGACATCACTGAAAGTGTATGACATTCTCGGAAGGGAAGTCGCAGTGCTGATCGACGAAGAGTTGTCGCCCGGTCAGTATTCACTCCGGTTCAATGCGACCGGATTATCCAGCGGATTCTATGTCGCTGTGATGCGTTCGGGTGAATTTGTTTCCGTCAAGAAGATGCTGTATCAGAAATAATCTTTTTTGAATTCGAGTATTAATAATTGAGAGCGCTTAATGAGGTCATTCCTGATCACTGCCTGTTTTCTGATTCCGTTCGGTTTGTTCGGTCGGTCGCTGTCCGTGCTGCACGAAGAAGAACGGGAACTGTATGACCGCTACTTCGAACAGGCAGGGGCGGAATTCGGAGTGCCGGCGGATATTCTCCGCGGGATCTCATTCGCCGAGACACGCTGGACCCATATGAAGTGGGAAGAGGGCGACAGTGCTTCCAATTGCAATGGAATGCCGCGTGTCTATGGTGTCATGGGATTGTGGGATAATCAGTATTTCGGTCATTCTTTGAAGGACGCAGCGGCGCTCATCGGCAGAAGCGTACAGGAGTTGAAGGAGAGTCCGCTGCAGAATATCCGCGGCGGAGCTGCGCTGTTGAAGAAGTATTACAACGAACTTCCTGTCCCGGCCGAATTTGACGCAGGCTCGATCGAACAATGGCAGAATGCAATTGCAAAATTTTCCGGTTTTCCCCAGCAGGAGATCGCGGGGAAAAGAGGACTTGAGGTCTATTCTGTTCTTCACAACGGATATCACCGTGACAGGATCTCCATTGAACCAAGAAAGATCCGTCTCGAAACGATCCAGTCGATCGTAGACCGGCTGGAATTGCAGGCCGCGACCGTTGATGGAAAACGATCATCCGATAAGACCCAATCCACGCCGGACTATCCGCTGGCGAAGTGGAATGCTGCATACTCGGGAAATTTCGGAACGGATCTTATCCAGCAAAAATTTGTGGTCGTTCACGATGTTGAAGGTTCGTATCTGGGTTGCATTTCGTGGTTCAAGAATACGACAGCGGGTGTCAGCGCTCATTATGTGCTCAATTCGAATCCCTATGGAGTAAATTCGACAACAAAAGGACCGAATGGAACTCCTGACGCACCGGTGGGAGAAGTGACGCAGATGGTGGAGGAGAAGTACCGTGCATGGCATGTGGGATGCTGGAATTCATATATGGTCGGTATTGAACACGAAGGATATGCCGGCGTCAGCGGCTGGTACACCCCGGAATGTTACAAATCATCCTCGAAGCTTGTGAAGTATCTTTGTGACAAATATAATATCCCGAAGGACCGGAACCATGTGATCGCTCATGGGGAACATCAGAATTTGACATGGCGCAATTGGGTCGTCTCGACCGGGCAAGGATTTGTTCCGACGTGCAATACGCACACCGATCCCGGTCCTTATTGGACATGGGACACTTTCATGACCAAAGTGGCCGCTGCGGATACCGTCCGTCCTGTGATCACCGCTGCTTTACCTCTCTCAAATTTGAATGAATTTCCTGCATATAAGGAGATCGTCATCGAATTCAATACTGCGATGGATGTTGCATCGACAAATGCTGCATTCACGATCTCTCCGAATGTTTCGGGAACAAAGATCTGGAGTTCTGATAACCGGAAATTGACGTTCGATCCTACCTCGCTGCTTCCGTGGTCCACTTCCTTTACCGTTACGATCGACACCAGCGCAAAGAATGTCGCACGGTCCAGGAACCTCGGCACTGTTCCGTTTATCCGGTCTTTTACGACCGTACCGCTTGATACTGCTGGACCGGCTGTTGTGTCCATCTATCCACTTGCGGATGAGAAGGGTGTCTCGACCGTCACAGACGTCGTGATCAAACTGAATGAACCGGTGCTGACCTCATCGCTCTCCACCACATTGAAGATGGTGGATGAATTCAATGTGAATGTCCCTCTCTCCGGTGCCAAGAATGATGTGGTGATGGATAAGGGGGTGATCTCCTTCGCTCCGACAAGTCTGAAACCGAATAAGACCTACACGATCAAACTGCTTGCAGGAATGAAGGATACGTACAATAATATCACGAAGACAGACCTGATCATCCAGTTCACAACATCGCCGGAGACCTACACGGCAGGAACGGTGCTCGATCCTCTTGATGACAATACCAAAGGATGGCTGCAGCCGGAGAATTCCGCGGCAACGGTCCTGACGGACACATCGGTCACCTCGTGGTCATTCGTAAGTGAAAAATTCCGCGTCGGTTCTGTTGCGGCAAAATTGAATTATAAATTTTCCTCCGCATCGGGCGGTGCCGTTGAAGTGAAGAGCACCTCATCACCGGTGATCGACCAATACTCGACCCTCGGCGCATGGATCTACGGGGACGGGAGCAATAATCTTTTGGAATTCCATTTCAATCCCGGCGGTCAGATATTGAATGTCGGTAAGATATTTTGGCGGGGTTGGAGATTCATCCGCTTTCCGGTTGCTTCGCTGACCGGTCCTAATCGTTCTCTCACTTCACTGATGCTGAAACAGGAATTCGGATTCATTGATGAGAGCAAAATCTATGTCGATGAATTTCAGGGAGATGCGGTCGTCAGCACTGTCCGCACCGTCAACGGAGCCGCACCCGATGAATTTGCGCTGCATCAGAATTTCCCGAATCCGTTCAATCCTTCCACTGAGATCGCTTTCTCGGTGCCTGTCACAGGATTCGTATCGTTGAAGATCTATGATATGCTTGGCAGGGAAGCCGCAGTTCTGGTGCAAGATATCAAGAGAGCAGGAAATTATCGCGTTACGTTCAATGCAGAAGGACTCTCAAGCGGCATCTACATTTACCGCATGCAAAGCGCCGGTTTCCTGCAAAGCCGAAAAATGATCCTGACGAAATGACCATTCTATACAAGGAGCACATGAAAAAGTTATCTATAATTTCATTGATGATGATCGGACTTCTGCAGGCACAACTCACCGTCACCTCTGTGGAGCGTCTGCCGATCCCTGCCGTCGAACGTTGGTCCAACGCACAATTCTCGCCGGACGGCAGATCCATTTTCCTGACGAACGCCGACATGAACGGGATCTGGGAATATTCCCCCGCAACAAATCTCCTTCGGACCATCACTGATGCACCGAGATCCGGATATGGATTCACGATCTCCTCAGACGGATCAACGATCGGATACCGGACGACCCTTCGGGAGGCGAACGGTACTGGACCCCGCATTCAGTCTGCTGTGACCGTCGATCTAAGAACGTTGGAGAAACGTACGATAGAAACGAACAATGCTGTTGAGATACCGGTCTTCGTTTTCAATAAAGTGGTTTTCAGGAAGAGCGTATCATCGGCAGCATCATCTCCTGTACCGGTGCTGATCGGCACGGATGACGACGGGATCGTTCTGGCAAAAGAGGGGAGAACATTCTCGGTTGATCCGTTCAAGGGGGGACGATATATCTGGCCGGCAATGTCTCCGGACCGGACAAAACTGACGGCTGTCGAAATGAGCCGCGGAGCATTCCTGTGTGATGTGAACGGACTGAATCCCGTCCGTATTGGTAAATGTAATTCCCCGCAATGGACACCGGACGGAAAATGGATCATCGGTATGAATGACGTTGATGACGGACATTCCATCACCGGTTCGGAGATCATCGCCGTCTCTGCGGATGGTTCCACACGGATCAATTTGACGAACACAAAGGATGTCATCGAATTATTCCCGACGGTTCATCCTTTCAGCAATGTGATTGCGGCAACGACATCCGCCGGAGAACTCCTCCTGATGAAATTTACGGAGGGCAAATAACATGAGGATCATTATTCTTCTTGCGGTCACCGCCGTCATCTCATTTGCGCAG
>CALRIY020000025.1:0-35717 GCA_943364975.1 Synechococcus sp. UW140
AGAGCCATTCGGTCTATCAGGGGATCACGGAGATCCTCTATGCACTGGAGTACGAACTGCCGCATAAGAAGATCACCATCCATCTCGGCTGGCCGACCTCGTCATGGATCGACCGTCTCTCCATCGGCGTGATGATCCTCAGCGTGATCCGGCTGCCGAAATACTTCCCGCGGTTCAATTTTGTGATCGAGTATTTTGGAAAACCGAAAGAGAAGCACTGAGGCCATGTTCACCAGCGTGATCATACCGGCGGCGGGATTCGGGGAAAGGATGGGTTCGGCCATCGGGAAGCAGTTCCTGCTCCTGAATGAGAAACCGATCCTTGTCCACACCTTGGAACGCTTTGAACAATGTGCCGAGATCTCCGAGATCATCGTCGCCACACAGCGTTCCTCCTTCTCCATCATCGAGGAGATGCAGAGGACCTATTCGCTGACGAAGCTTCGGCCGCCGGTGGAAGGTGGGGAGCGGCGGCAGGATTCCGTCGCAAAAGCACTACAGTTCGTCCATCCGTCCGCGGAGATCATTGCGGTGCATGATGCGGTCAGACCGTTCGTCCATATGCGGGAGATCTCCCAGTCCATCGAAACAGCACGGTATTTCGGCGCTTCCGTCGTTGCCGTGCGTGCAAAGGATACGATGAAACTGGCATCGACGGACGGACGGGTGGAGAAAACGCTCAACCGATCGTCGTTATGGAGCGTGCAGACACCGCAGACCTTCCAGCGGAAGATCCTGCTCGATGCGTATGCCTCCGCCGAAAAGAATAATATTACTGCAACAGATGATTCATATCTCGCAGAACGGATCGGCGTCCTTCCGATCATCGTTGAAGGCAGTTATGAGAACATCAAGATCACCACTCCGGATGATCTTCTGCTCGCGGAACTTCTGCTGAAACGGTTCATCCCCTAAATCATTTCAAATTCGCTCATTCGGCACCTATGACAAATCCCTAATTCGGTATGAAGTCCTTGCATCTGACCATTCAAATTCCTTATTTTCCCACAGTGAATCATTCTGCCATCAAGGATTAGGACATGGAAAATCTTGCGATCGTACTTTTTTTAAGTTACATCATCGGATCGATCCCGACGAGCATCATCGCCACCAAACTGGCGAACGCCGGGGACATCCGGAAGTTCGGCAGCGGCAACGCCGGCGGGACGAATGTTCTGCGCATGCTCGGTTGGAAGATCGGTCTCGGCGTGATCCTGTTCGATCTGTTCAAAGGTGTCGTCGCAACATACTATGTGCCGCAGCTGTTCTGGGACCCGAATCCGCTCCCGTTCAATAATTACACCCCGTTCCAGGATTTCACCGTCGTGCAGATCATTTGCGGAGTCGGTGCGATCCTCGGTCACATCTGGACCCTGTTCGCGGGATTCAAAGGAGGGAAAGGAGTGGCAACGGGTGCTGGAATGGTGCTCGGACTTGCACCGGTGGAATTTGCCGTCGCCATCGCCGTATTCACGATCGTGTTCCTTGCATGGCGTTATGTCTCTCTCGGCTCGATCCTCGCTGCAATGGCCATTCCGGTGACACTGTTCATTCGGGAAAATTTATTCCACGTCGATATTCCGGGATACCATACACTGGTCTATTTTGCTGTTGCTGTTTCACTTCTCATTACGTACACTCACCGTGAGAATATCAAGCGGCTGCTTGCAGGGACGGAGAATAAATTGACGCACTTCAAAGGTTCTCATCAGTAGGATTCATCCATCTCACGCTCACGTTGAAGGTCTCAAAATGCGTATTTCAGTTCTTGGTGCCGGCAGTTGGGGGACGACCCTGGCGATGGTCCTGTGTGAGAATTTCCGCGATGTCACACTCTGGAGTTACCGGGCCGATCAGACAGAAGAGATGCGCGAGGCCCGAACGAATAAGGATTATCTCCCGGGGATCACACTTCCGAAACACCTGAAGATCACCCATGATGTTGAAGAGGCCTCCTCCAAAAAGGATCTGATCGTTACCGCCGTCCCATCACAGTTCCTCCGCAACATCCTGAAAGATATCGCACACCTCGATCTGAATAAGACCATCATCGTCAATGTAGCTAAAGGGATCGAGAATAAGACCCTCATGACCATGTCCGAAGTGATGCTGGATATCCTGGAACATGAAAAGAAAAAGAATATCGCCATCCTTTCCGGACCGAGCCATGCCGAAGAGGTCGTGAAGAAGATCCCGACCGCCGTTGTTTCATCCTCGTTCAGTAACCGCACCGCAAAGATCGTCGCTCAATGTTTCAATACGCCGTATTTCCGTGTCTACGTATCGGATGATATCCGCGGCGTGGAACTCGGCGGTGCACTGAAGAATGTCATCGCCATCGGCGCCGGTGTTGTGGACGGCGCTGGCTTCGGAGACAATACCAAAGCCGCCATCATTACGCGCGGCATCGCCGAAATGACCCGCCTCGGCGACAAGATGGGAGCCCTGCCCCGCACATTCTCCGGACTCTCCGGCGTCGGCGATCTGATCGTCACCTGTATGAGTAAACACAGCCGTAACCGTCACGTCGGCGAAGAGCTCGGCCGCGGACGCAAACTGGACAGCATCCTCGGCGAAATGGTGATGGTGGCCGAAGGTGTCGCTACCTGCCGCTCTGCCGTCGATCTGGCAAAGAAGCATCATACCGAAATGGCGATCTTCTCCGAAGTGTACAATATCATGTTCAACGGAAAAGAACCTCACCGCGCTACGGAAGATCTCATGACCCGCAGCATCAAAGGGGAACATTAATTTTTCTGCGGTCCGGCGGGTTCCGCCTCTCTGTTTCTCATCCTTCAAATCTCATCGTCCTATGAAGAACGCTCTGTTCATTCTGTTGTTCCCGTTCACCCTGTACTGTCAGCATTCCGCCGATCAGATCTTCATCAACGGAAAGATCTGGACCGTCGATGCAGTACGCCCTGAAGCAGAAGCCGTCGCTGTGTCCGCGGGAAGGATCATCGCTGTTAGTTCCACGAAAGCGATCAGAAAATATGCCGGACCGAATACAGCGGTGACAGATCTGAAAGGGAAGCGGATGCTCCCCGGTTTCATCGACAATCATACGCACTTCATGTCGGGAGGATTCCAGCTGCAGAGCGTCGATCTCCGGACGTCGGACTCCGAAGAAAAATTCGCCGCTGTCATCAAAGAACGGGCGGAAAAATTTCCGGCTCAATGGATCACCGGCGGGGACTGGGACCATGATCTCTGGAAAAGCGGCGCACTTCCCGCAAAAGAAATGATCGACCGGTTCACGCCGAACACTCCTGTCTTCGTCAACCGGTATGACGGACACATGGCGCTGGCGAACAGCGTCGTGCTGAAACTTGCCGGCATCACAAAGAATACACCCGATCCCCCCGGCGGCACGATCGTACGGGACCCCGTCTCCGGCGAACCGACTGGCTTGCTGAAGGACGAAGCAATGTCGGTCGTGTGGGGACTCATCCCGGCCCCCTCTGATGAATCGATGCTGAACGCCGCGCGCCGGGCACTGGCAGAAGCGAAGCGATTCGGTGTAACATCCATACAGGATATGGCATACTCGAATGGATCCCGTGATATCACCACGTATCTGGAATTGGACCGGCGCGGCGAACTGACGGCAAGGATGAATTGCGTCAGTTATATCTCCGGCTGGAAGCATCTGGCGCTCAGCGGGATCCAGGCTCCGTTCGGCAGCGAGATGGTCCGGCTCGGTTCAGTGAAAGCTTTTGTGGACGGATCGCTCGGTTCGTCCACCGCGCTCTTCTTTGATCCGTTCCTGAATGAGAACACGCACGGATTGCCGATGGATGTGGTGACGGACGGTCGGCTGGAACAATGGGCTGCTTCGGCGGACAGCGCGCACATCCAGCTCCGCGTGCATGCGATCGGGGATAGTGCCAACAGTCTCATCCTGGACATGTTCGATCGGATCATCAAAAGGAATCCGAAATGGGACAGACGCTTTCGAATAGAACATGCACAGCATATCCATCCGAAAGATTTTGAACGGTTCCGAATGCTCGGCGTGATCGCTTCGGTCCAGCCGTACCATGCGATTGATGACGGCCGCTGGGCGGAGAAGAGGATCGGAGACGTACGGTGCAGGACCACCTATCCGTTCCGCACATTCCTGCAGAACGGTATCCGTATGACCTTCGGCAGCGATTGGACCGTTGCGCCGCTCGATCCGATTCTCGGTATCTATGCTGCTGTCACACGGCGGACAACGGATGGAGCCAATCCCAACGGCTGGTATCCCGAACAAAAGATCTCGGTGAAGGAAGCGATCGAATGCTACACCATCAACAATGCGTATGCGGCATTCGAGGAGAAGGAAAAAGGGAGCATCACGGCAGGAAAACTGGCGGACTTTGTCGTCTTGTCGGACGATATTCTTTCGATCGATCCGGTTGCGATCGAAAATGTCAAAGTAGAAATGACGGTACTCGGAGGAAAGATCATTTATCAAAAGGGGAAACAATAAGCCGGAATGCAAAAAGGAACGGCGGGTGTGTCCCGCCGTTTTATTTTGTCAGCTTGCAGATAATCGGAATTTGAACGGGACCGTCACGAATACGCTCACCGGTTTATTGTTCATGATTGCGGGTGTGAAGAGCCATTTCTTCGACGCATCCAGTGCCGCTTGATCGAAGATCTCCGAACTTGATTTGACCACTTCGGAGCTTTTCACCGTCCCGTCCTTCGCAACCCACATCTTCACATACACCGTCCCTTCGATACCGGCTCTCCGCGCAAGGTCAGGATACTGCGGCGACGGATTCATCAGGATCATCGGATATTTCTCCACTCCCGGCGTGAACTCTTCCGGCCGGACATCCTCATCGCCGGTCCCGCTGCCGCCGTGTTCAACTGTTCCGCTGCCGAAATCCGTACCTGTGACAGTCCCGTTATAACTGCCGCTCTGATCCATCGCCGTGAGGATCCTCTCCGGATTGAATTCTGGATCCGGGATCGGGATCGGAATACCGAAGCTGTTGTTGTTCAACGAGATCTTCGGTTCGATCGTCGGACGCGGCATATATGAGTCGAAACGGACCGTATTGTTGTACGGAGTGAAGACACAGACGGTCGCGCGGACATTCTGTTCGATCTCCCGACTGTTCAGCAACAATGCTCCGAAGATCATGATGTGGATCGAAGCGGCGGCTAATAATCCGCTCTTCAAATTCTTTCGATATGAATCTCTCAGATCGATCGTTCCGGCTCCGGCAGATGTTTTCATATGACCTCCCATGGGGTGAACAATGAACAGCGGCAATGGTTTTTAGTTCTTTTCTTTGTTCGTCCTGGTCTTATAGTTGTCGTATTGGATCGATTTCTTTGCCTTGCGTGCATCGCTTTCTTCGCGGACAGTCTTTTGATAGGACTCGACCTTCCCCAATTGCGAGCGGACCGATTCTCCTGCAGCACCGGCAGCGGAAGCAGCGGGAGAATTGCTCATCATCTCTTTCGCATCGTTCAGATATACCGCGGCCGCATCCTGATCACCGTTGTCGATCGCTTTCATTGCTTCTTCCACTTTTTCAGCCGAAACAGCAATGTCCGCTTTTGCCTGTGTTTGCAGGTCCCGATTCCGGTTCACTTCGGCGACATCTTTCGAGTATCGGACACCGGTGGAGAATGTAGTTTTGGATGAGGTGATCAATCCGCTCTCATACCGAAGTTCACCTGACGCAACGGTCCGTGTTCCCGAACCGGCGGGCAGAGTAAGTTCCACGGTGAACTCCCGTGTCTCCCCGGAATACAGATCGCCGATCGGGATGATGATCGTTCCGCCTTCATCACTGTGGTCGCAGCCGAGCACATTCGCGATCCTGACATTTTCGCCGAGCGTGAGGGAGATCGACGCATTCTGCGCCGCAACGGAAGAGACCATGTCGAATTCCCGGCGGACGATGGATGCCAGCGAAGCGGGATGTTCGATGAAATAGTAATTCCCTCCGCCGCTTTCGGACAATCCCATCATCAGGTTCTCATTGTAATCAAGCCCGACACCCATGCTGGAAACGGAGATCGATCTGTTCCGGTATCGCCGCGCTGTCCGCTCCAGTTCCACGGGGTCTGTTACGCCGACATTGGCCAATCCGTCCGACAACAGGATCACCCGGTTCACATATTCCTTTCCAGCCGAACGCTCTGCTTGTTTCAACCCTTCCAGTAATCCTCCTCCGAGATTCGTCGATCCCCGCGGCGAGATCTCATCGAGAAGTTTTTTGATCGACGCGCGGTCCTCGCCGACCCTCTTTGCCCGCCGCAGTACGTCGATCACATCGTCATACACCACCAGCGAGAGGATATCGTTCGGATGCAGCTGATCGATCAGCGTTGCGAACGCTTTTTTTGCATATTCCATCTTCCGCTGGTCACTCATGGACCCGCTCCGGTCGATCACAACGGCGAGATTCATCGGACGGCGTTTGCTTTCCTGGAACAATTTTGGAGTAGTGACGGTCAACTGAAGGTATACCGTTCCGCCGTGTTCGGAGAGGACCGGTGTGTTCAATTTCCCGTCCAGCGTGATCTGAGGAACCGGGGCGCGCAGTGTCATGGCCTGCAGGTGAACGAATGAGAGGAGAATGAGCAGTATTCCGGAGATCAAGCGGGTGAAAGACGGATGGTGAGCTCTTGTTTCACCGATCATGATTCCGTTGACTATTTTGGTCTTCATACAGCCTCCTTTGGATTTTGTGGATGGTTATTTGTAATTTCTTCTGTTCACCTATTGCTGATTGATGTCATTAACAATAAAAAGGTCAATGAAGCCGAATCTCTTTTTCCTTAACGACGATACGTCGATCCTTCAGAGGATGATCCGGGGTGATGAAGATGCTCTTGTGACCATCTATCAGCAGAACCGGAAAGCGATCGTATCGTTCGTGCAGCGGAACAGCGGCAGTGAGGAAGATGCGGAAGATGTGCTGCAGGAATCGGTCATCATCCTCTGGGAACGGGTGAGGAGCGGACGATTCGAGCAGAATGCAAAGTTGAGCACGTTCTTATTCGGCGTGGCAAAGAATGTCTGGTCCCGTAAGCGAATGAAGAAATTCCGCGAACCGGCATCCGATTTTAACAACGATGAATTCGATTCCGAAGAGCGCTCGGCATTGGATGCGATGATCGACAGCGAGCGTTCGCGCTCCGTCGCCAATGCAATGGAGAGACTGGGCGAACCGTGCAGGACGCTGCTGACGCTCTATTATTGGGAGGAACATTCCCAGGAAGAGATCGCTGCGGAAATGGGTTTTGCCAATGCGGCAACAGTGAAGTCAAAAAAATACACCTGTAAAAAAATGCTGGAAAAACTCCTGAAAGAATCTGGAATGACGATCGGATTGGCGGCATCATGAGTGACGCTCAAAAAAAATACTGGACGGACGATCCTGACATGGTCGAGCAATATGTGCTGGGGAAACTCTCTCCGGAAGAGATGCTCCGTTTGGATGCGGAGATATCCGATTGTGAGCCGTGCAAAGCGCTGATCGAGCAGGAGCGTGAGATCGCTGCCGGTATCCGGCGGCACGGCAGGGACCGGATGAAGGCAGATCTCCGGAAACGGCTCCGTCGTGACCGGTCCTCACAATTCTATTCATTCCAGTATATCGGTATGGCTGCTGCCGTCGTTGTGATCGCGATCGGCATCGGATTGTATCAGATCTGGTTCAGCGATCTTGTGGCACCGAAAAAATTCGGGAATCAGCAGATCATCGTTACGACCAAAAAGGATACTTCAGTAAAAGAAGTGAAAAGAGATCAGGCGGAAGAGAGCCGGCATAGTGAACGACTCATCACAGAACAGTCTGAACGAACGATGCGTCTTCAGAAGGAACCGGCGACTGTGGAGCAGCGGACACCCCCGGCGCGAGCCGCCGAAGTTCCGGTCGAAGCGCTTGCAGACGGATCATCGGATGAACCCCGCGTACAACCTTCCGCCGCCGCATCGCAACAGGCTGCCGGTGCGGCTGCCGTGGAGCAAATCCCGTCGACCATCTGGCTGATCGGCAATGTGGTGATGATCAGCGAACGTTCCGGTGAGACGATGCAGAAATCTTCGGCGGACCGGTCGATGAAAGAGAGATCAACACGCGGTGCGACCTCGTCTGAGATGGCAGCAGCAAAACCGATGCATCGCGACAGGATCGTGCTCCGCCACCGTGCGGTAAAGGAACTTCCTGCGGAACGGGTCCGTCAGAAAGCTGAGCCGAAGCAGATCGAATCGATGCTGGAACGGACAGACGATACCCTTGTGCTGACCTTGTATGATGATTCCATGAATGATGAAACGCTCGAGAAGGCTGTTGTGGAATCCTTCACCGACGATCTGATTGTTGTCGCCCTGCCGAATCAGCGGATCACCTACCGGCTCCCCTCAGGCTGGAACCAATCGTCCCGCAGCCGATGAACGGACAATCCTCCACCGAGATACAATATGTGAAAGGGATCGGTCCGGTCCGCGCGGCCGTGCTGAAGACCATCGGCATCGATTCACTGCAGAAACTCTTCTATTATTTCCCGTTCGACTATCTGGACCGGTCGCGCATCACCAAGATCAGTGAACTGCCGAAACTGGTCGAAGCCGGGAACGAGGTCACGGTCATCGGTTCGGTGTTCCGTTCGGAGGTGAAATATACCCGCAACAGGAAGAAGATCTTCTTTCTGACCATCAAAGATGAGACCGGTTATGTGACATGCGTGTTCTACGGTGCCGTCGAATGGTTCCAGAAAGCATTCGAAGCAGGAGAGATCCTCGCTGTTTCATCGGTCCCGGAGCTGGACAAGTACAACCGCGTCCAGTTCATCCATCCCGAATTCGACCGGCTGAAAACGAAGGATGAGGAGGATGAAACGGATTGGAATTCTCTGCTGAACACCGGTGCGATCATTCCCAAATACTCCTCCGGTGAAGAACTCCGCAATGCCGGACTCGACAATAGGGGATTCCGTAGGATCCTCAAGAATGCGACGAACAATAATCTTTCTGTTCTCAACGAACACCTTCCGCGCGAGATCCTGCAGCGCAACCGGCTGCTCGATCTGCAGCAATCCATCAAAATGATCCATTTTCCCCGTTCGTATCAGGAACGGGACCATGCAGTGCGCCGTCTGAAGTTCGATGAATTGTTTTATTTCCAGCTCTTGATGGCGTACCGGAAACGGGAGCTGAAGGGGGAATTGAAAGGGATCCCGTTCAAGATCCTTGGAACGCTCTCCGGTGATCTTAAAAAGTCACTTCCGTTCCGGTTGACCGACGCGCAGGAGCGGGTGATCAGCGAGATCCGCAGCGACATGCAGCAATCCGTTCCGATGAACCGCCTTCTGCAGGGGGATGTCGGGAGCGGAAAGACAATCGTTGCGCTGTTCGCCATGCTTACGGCGATCGAGAACGGATATCAATGCGCCTTGATGGCGCCGACGGAGATCCTTGCCGAACAGCATTGGCGAAGTCTCCGGAATTTCCTGAAGGATATTCCGGTGAATATCCGGCTGCTGGTGGGGGGACAGAAGAAGAAACTGCGCGACGATGTTTTGGAGGATATCCGCGCCGGCCGCGCCGATATCGTCGTGGGAACCCACGCGCTCATTCAGGAGAAGGTACAGTTCAATAATCTCGGATTTGTCGTGATCGATGAACAGCACCGGTTCGGCGTCTCGCAGCGGGCGCTGCTCCGGGAAAAATCACGGAGCAATCCCGATGTGCTCGTCATGACCGCGACCCCCATTCCGCGGACGCTGTCGCTGACGGTCTATGGAGACCTCGATGTTTCAATCATCGATGAACTGCCGAAGGATCGGAAACAGATCCGCACGGCGATCCGGTTCGATAAGGATAAGAAAAAGATCTTTGAATTCGTCAGGACCGAAGTGAAGAAAGGCCGCCAGGCGTATGTCGTCTATCCGCTGATCGAGGAATCAGAAAAGATCGACCTGAAAGCGGCGACAAAAGAATTTGAACTGCTGCAGAAGACGGTCTTTCCGGAGTTTTCCGTTGGACTGCTGCACGGCCGTCTCTCGTCCGAAGAGAAGGATGACCTGATGCAGAGATTCAAACGGAACGAGATCCGAATCCTTGTCGCCACAACGGTGATCGAGGTCGGCATCGATGTACCGAATGCGACCATCATGATCATCGAGAATGCCGAACGATTCGGATTGTCGCAGCTGCATCAGCTGCGGGGACGTGTCGGCCGGGGAGCTGACCAGAGTTTCTGTATCCTCGTGACCGATGAGAACTATTCCAAACGGACCGTCCAGTTGGCCGCCAACAGAGCGGAAGCGCAGCGGGAAGTGAATATGACCAAGCGGCGTCTGGAAACGATGGTCGACACGAACGACGGATTCAAGATCGCCGAAGTGGACCTTGAACTGCGAGGTGCAGGGGAATATTTCGGCACTCGGCAGAGCGGGCTTCCCGGATTCCGTCTTGCAAATATCGTCACCGATGCGGACATACTTCAGGCCGCCCGCGCAGAGGCGTTCTCCCTTGTGGACCGAGATCCCCATCTCTCCCGGACGGAGAACAAGAACATCCGGCGGGAATTCGAATTCGTTTTCAAGGAACTGCTCTCGCTTGTCCGTGTTGGCTGAACGCCCGCACCGTTCTTGATACCGTTCGTACGTAATAAATGAAAACTAATTGAGAATCTTATGCAGCAATTCCATCCGCGAACACTTCTTATCCCGTTCCTGCTCGGTATCGCAGGCATCGTCCTGTTCCTCACATTAAGGAACGATATCTCACCGAAAGCCTCCGTCGATCTGAAGATCTCCCGCACCGAAGCGGTGGAAAGAGCGGCGAATTTTCTCCGTGCTTCTGGATATTCGTTGGAAGGGTTGACCAACGATGCCTCGTTCATGGTGAATGCTGCAACGCTGCAGTTCCTTGTGGACCAGTACGGATTATCCGAAGCGAACAGAATGATCCTTTCCGATTCACTCGTCATTAACCGCTGGCAGATCTATTTCTTTGACGGACGGAAGAACACCAGCCGGATGTCCGATCAGTACCGCGTGTGGATTGGTCAGAACGGAACGGTGGTCGGCTTCAATCATACCATCCAGGACAGCGCACGCGGGGCCCAGCTCTCGCCGGACAGTGCCCGTGCGATCGCGGAAGCATATCTCCGGAATATTTCAGAGTCGATGTCGACCTATCAGCTGAAGAGGACCACCAGCACGAACCAGTCGAAGAGAACAGATCATACATTCATCTGGTCTTCCAGGGATTCCATTGCTGATGCGAGGACGGAGATCACGGTCCGTGTTCAGGGGAACGAAGTGGGGATGTATTCCAAAGAGTTCACTCCGGCACAGGGATTCATTCAATGGATCAACGAACGGTTCAGCTCCCTTGCGGTGATCACCATCCTTTCGTACATCATCATATTTTTTCTTGTCATCTTCATCATTTCACTCTTCCTGAAGAAATATCACGAGGGTGAGGTCGGTGTCCGTTCAGCTTTGTCCGTGGCCGGTACGCTCTTCCTGCTTGTTGCAGTTTCAATGGCTTTGGGATTCGAATCGATCGGATTCGGCGTGCAATTGGGAGACACGAACCGGACGGTGGTCAAACTGCTGCTGTTCGCATTGTCGCTCTTCATCGTGTACGGTTTCCTCACCGCGATGACCTTTGCTGCATGGAGTGTCGGCGAATCCTCTGCGCGGCACGGATGGAGCATCAAATTGTCCGGTGTTGATTCGCTTTTCCGGGGGAGACTGTTCACCTCGAATGTCGGATATTCTATTCTTTGGGGATTTAGCACCGGTTTTGGTCTGCTTGGGGTGGTGGTCCTTATCTATTATAGTCTGATGCGCGGAGCCGGTGTGGTCTCGTCGAATATATCGCTGAACGGCATTCCCGAATCCTACTCGCAATCCATGTTCGCCGTGATCGGGGCAGTCTCCGCAGCGATGGTCTCGGAGATCACCTTCCGTCTCTTCCTGCTATCGTGGCTGAAGGAAAAATTCCCCGCACCGTGGATCGGGATCTCGATCTCGTCGTTTGTTTGGATGTTCACGGCGACCACATTGTGGGATATTCCTTTCGGTATGCTGTATGGAGGGTGGCAGTACCCGATCTATTTTCTGATCGGTGTTCTTCTTTCCTTCATATTTCTCAGGTATGGAATCCTCTCGACGATCATTGCCGGTTCCCTGGTGAATGCCGTGGGAATGTTCGAACCGGTCATGTTCTCGACCGGGGAAGCGTATGGAATCGAGATCCTTCTCTTTGCGCTCATGATCCTTCTACCGTGTGTGATCGCGGTGATCGGTATCTTTCGCAATGAGGAATTCCAGTTTACGCCTGATTCGACCCCTTCTCATATCAAAAGGATCAGTGAACGGGAACGGATGGCCAAGGAGCTGGAGATCGCCCGTTCTGTTCAGATGAAGCTCCTCCCGAAAGAGAATCCGAAGCTGGAAGGATTCGATATTGCCGGGATCTGCCTTCCGGCGTATGAAGTGGGGGGAGATTATTATGATTTTGTCAATCTGGGAGCGACGAAGATCGGCATCGCCATCGGAGATGTATCGGGAAAAGGAGTGCCTGCGGCGATCTATATGACGCTGACGAAGGGAATCCTTCAGTCCCACGCGGAAGAGAATGTCTCACCGAAGAACGTCCTGAGCAAGGTCAACCGGCTGATGTACAGGACGATCGAGAAGAATTCGTTCGTCAGTATGTTCTATGCGATCATCGATCTGGAGTCCAAGAAGATCCGGTACTCCCGTGCTGGTCATAATCCGGTAATTTTGGCAGGAATACGCGACGAAAAGCACGAATTTTTAACGCCGAAGGGAGTTGCACTCGGTTTGGATGACGGCGGAGTATTCGATTCCGTCCTGGAAGAACGGGAATTCGATCTGCGGAGCGGCGATATCCTTGTCTTCTATACGGACGGATTTACGGAAGCACGCAATTCCTCCGGGGAAGAATTCTCCGAACACCGGCTGCTCCAGTCTGTTGCCGATGCCAAAGAGCGGAGAGCGGAAGAGATCATCGATGTCGTTGTCCGTGATGCGAGGAAGTTCGCCGGCGATGCCGAGCAGCATGATGACATGACCATGGTCGTCGTGAAGGTACGGTAACGATAATTTTTTTCCTTCCGGGACTCCGTTCGTCGATCGACGAACGGAGTTTTTTATTTTAAATTCATTTCTCGCATCGAGTACTGTTCGATCGGCAGAAATTAAAATTGACTCATGCACCTGAAAAAGTGTCGCAACCTCTTGACAACTCTGTATAATTCCGTATATTAGTAGTGAATTTCGAATGTCAAAACGACCGTACGACGTTCTTTGATACTCTAAACGGCGGCCATCATCACAGTCAAAATGAAATGCAGGGGTGAACGATGATGATGGAAAAAATTTCAAACAAACTGTGAAAGGTAACCAAAGAAATATTTTTTGGTACTCTTTTGAATGGACGTAGCATTAGTCTACAACGTGAAGAAGGAATTTGATGCGGACGCAGTCAGCACCGCCAATCCTTCGAGTCCCGAGCAGCACACGACTCACACACACACACAAGTTTCACCGAGTGCGGATGCATTCGCGGAATGGGATACGATCGAAACGATCCATGCCGTTCGCGATGCACTCTCCCTTCGCCATTCCGTGACGTTGATCGAAGCGGATGAACACTCCTTCCAAAAATTACAGTCATCGCGTCCCGATATCGTTTTCAATATTGCGGAAGGCCGCTTCGGCGCCTCGCGCGAAGCGCAGATCCCTGCGATGCTCGAGATGCTGAATATCCCGTACACCGGCTCCGATCCTCTCACGCTCGGGATCTGTCTTGATAAATCCCGGGCCAAAGAGATCCTGTCGTATTACCGCATAGCCAATCCGAAATTTGCCGTCATCTCCTCTCTATCCGAATTACTCACGCTTGATTTTCCCGTTCCAGCGATGGTGAAACCGTTGTTCGAAGGTTCGAGCAAAGGGATCTTCAATTCTTCGCTTGTTCACACGGCGAAGGAACTGACGGAGCAGGTGACGAAAGTGGTGGAGGAGTACGATCAGCCGGCGCTCATCGAGGAATTCCTTCCCGGAAGAGAATTCACCGTCGCCATGCTGGGGAACGGCAAGGATCTGCGGGTACTGCCGATCGTGGAGATCAAATTCGATTCACTGCCGCAGGGAGTGAATCCGATCTATTCGTATGAAGCGAAATGGATATGGGACCAATCGTCGAATCCGCTGGAGATCTTTGAATGTCCGGCGAAAGTGGATGCAGAGCTTAAAACGGCTATAGAGGATCTGTGCCGGAATTCCTATAACGCCCTTCGGTGCCGGGACTGGTCCAGGATCGATGTGCGGCTCGACAAAAATGGCAGACCGAACATCATTGAGATCAACCCGCTCCCCGGAATCCTCCCTAAAATCGAGGATAATTCGTGTTATCCCAAAGCGGCAAGAATGGCAGGACTCAATTATCAGGAGATGCTGAATGCTGTGCTGGATGCAGGAATGAAACGGTACAATCTATTATAATGTCGAACGGAATCCACATATCGATCATCTATAATGAGCCGACGGTCGAGACCGATAACGGACGGGAATTCGCTTTCTCTGCCGGCATCGATCACGGAGACAGCACTGTCTGGGTCTCCAAAGCAAAAGCGGACGGCAAGATCGATCTTTCGGAGGTCGGTGTCATTGAAGAGAAGGAAGATATCCAGTCCGCACTGCGGGCGCTCGGTTATGAAACATCCATCTTCAATATGTCCGATGACCTGGACCGCTTCCTGGCATATCTGAAAGCGATGCAGCCGGATATCATTTTCAATATGGTGGAGAGTCTCGGTGACAATGCCATTCATGAGATGCATGTTGCCGGCATCTACGAACTGCTCGGCATTGCCTACACTGGTTCCGGTCCCTGGACACTCGGTACCTGCCTGAATAAGGCACGGACAAAAGAAAGTCTCCTCTATAATAAGATCCCGACTGCAAAATTCCTCCTGGTGGAATCGGCCGATGAGCTGACGGAATCGGATTTCCATCTTTCCTTCCCGATCATCGTGAAACCGAGTGCGGAAGATGCGAGTGTCGGGATCGACAATAATTCCATCGTGAATTCTTTCGCTGAGCTGAAGGAGCGGGTCGGATTCATCGTGAAGAAATTCCAGGAAGCAGCGCTGGTGGAGGAATACATTGAAGGACGGGAACTGAATGTGGCGATCATCGGGAACGATCCACCCGTGGTTCTGCCGATCTCCGAGATCGATTTTTCAGGACTGCCGGCTGATTATCCGAAGATCGTGACCTATGATGCAAAATGGATGGACGGCACGAAGGAATTCGAAGGGACCAAAGGGATCTGTCCGTCGCCGCTGCCGCCCGACGTCGAAAAAGAAGTGAAAGATGTCGCTCTTCGCGCATACAAGCTGATGGGTTGCCGCGATTACGCCCGCGTGGACATCCGATTGTCGAAGCAGATGAAGCCGTTCGTACTCGAAGTGAATCCGAATCCGGACCTGTCCGACGATGCCGGCTATTTCCGGTCCGCAAAGACCTCCGGTATGACCTACGCCGATGCGATCGGCAAGATCGTCGGATTTGCCGTAGAACGCAGATCCGAGATGAAGAAGAAATGATCGTCCGCAGAACTGAACGGCAGGATTTTGAAGCGATACGTTCCATTGTGGTTGCGACCGGAGTATTCAGCGAGGAGGAGGTGGGGATCGCGGTGGAGCTTCTGGAGATCTACCTGAACGATCCGGACCAGAAAGATTACGAGATCTTCTCGTATGTGGACGGCGAAGGGGTTGTGCTTGGATACATCTGCATCGGACCGACCCCGGCGACAACGGCAACATACGATCTCTATTGGATCGCGGTCGATCCGAGGACGCACAGTAAAGGGATCGGTACCGTGCTACTGAACTACGTTGAGGATGTGCTGAGGCAAAAAGGAGGACGGCTGCTGATCGCCGAAACTTCGTCCACCTCGAAGTACGACAACACGCGCGAGTTCTACGAGCGGAAGAAATTCCAGAAACTTGCGCACATCAAAGAATATTATAAACCGAACGATGACCTGGTCATCTACGGAAAGTACCTGTAACAAATAAAGTTTTTTCGGTGAAGGCGGCAGAGGGGAGGCGGAAACACAGTTGATCTCTTAATTCATATTTCATCACAACAGAAGGCACTATTTTATGGAACTCTGGCAGGAAATGCTAAGAGCGAGCGTTGACAGCGGCAAAGATCTCGTGGACAGATTCGGATTCGACAAAGAACTTGCGGATAAACTCAACTCATTGTTCCATATCCGCGTCAATCCCTATTATCTGAGTTTGATCCGGTATCCCGGAGATCCGATCTGGCTGCAGTGCATTCCGGATGCGAAGGAGTTGGAAGAGGATGGTTTTCCGGACGATCCATTGAATGAAGATGCACACAGCCCTGTCCCGAGCATCACGCACCGGTATCCGGACCGCGTTCTGTTCCTGACAACGAGCCAGTGTTCCATGTATTGCCGTTTCTGCACACGCAAACGCAAAGTGGGCGATTCCGGAAAGATCAGCATGAAGTACATCCAGACCGGTCTGGATTATATCGCTGCACATCCGGAGATCCGCGATGTGATCCTCTCGGGCGGCGACCCGCTGATGCTGACCGATGTGATGCTGGAGAAGGTGATCGCCGGACTCCGCGCGATCCCGCATGTGGAGATCATCCGTCTCGGTACGAAGATGCCGTGCGTTCTTCCGCAGCGCATCACGCCCGAACTGGTGAATATGCTGAAGAAGTATCACCCTGTCTATGTGAACACCCATTTCAATCATCCGTGGGAGATCACGCCGGAAGCAAAGCGCGCATGCGAGATGCTCGCCGATGCCGGTATCCCTGTCGGGAACCAGGCCGTGCTCATGAAAGGGGTCAACGATGATCCCGATGTGATGCTGGAACTGATGCGTAAACTGCTTGCCATCCGTGTCCGTCCGTACTATCTCTACCAGGCGGATATCACCAAAGGCGCCAACCACTTCAGAACACCGGTCAGCGTCGGTCTGGAGATCATGGACAAACTGCGCGGTCATACCTCCGGTCTTGCGATCCCGGCGTATGTGATCGATGCTCCCGGCGGCGGCGGAAAGATCCCGATCCTTCCGCAGTACGTACTGGGACGCAACGGCAACAATATCATCATGCGGAATTTCAAGTACGAGATCTACGAGTATCCGGATGTTGAGGAGGAGGAGAAGAAAGTCTCCGCCGATCAGCAGCAGATCGAGAAGAAGTATCTGCGGAAACGGAAGAGCGTACAGCGAAAGAAGACATACAAAAAGGAAAAAGCGGAGGTTTCCGCGTAAGTTCTGCCGAAGTCCCGCCGCGTGCGGGACTTCGTGTTTTTCACCGTCAGAAGCATGTCAAAGACCACCCTCACCGTCACATTGTTCGGATACTGCATTCTTGCATATCTTCTTCTGCAGGTGCCGTTCCATCTGTACACCCCTGCCCGAGATTTCGATCTTCCCGGACTGTTATGGCTGACCCATCTGATCCTGTTGTATATCCATGAAGCGGGACATTTCCTCTTTTCACTCTTCGGCAGAACGATGATGATCCTCGGGGGTTCGCTGACTCAGGTGCTCGCTCCCGTTCTCTGGTACGTCACGGCAAAACGGGAGGGATCGCAGCTCTCGAACGCAGCGCTCATCTTTACCGGCATCAGTCTGGCGGATGTCAGCATCTATGTGAAAGATGCGGGAATGCTCGTGCTTCCGCTGATCGGCGGATTAAGCAGAACACATCACGACTGGGCGAATCTCTTGAATGACTGGGGAATGATAGAATATGGAGCGGTCCTCGGGGAGATGTTGTTCTGGGTCGGTTTTATCACGGCACTCTATGGATTGATCGCCGGGATCCGGTTCACAATACAATCGTACCTGAAGGGAACCGGTGCAACCGGAGCATTCACTTCAGCGTGAGCTGTATGATGTTCGGTTCTGAGCCCGCCTGCAAGCCCCGGCATCACCGAATGATTTTCGTCCGCCGGGGAATGAGCCGGTTCAGTGTATGATATCCTGAATTGCAAGCAGATCCTTTTCAAGTGCCTGGATCTCTTCAAGGTCCAATGTTCTGCTGTTGAAGACCGCTTCAACACAATCCTTCTTCTCGGAGAGTTTGTAACAGACCTCCATGACAAGTCTCCCCTCCCTGATCTCCATTGTAACATTTTCAAATCCTTTTGTAGAAATTCCAGTGTCCACAATATCCTTTTTCTGGTACGAATACTCCTTATCGATCTTTATCAGCTTCAGACATTCATCCTGAATGAAGCAGACATACGTAAAATCAGCGGATTTTGCATTCGTCAAATACTGTATCGGTGTGCTTCCGACAGCGGCGGTGATCAGGACTGCTAAGAATGTGTTCATGGCTCGTTTCCCTTCTGGTGTTGACCATAAAGATGCACATGGTGTGCCAACATTATTCAGGGGGAAAACGTTCGGGAGGCTATCGGAGAGTGTCAGGGTCAAAAGAATTACACCTCATCCTCCCCGGACCGAGGCAGGATGAGGTGATTCAGTTCAACCGATCAGTTTTTCGGAGGACATCAGGACGATCACGGCGTGGATCAGATTCTCATCGTGTTCACGGCGAGCTGAGACGAGGAACCGGCGTTTCATTCCGGACTGAGTGGGAAATTCGATCTCGAACGATTCCACCGCTCCGGCATTCTGGAGGGCGGTTTCGAGGGATCGGGTCTGACCATGCGGAAGTTCGGAGATCACGCGCTGCAGGTCATACACATTCTCCACATTGAACATCTCCAGCATCGTTTTGTTCGCTTCAAAGATGATCAAGGGCAGGACGCTAAATTTCATCATTCCCGCCAATGAATTCTCGAATAATGCCTTATACCGTTCCTCGCTCTTCCGCACTTCATCGATCTTCTTCTGCTGTTCATCGATGATGCGTTTGTTGCTGAAATGGACCATCACGATGTAGGAGACGGCAAACAGGATCAATACAGCACTTGAGAGGGCTACGACCAGGGTGGTATCATTTATAATACTTTGCACAGAAAACTCCTCGCGAAGAACACGTTGGCGATGATGGTGAAGAGCCAGTTGATATGCCACAGCATATTGAAATAATCGATCCCCATTTTCAGAACGGCGTTGCTCATGGTGAAGACTGTCATTGTTCCGGCACTGTAGAGAATGATCCCCGATGAGATCCAAAAAATCGCATTCTTCGTGATCGAGAGTTCGGATTGTCTGACCATGTCCTGAAGGATGATCACGGAGGTCGTCAGCATGACGATGTTTGCCGCGGCGATCAGGTGCTCACGGAATTCATCCGGGAACGGGGTGAAGGAGAAATCCACTGCCCACACGATCATAAAAGCCATCCCTGTCACGGCAAAGAAATTCTTCAGAATCTGTCGGCCGGTCCATTGGTGGTACAGGAACAGGATGCATTCGAGCAGGATCAACCGGTAGATGTTCGAAAGAAATTGATTCGGAATTCCCATTCTGCCGAGGATGAATTCGAAGACGATATGGAAGACTGAATAAAAGCAAAAGATACCGAAGACCTTCATCGGTCCGTGGAGTTTCTTCCATTGGTACGCTGCGGTGATCCCGGGAATAAGATAGGATACCGCAGCAGCATGGGCAAAAGGGGGAATGGTCATCGCGGCGCTATCTCAACAGCTCTGATGCCGATTCACAGTATGGAGGACAGGGGTAGGTCGATTCCGCGATCACTCCGGAGGTCATATCTTTGCCGGTGCTGTCCACTCCGACTGCGACCAGTGTCGGATTGCCGTCGTCCGTCTTCGCAAAATAGAAACGGAGCGCAACGACCCCTTTTTGCGACAGCATCTTGTCGAACACATCCCTGAAATACAGCCCGCCGCTGAGCTTCATCTGCATTGCATCCTTCTTTAAATTCTTGATGAACTTCTTAGCGCTGTCGAGTGATACCTCATGTCCATGCGTCCGTTTGGGCAGACTTTGTGCCGTAGCCAGGGAGCATGTGATGATGCCTGCGGCGATCACCAGCAGCAGCGAGCGGAGGGATATTTTCATACGAGCCTTTCTAAGATATGATTGGGGAGAGGATGAAAAGAGTATCGGACAAAACATAAGGAAAAAATCACGACTTCTCAAATGATTTCACTATCAAACAAATTCTCTTTATCTTCATCCCATGAAGATCCCGCAGGAAAAAATCGATGAGATCCGCGCTGCCTCCGACGTTGTGGATGTCATCTCCACATACGTCCGGCTGAAAAAGCGGGGAAAAGACTATCTCGGACTCTGTCCGTTCCACCAGGAAAAGACCCCGTCCTTCAGCGTCAGCGCCGCCAAACAGATGTTCTACTGTTTCGGTTGTCACCGCGGAGGCGATGTGGTAAAATTCGTCATGGAATACGAAAAATCTTCCTACGTTGAGGCGCTCGAGCAGCTGGCGGAACGTGCGGGGATCGCCATCACGCGGACCGAAGAGGCGTACGAGTCCGCAAATGAGACGGAGAAACTCTACACTATCATGTCCTTTGCCGCCCGCTTCTTCTTCCATAATCTGACGAAAACGACCGAGGGGGAGTTTGCGCTCAATTATTTCCGCAGCAGAGGATTCACGCCTCAGACCATGACCACGTTCGGACTGGGATATTCGATGCGCGGGTGGGATTCGCTCATCAAAAAAGCACAGGAAGAGGGGATCGATCCTGAGAATCTTGCGAAGGTTGGTCTGGTTCGGGTAAAGGACGACGGCGGCACATATGATACGTTCCGGGGACGGGCGATGTTCCCCATCTTCAACACGACGGGACGCGTGATCGCATTCGGTGCACGTAAATTGTATGACGACGATCCGCTTGGGAAATATATCAATTCTTCCGAAACACCCATCTATCATAAAAGCAACGTCCTCTACGGCCTGTCGCAGGCAAAAGAGACAATCCGTGAGCGTGATTTTGTCGTATTGGTGGAGGGATATGCGGATCTCATATCCGTGTCGCAGGGCGGTACGAAGAATATCGTCGCCTCGAGCGGAACAGCGCTGACGGCGGAACAGATCCAATTGATCTCGCGCTACACAAAGAATATCACGCTCGTGTATGACGCCGATTCTGCCGGCGCGAATGCGATGATGCGCGGTGTGGACTTGATCCTGGAAGGGGGACTCGATGTCCGGATCGTCCAGTTGCCGGAAGGGGAGGATCCTGATTCATTCGTGCAGAAGTACGGCGGACCTGCATTTGAGGAACTGCTGAAAAAGTCGGTCAGTTTTATTGAATACAAAGCGAATGAATTCCTCCGTTCGGGTAAATTCGAATCACCCGAAGGGAAAGCGGATGCCATCCGAAGTCTGGTACATTCCATCGGCAAGATCCCGGACCAGCTGAAGAGGACCTTCTTCATCAAGGAGGTCGCGGAAAAATACGATCTGTATGAATCAACGCTGTACGGCGAACTGGAGAAATCCACACGGAAGGTGCCGCAGAAATTCACCCAGACCGTCCATACAGAGATGCCGGAAGAGGAACGGGCCGCCGCTGCACGGACGGTGATCACGGAAGAGATGCCGAATGAAGAGAAAGAGCTTCTGTCGGCCGTACTCGAGGATCCGAAAGAGATGATCCCCTTCGTCTTTGCCAATCTTCAGCCCTCCGATCTCAGCCATCCGCTAGCTGCAAAGATCGCGTCGCTCATCCTCGACCTGTTCGATGAGACAGGGGATGCTGAAGTGAATCAGCTGCTGGGGATGCTTCACGAGGAACATGAGAAGATGATGGTGGCCAATGTGACGTTCAACCGATACCAATTGGGAGAACGGTGGGCGAAGATCGGAAGCAGGACGAGCGATACACGGCTGTATGAGATCGCCCTGGGTGCTATCAAAAGCGTAAAGAAAAAGCAGCTGGAAAAGGAACTGACCGCCAATCGGCTCGACATGAAATCCGCGTCTCAGCACGGAGCTGATACGATCCCGTTCCTGAAACGGCAGCAGGAGATCCTCGCTGCATTGAAAGAGATCGACGGTTTGAAATTAATGAAAGGATAAGGATCCTTTTTGAGCACAGAGACCTTCTACCAGGAACTCGCCACCATCGATCACTTTGCCGACCTGTCCGATCCATCCGTCTATCAGCCCCTGCCGGACGACTGGTCCGTTGCGGTCTCTGATGTAAAGAACTCCACCGGCATGATCGATCAGGGAAAGTACAAGCAGGTGAATCTGATCGGTGCATCCACCATCATGGCGCTGCTGAACCTGAAAAAATCTTTTTCGATCCCGTTCATCTTCGGCGGTGACGGAGCTGCGATCTGCATCCCGCAATCCATGGATCTTCAGGCAAGGGAAGCATTGCTGGCTGTGCGGAATATGGCGATGGATCTGTACGGGATCGAACTTCGCATCGGCGTCGTCCCCGTCTTGTATATCCGTGAGCAGGGATTCGATGTACTGGTGGCGCGGAGCAGACTCTCCTCATCGTTCACACAGGCGGCGTTCAGCGGCGGCGGTCTGCAGTTCGCCGAAGAGTGCCTGAAAGATCCGGCCGCACCCCTCCGTTTTTCCATCGATCCGTCCGCAGTTGAGGCTAAAGGGGATTTTTCCGGATTGGAATGCCGTTGGCAGAATATTCCGAGTGCACACGACGAGATCGTCTCACTGATCGTGCAGGCGCGCGGAAGGACCAACGCTGCCCGCAATGCGGTCTACCGCGGCGTGCTGGCAATGATCGATTCGGTGTACGGCGATGAAAGCCAGTGTCACCCGGTTCAGGAGAGTCTTCTCACCATGACATACCGGGAGAAACAGCTCTCGGGTGAATCGGGGATCCTTTCCTACCGGAAAGGGAGACTCTACAGGATCTGGTATTGGTTCAAGATCCGATGGAATGTGCTGTTGGGAAAGGTCCTGATGGCGGCGGATTACCGGCATAAGACGATCGAGTGGGGAACATACAAGAAACGTCTGATTCAGAACACCGATTTTAAGAAGTTCGACGACAAGGTGCGTCAGGTGCTCTCGGGTTCGGTTCAGCAGCGCGAGAAACTGGACGCGTATCTGCGGGAACGGTATCACGAAGGTTCGCTGGTGTACGGCATCCATGTCGCTTCGCATGCTCTCATCACCTGTCTGCTGTTCAATTACAGCGATGACCATATCCATCTCGTCGATTCGGATAACGGCGGCTATGCCGTTGCAGCACAGAAGATGAAAGAACAGTTGAAAACAGTCGATACGTGACCATTCTCTTTAAAGACACAAAACCCCGGCCTTCAGCCGGGGTTTTGTGTTGTAGAAAACTTCTTTTCTCAATTATCTTTTGCCCCCTGATCGATCCAGTTCTTGAAGATATTGATCTCTTCCTCCGATAGTTTCTTTTTGGAGAAGATCGGCATCTGGGCTCCTTTCGGTGGTTTCGGCAGGAGTTTGATCACCAGATAGCTGTTCGCACCGTCACCGGGAATGACCATATCCTTCGCACGGCCGCTGGATTTGATCAATGCCAGATTATCCATAGCGAAGTTGTTCGGGTTCTCGTCATCCTTCTCGTGGCATTTCAGACATTTCGTTTTGACCAGAGGAAAGACATCCTTTGAGAACGAAACTGTCTGCGCCGGCACGGAAGTACACCAGAACAGCATCAGCAGAATGATTGAAAGGAAAAGCTTCATCAGTGGTGTTCCTTCTTAATTATTCTTGGCGCCTTGGTCGATCCATGTGGAGATCATTTCGATCGTCTCCTCATCGAGCGGTTTCTTGCCGCGGGGCATCTGCTTGCCGAAGGTTGCAGTGCCGCGGAGTTTCATGATGATGACGCTTTCTTCCCCCTTCTTCGGTTTCACCACCGGACCATGTTTGCTCTCCCCTTTCATCAGCTCATTGTACGTATCCAGATACAATCCGCTCGGACTCTCATCCTCGGTATTATGGCAGTTCATGCATTTTTTTTGAAGGACCGGCATGACATCTTCTTTGAACGAGACCTTTTGTTTCTTGGACTGAGCGGAACCGAGCGAGATGACAATGACCAGACAAATGATGATCTTTTTCATGATTTCCTATCGAATTAATTGTTAAGAGCGCCTTGATTGATCCAATCGACGAACTTCTTGATCTCCGGTTCGGTAAGGTACGGACCGCCCTGCGGCATCCGCGCCCCTTGTCCGCCCGAAAGTGTTCCGCGCAGTTTCTTGATCAAAAAACTTGCCGAAGTATCGCCGGCGACAACGGTATTGCCTCTGGTCCCGCCGGTCATGATGGCCGAATAACTTGCAACGCTGAATCCGCCGTTGCCGGGATGACAGCTTGCGCAGTTATAGGTTGAGATCAGGGGTGAGATATCGGTAGAAAATTTTACCAGCGTTACTGCTGAAAGGGATTTGAACTGTTTCGTATTGCTGGCCTTTCCGCCGACGGTGACGGAAAGATTCACCGTCCCTGAAGCAACTCCGGCAGGAACGACCGCTTTGATCTGTGTTGCACTCCATGAAACATATACTGTGGCATTGGTCGAACCAAATGCCACCGTGCTTGTTCCCCGGGATGTCCCGAAATTCGTCCCCGTGACAGTGATGGTATCCGTTGCCTTCCCGGAATCAGGGGAAACCGTTGCGACCGAGGGAACAGCTGTGTTGACCGTGACAGGATCTCCCTGGTCGTCGCAGGCAGCAATGAAAAGAAGTGCGGCAATAGAAAGCGCGGTGAGTGTGCGAATGTTCATTGTTCGATTTCCCCCTTACAGATAAAAGTGGAACAGCACGTGAAGTTCATTGTTCAACAGATCGGTCGGTTTTTCCTGATTGATGCGGTACAGCGGACGGACCTCTACACCCGTCAGCGGGAAGAGCTCTGCTCCGATCGTCCACCGGGTGATGCTGCCGTCCTTCAGATCGAGGTTCGGATCATAGAATTCATAACCGAATTTCAGATCCACACCGCTGAAGAGGAGATAATTCAATTCACCGTAGACGATGTTTCCCGAAACAGTCTTGTTGAGCACGGAGTTATGCGTTGAGATGATATCGTATTCTCCCTGCAGTGTGAGGTTGTTGGAGAGAGAGAGGACGCCAAACGCACCGGTGATCTGAGTTTTTCCCGGACCGCCGGCAGTGGGAAGATTGTAGAGTGATGCGCCGACGTTGAAGTTGATCAGGTCGGTCTGCACGTTAGCGTCGGCGCGGATGACGACCGCTTTGTTCTTTGTGCCGGCTGTTCCGGCCAAGCCCCCTTTGCGTCCGTTAAAAAGTCCGATATTCACGGTGAAGATACTCGGATTGAAACCGAGTTCGATGCCGGTGTCCTCGCCCCCTTGACCGAATCCGAGTCCGGATGGATAACTTGCAATGGCGGGATTGAGCGGGAAGAACGCTCCGCTGCGGATCAAAAGATTATGATCGTCCATCTTCAGTCCGTATGCGGGAATGAAATTTCCGACCTTCACATATCCGTCCAGCGGAAGCACTTTTGCGAGACCGAACGCTTCGAATCCGCTGTAAAGCCCTTTGTCAAAATAGATCCGGAACTTCCTGTTCAGACGCAGATCGAGGTACAGGTCCCCCTGCATTTGGAAGAAGCTCGATGTGGAATTCTGTTCACGGTAATAGAAGAGCGTCCGGTAATCCATTCCGACAGTGAAGAAATCATTCAATGCCGGGGAGTAATCCTCGATATCGGTCTCTTCCTTGTAGGTGGTCATGGTCAGTTCCTCGCGGCCGTAGGTAGAGCCGAAAGTGCTGCGCATCCCTTTTCCGGTCGGATTGATGTGACAGGATTGACACTTCGCCCCTTGACGTGTGGCAAATTTCGGCAGTGCCTCGACGGAACCGGCGAGCAAAAGTGTAAGAAGCAGAAACACGGTCATGCGTTTCATGGATTTCCTCCAAGGTGAACATTCAGAACTGATTGATCTGGGTCAATGTAGATGAAACGGATGTGAATTTCAATAGCAGTATTGCAAGATTGAACAAAGTGTGACGGAGGTTGGGAAGACAGGAACGGTCAGAATTTTTTCCTGCGGTTCTTGATGTAATCGACGAAGAGGAACTCGCCGAGATTGTTCAGCGATGAGTAATATGCCCGTCCTTTGTTCGATTTCGTCAGTTCTTCCACAAAATTGATCAGATACGGATCCTGTGCGATCATGAACGTGCTGATCGTGATCTTCTCACGCCGGCATTGAACTGCTTCATCGAGCGTTTTGTTCACGATCTTCGGATCGAGGCCGAAGGAATTCTTATAGAGACGTCCGCTCTCTTCGAACATTGCAGAGGGCTTCCCGTCCGTGATCATGAAGATCTGTTTGTTCACGTTCCCGCATTTGCGGAGCAGGTTCCTCGCCATTTGGAGTCCGGCGCGGGTATTCGTGTGGAACGGACCGACCTGCAGGAACGGGATCTCGGCCAGACTGATCAGCTGTGCGTCGTCTCCGAAGGTGACGCAGGCGAGGAAGTCCTTCGGGAATTTTGTCTGGATCAGTTCGGCGAGGGCAAGCGCCACTTGCTTTGCGGGAGTGATCCTGTCCTCGCCGTAGAGGATCATGCTGTGCGAGATGTCGATCATCAGGACGGTGGCGCAGGAGGAGAGATTCTCCGTCTCATACACTTCAAGGTCTTCCTCTTTCAGATGGAAGTCGTCGATGCCGTCCCGCTTCAGCGCGTTCGTCATGGTGGAGGGGAGGTCGATGTCCGTTGCATGGTCCCCGAAATTCCATTTTTTTGTCTCGCTCAGGCGCTCCACGCCGCTGCCGGTCCCCGGATTCTCATGATTTCCGATCGGATTCTTCCTGAGGGAAGAGAAGATCTCTTTCAGAGCATCCTGTCTGATTTTCTGGATACCCTTCGTGGTCATTTCGAAATTCCCGTTCACTTCCTGGATCAGACCCATCTCTTTGAGCTTTTCGATCAGCTCGTCCATCGTCATATTCTCATCGAAGATGCCGTGTTCCTCCGCCAGCTGACGGAGCCATTGTAAAGCCTCGTTCACATCGCCGCTGGTCTGAAGCACCAGATAATTGAAGAGTTTCGTAAGCTCTTCGAGTTTCTGCTCGTCAGTGGAGGATGATTCGGTCCATTTGCTGTAAAGGAACTTCATAAAAAATTGACAATTGACAATTGAAAATGGACAATAGGAAGTGCAAAAGTTATTTTTTTCGTTTGATCGTATTAAGAATGGAGGTCAGCAAGCGCTCAAGTTCACTGCATGAAAGAATTAGCTCATCAGCTCGATCAGCACTCAATATTTTAGAGTCTTTAAGCAGTCGCAGCCAATACCGTGTTTCGTGAGCCTCTTTATTTGCAATTGAAAGCTTGTGGATGAAATCAGCTTTGCTCTCACCTTGATTTGCCTCTTCAACATTAGCGCCAATAGAGGTTCCGCATCGCAATAATTGTTTAGCGAGAACGAACTCCTTGTTCTCATTCATTTCCCTTGTGGTTAAAATTATCTGCAGTGCGAAAGCATAAGACTTATCTTTGAGCGGGTTCTCTTTTTTCTTTTCCATGACTGTCCTTTAATTGATTGGAGATGAAAGAGTGAATTGACGTTCATATTGTCAATTGTCAATTTTCCATTTTCAATTAAAAGAAACAATCCCATTCCTTGATCGGCAATGTTTTGTTAGTCCAACTCCTCAAACCTTCCCTTATTCGAAAAAATACTTCCGACCATATCTTTATAATGCGTCACGTGATCGACCTCGTCCTTTGCGATCTTGGAGTTTTGGTGCAGCCCGTCCAGCACGAATTCCATCGCTGATGCGAGTGCATATTGGTCATCGGCATTGATCTTGAAATATTTCCGGGTGATGTCGAACAGCGTTGGGATCCGGTTCAGTTCCGCATAATATGCGCTGAAGGGCATATCATCCGCTACTTCGATCGAGTTGCCGGATTCGAACCATTGGACGATCCTGGCATATTCGCTTGTGTCCTTTTGTTCCTGTCCCTGCGGTGCCCGTTTCTGCCGCTGAAGGGGATCGGGAAAATATTTTTTGAAGACTTCGCGTGTCGCTTTACCGATCAGCGCTTTGCCGACCTTCAGTGAACCTTCCTGTTCGCCTTCGAAGACGAGTTCCACTTTCCCGGTCACTCCCGGGAGCGCGTGAGGAAGATCGCACATGCGGGGGACGATCTGCTTCTCGTTCAGGATGATGGAGCGCCGTTCGGCATTGCTTACCAGGTTTTCCATGGCAGCGATGGTCAAGCGTGCGCTGACCCCCGATTTTTGGTCCACGAATTCGCTTTTGCGGGCTTCGAATGCGATCGTCTCGATGATCTCTTTGAAGTAATACGGCATATGGAGCGTCATGCCGTTCCGATCCACCCATGCTTCCTGTTCCGTGATCTCGATGGCATCCTCCAGCGAACGGGGATAGTGGGTGAGAATCTGCGAATCGATCCTGTCCTTCAATGGAGTGATAATGCTGCCGCGGTTCGTGTAGTCCTCCGGATTCGCTGTGAAGACAAGGAAGACGTCAAGCGGGATCCGTATGTTGAATCCGCGGATCTGCACATCCTTCTCTTCAAGAATGTTGAAGAGCCCTACCTGGATCCTCGGCTGCAGGTCCGGCAATTCATTGATCGCAAAGATCCCCCGGTTGCTGCGCGGGATCAGTCCGAAATGGATCGCTCCTTCGTGTGAAAAGTGGAGCCGCTGTGTCGCTGCCTTGATCGGATCGATATCCCCGATCAGATCGGCGATGGTCACATCCGGCGTGGCAAGTTTCTCGCTGAACCGCTGACTGCGGTGGATCCATTCGATCTCGGTCTCGTCGCCGAACTTCGCTATCTGATCCGCTCCGTATTTGCTGACGGGGGAGAAGGGATTGTCGTTGATCTCGCTCCCTTTGATCACCGGGATATACTCATCCAATAATAGAGGAATCTGACGGATGATGCGGGTTTTCGCCTGTCCCCGGAGTCCCAGCAGAATGATATCGTGTTTGGCAAGGATCGCATTCACAATCGCCGGAATGACCGTTGTCTCGTATCCGACGATTCCGGGGAATAATTCCTCTTTCGCACGGAGTTTTTTGATGAGATTGTTTCGGATCTCATCCTTCACAGAATGGACAGTATATCCGCTCTTTTTCAGTTCACCAAGTGTAACAGGTTTGCTCATATTTTTCTTCCTTTATCTCTCGCAAAAACGCATTAATATAAATATTTTGGAAGCCTCAAAAAAAATGTCATCCCCGCATGCTTTTGACGGGGATCCACCAAATAGACCCCCGATAGAATCATTCGGCCAACGGCCACGTTGTGGGGGTGACAGAGGAATTTTTGTGAAAAGTTCCTTTTACGTTTTGCAATTTTGGACTTTGTGATCGTACCCGTTAAGTGTTTCTTTAATATAGGTTTGCAGTGGACCAAAATCAATTTCTTGGAATTGGAGGAATGTTCACTTATTTTGCACTACTTATTTGTCGCACTATTGACGATCGGAATTCTTCATGATGCAGACATCGATACCTGGTAAAACACTGATTCTCCGTCTTAGTTCCATCGGAGACATCATTCTTTCTTCCCCGCTGCTGCGGGTGTTCAGGAAAGCGGTGGGGAACAATGCGCGGTTGGATTTTGTCGTACGGAAAGAATATGCCGAACTGGTCCAGTTCAGTCATCACCTTTCGATCATCCACGAGTATGATGTTGATTCAGGATATGCGGGACTACAGGCGCTGGGGCGTCAGCTGCGCTCGGAACAATATGATCTGGTGATCGATATCCACGACAGTATCCGGACAAAATATCTCCGCTCCGTCTGCCGGGCGAAGAAGGTCGTGGTGTTGGACAAGCGGAAATTCGAACGCTGGCTGATGGTGAATCTGAAGAGGAATGCCTATGCCGATTCATTGACGGTGGCCGAGCGGTACATTGAGACCGTCGAGGAATTCGATATCAAGAATGATGATAAAGGTCTGGAGATCTTCATTCCCGACTCAACATTGTTCGAGATATCGGGAAAGATGGCCAAACTGAAACTGAATCAGTTCGAAAAAGTGATCGGCATCTGTCCCGGCTCGAAACATTTCACAAAACGGTGGCAAAAGGAAAAATTCGCCGAGGTTGCCGTCCGTGCCGCTCAGGAATACCATGCGAAGGTGCTTCTCTTCGGCGGAAAAGAGGAGCGGAGCGACTGCGACTTCGTTGCGGATGTCGTGAGCAAACGCATTTCTCCCCAATCGGTCTCGAATTTTGCCGGGGAATTTTCCCTGTTGGAAACTGCTGCAGCGATGGAATTCTGCGATGTGGTGGTGACGAACGACAGCGGATTGATGCACCTTGCGGCGGCAAAACAGCGGAAGATTGTTGCGGTGTTCGGTTCCACAGTGAAGGAATTCGGTTTCGCTCCGTACGGAACCGAAGCGATCGTCATTGAGAATACGCTTCTGGAATGCCGTCCCTGCACGCATATCGGACGGAAAGTCTGTCCCAAAGGACATTTCAAATGCATGACCGATATCGCACCTGATACAGTGTATCAAGCACTCGTTGGTTTCTTATCATAGATCGACCATTCACTTTTCCTATCGGATTATCCTCGATCATCCTCCGTTCCTGCCGTGAAACATCCAAGACTATAGCATAACGATAAGTTTATTGTACGGTAATTATTTCTGCAGACCATTTTCGTTTATTGCATCATGAAGAACAGGGCCGACGGTATTCCATCGTTCGGATCAATGGTACAATTGCAGGAGGGGATATGAAAGGAAATATCAAAGAACAATCAGTGCACAGGGAACCGGCACCAGACGCTGGAAAGAATATCGAGAATAAAGTTGCAAACATCCTCGCGTACACCCGCAGTTTTGGCGAGGCTGCCGCGAAGAAGAATGACGATGAGAAAGTGATGACCTTGCTGCGGTTTGCTCAGAATTTTGCAGAGTCAGGGAATCTGGAAAGTGCCTTGATCCAACTGCAACGTGCCTACGCCATCAATCCCTTGCATCCCGAGATATCTGCCGTCGAACGGTCATTGAAGCAGAAGCACTTTGGTGAAACGGCTGTGAACAATACGATCCAAAGTGATTCTCTCCCACTCCATTCGGAATCTGCTGCACCAGTTTTTGATCTGAAACTGTATTCAGAAAGGATCGGGGTGAACAGGGAACCGGCACAGATTAAAGAGTTTCTCGCAAAAGCTGAATATCACTGCGAAAGGAATGAGCATATCCAAGCACAGGAGATGATCGCTCGAGCATACCAATTGGATCCATTCAACAGCTCGATCCAGCGAATCGAAAGAACGATCTCTGCATCAACATCTTCCGAAACAAAACTTGATCTGATCATCCGTGAAGCACGGTCCCATTTGAGTCAGAATAACTTTGAGAGTGCACGGAACTGTATCAAACAGGCCTATGTGCTTGATCCTTTCAATGAGAAACTACAACAACTCGATGAAACGATCACGCTTAGTTTGAAAAAGGAGCTGAATCCGACGGAACAGTGTCTGTTGGCAGCACACCGGTATTTTCATTCCGGTGAGTACCGGAAAGCAAAAGAAGAGATCCATCTGGGGTATTTGATCGATCCGCTCAATCAGCAATTGGCTGCACTTGAAGAGAAGATCGATCGTGCGTCCATGATGTGATCGGCATTATTGAAGCCAGACCTCAACGCGTCGGTTCTTCATTCTCCCTTCCGGTGTCCTGTTCGAGGTGATCGCGATCTGTGATCCGAACCCGGCAATATTCTCCTGCAGGACGTTGATACCACGGGCTTTGAATTCCATCGCAATGATCTCAGCGCGCTCGCGTGACAGACGATCACTTTCTTCTTTCGTCCCCTCAGTATCGGAAAATCCAATCAGTTTGATCTGTGGATTGCCATTCTCCTTCATATACTCTACCAAACGTTCAAAATCTGCCACGGCTTTGTTGTCCAGCCTGTCCTTCCCTTTGAGGAAGCGGAAATTGATCGAAACACGTTTTGCTCCTTTGACGAAGGAAGCATATTCAGCGGGTGCATTCTCAGGAATGACGGGATTGTTCTCTATCCTGACGTTCTGATCGACGAATTTATTTGCATGAACGATCCTCTGTCCTTCATCACTCAGAGCGAACCGAACAAATTCTTTCACCAACGAATTCTCCGGTGTAGAGGATGTGTAAAGGTAGAGACGCCGGGTCAAAGGATAATCCTCACTGCCGATCGTTAAAAAATTCGCATAGAGTGCGTCGGAAGCATCATCACTGATCGCAATGATCTTATTATCCTTGGCACTGGCAAAACCCAGGAAGCCGATGGATGATGGATCACCTGAGACCGATTTTGCGAGTTCATCGCTATCCTCAAAGAATCGTGCATCGCCGGAAATATGATTCTCCCGGATCCGTTTCAGTACAAGATGCTGGAATGTCTCATGTGTGCCGCTGTTGGTATCCCGCGCGTACAATGTGATCGTCCCATTCTCACCGGTGATGGTTTTCCAGTTTACGATCTCTCCGGAAAAAATCCTTCCCACTTGTTCGATCGACAATGTACGGAGAGGATTGCTTGAGTGGGCAATGATGGCAAGACCGTCAAGACCCAGGATGTGTTCATTGGATTGGCTCATCATATTGCCGAGACCGCGGCTTTGAAGAAGAATCGCCTCTTCATTTTTGATCTCACGGGAAGACATTCCAATATCGCAGGTATTATTCCCAAGGTCTCTAAATGCAAAGGATGAACCGTGTGCGAACACTTCGATCACGGAACTGTTCATGGAATCAGGAAGTGTGAAGTGGGCATATTTTTCAAGATGGCTCGAACCGGTGTTCCATTGCAGTGAATTGCCACCGAGACTTTTTACGAATCCTTCGACCAATGCCGGAACGAGCTTTGCGCCGATCGTGTTGGAACCATGGATTCGAAGTACTGTCCGTTCCAGAGGAGCAGTCGATGACGAAAAGTACAGATATCCGGCGATCGATCCGATGAAGAGGATGAGTACGCCGATGATGACCGGAAGGGAGAACCTGATCCGTGATGGTGATGGTCCTTCCGACTTCTGCTGTGTTGCCGATGCAACAGTGTGTTGTTTCTCTTTGACCAGATCTTCCCGGATGGTGATGATCCTCTGTGTATTAGTGCCTGCGCTCTGTTCTACGCCAATCCCTTTCAACGCAGAGACGAGTTTAGGAAGAACCTCTCCGATCGTCTCTTCTTTCAACTGGACCGATGCAGATGTCCCGACAACTTTCCTCCACGGGGTCTGTTTTGTATCAAATTCTGCTCTGCTCATTCCATATAATAACGGCAGGATCGTCTTTTTATGCTGTTGAACCAACTCGATCGAAGCATGGAATTGATCGAAGGTTGTCACAGATAGTGGGGAAAGAATTAAGATCACCGCTCGGGTAGAAGTGAGCATGTCATTGGTCATACTCTTCTCGGTATGGGTGTACAAACCAGTGGTGATCCCTGCTTCTTCCAGCATTAATGCTAATTGTAATGCAATGGATCGTTCATCGCGATTGAAAAAAATATAGGTCACGGCCATTCCTTTATGATGATATTCTTAAGATACTGCTCAAACATTAATGCAACATAAGGAAGCTATTAAGATTGGTTCATCTTGCGAATAGAATTTCTTGACAGCCTTGTTTCTGAGCGTCAAAGAGTTTTTGGTCTGGAAACACTTTGACCCGTGAAAATATTATGTCCATGAAGTTTTGAGCGTAGAACATAACGAAATGTGCTCAAAATGGGCAATAAAGAATGTATATTTTCATATTGTATGCCAGTGCGGATCCGATACCGTTGCATCTCGTGACCTCTTCATCTATATTATCGCACATTTAACGCCATGACATTGACCCCATCAACACGGACACTCCTTTCTTCCATCAATGAATCTTCAGGGAAGACCTTGAAACGTTCATTGGACCTCGGCACGTTGCTGCAGATCGCCGAAGAACATTCCAAACAGGAACTGCTGGACGATCTCGCATTCTCATCGAAGTTCATCATCAAATCGTTCGAGCTGATGCAGCGCATCGGAAAGGACGGAAACGGTTATGAGAAACTCTCGGCGGAGTTCACGGCACAGATCGCCAAATCCCAATCCGTGCTCCGGTCGCTGTTGGAATCGGCCGATGCAGTGACCCGCGCCCATTTTGCCGGGGACTATCTGGAGATGAACACGCTGACGATGCAGAATCTGATGCAGCTCTATCACGACTTACGCTGGTATAAGAATTATCAGTTGGACCAACGCAGTACATGACCGTATCTTCACCGAACGGATGCTGTCCGCAGTGGATTGAACTTAATCCGCGGACATGTTTCTGTCCGGACCTCACAGGTTCATCGTTCTCCGAAAGGAATGTCGTATGGCAAAGAAGTCCAGGAAGCCCGCATCGAAACGTTCCAAAGCCAAAACGGTAAAAAAACATTCGTCGGCACCCAAGCCAAAACATCGTTCGGCAGCGAAACCGGCACCAAAATCCGTTTCGGGAATTATGCCCGCCTCTCCGCAGCGAACACTAACAGCTCCCACGCCGCACCATTCACACAATCCGTACAGTACGGTGCTGCACAATTTCGAACTCGCCGCCAAAAAGATCGGTCTGAACGAAGAATTGGCGATGCTCATCCGCACTCCGGACCGTGAACTGAAAGTAGAATTACCGGTGATGATGGATGACGGCAAGCTTCATTCGGTGATCGGATACCGCGTTCAGCACAACAATGCGCGAGGTCCGTACAAAGGCGGGATCCGGTATCATCAGGAAGTGGATCTGGATGAGGTCCGCGCACTGGCTTCGCTGATGACCTGGAAAACTTCGGTCGTGGATATCCCGTTCGGCGGTGCCAAAGGAGGGGTCACGATCGATCCGACGAAATTGTCCGTCGGCGAACTGGAACGCCTCACCCGGTCATTCACTTCCAAGATCGATGTCATCATCGGTCCTTCGGAGGATATTCCCGCCCCCGATGTGAATACGAATGCACAGACAATGGCGTGGATGATGGATGAGTACAGCAAAACACACGGGTATTCCCCCGCGGTTGTGACGGGAAAGCCGGTGGAACTTGGCGGTTCGCTCGGAAGAGAAGAGGCGACGGGACGGGGCGTCTGCATTGCATTGCGTGAAGCGGCAAAGACCTATCATCTGGATCTGCGCAAGATCACTGTGGCGGTGCAGGGATTCGGGAATGTCGGTTCCCACACGGCCCGAATTTTGGAACAGGAGATGGGAGTGAAGGTGGTCGGGATCAGCGACGTGAAAGGGGGAATTTACAATCCCCGCGGTATCCGGTTTGCTGATGCAACGGCGCAGATCAAAGGGACGGGGAGCGTCACCGGAATGAAGGGCTGCGTGAAGCTGACCAATGAGGAATTGCTCGAGTTGAAATGTGATGTGCTCATTCCTGCTGCGCTCGGCAATCAGCTGCGCGCCGATAATGCCGGAAAGGTCCAGGCAAAGATGATCATCGAAGCGGCGAACGGTCCGACCTCATTCGAGGCGGATGAGATCTTCGCGGCGCGAAAGATACCGGTCGTGCCCGATATCTATGCCAATGCCGGCGGGGTGACGGTCAGCTACTTCGAGTGGGTCCAGAATGTGCAGCGGTTCCGCTGGGAATACTCCCGTGTGCTGAGCGAATTGGAGAAGATCATGACCTCCAGTTATTCGGCTGTGTACGCAATGTCCGACCGTCACAAAGTACCGCTGAGGATCGGTGCATTCATCCTTGCCGTGGACCGCGTGGCGAAAGCGGCCA